>NZ_OY780935.1:1352500-1688669 GCF_963675965.1 uncultured Celeribacter sp. | reverse complement strand
ATGATCAAACGCACCACGAAATTCATCCGTGACGCACGTGGCACGACGACGCTTTCCGCACCCGATGCGAAAATCGTCAAGTCCTACATGCCCTACAACCGCTAAGAGGGAGAGAGACACATGTCCCGCACCAAAGGTGGTACCGTTACCCACGCCCGTCACAAGAAAGTTCTCAAGGCCGCCAAAGGTTACTATGGCGCCCGGTCCCGGAACTTCCGCACCGCAACGCAGGCCGTCGACAAGGCGAACCAATACGCGACCCGCGACCGTAAGGCCCGCAAGCGTAACTTCCGCGCCCTGTGGATCCAGCGTATCAACGCCGCCGTGCGTTCGCATGACGAAGCGCTGACCTACTCCAAATTCATCAACGGCCTGTCGCTGGCTGGCATCGAAGTGGACCGTAAGGTTCTCGCCGATCTCGCCGTGCACGAGCCCGATGCGTTTGGTGCCATCGTCGATAAGGCGAAGGCCGCGCTCGCGTAAGCTCCCGCTCAGGGAACAAGCATTTTTGAAGCCGCGGACCTTTCGAGGTCTCGCGGCTTCTTGTCTTTTGGGCCCTTCGTGATACCAAGCGGGGGACATGGAAAAGAGGGATCGGTCATGGACGATCTGAAGAACAAATACCTGACTGCGATCCTGCAGGCGGGGGATGAGGCGACGCTGGAAGACATCCGTCTGCAAGCGGTCGGCAAAAAGGGCGAAGTGGCCCTGAAAATGCGCGAACTGGGTAAAATGACCCCGGAAGAGCGGCAGGTCATGGGGCCGAAGCTCAACGCACTGAAAGATGAAATCAACTCTGCGCTGACCGCCAAGAAGGTCGCGCTGGAAGACGCCGCATTGGACGCGCGTCTGGCCGAAGAATGGCTGGACGTGACCTTGCCGGGCCGCCCGCGCCCGCAAGGCACTATTCACCCGATTTCCCGCGTCTCGGAAGAGATCTACGCGATCTTCGCCGATCTCGGCTTTGCCGTCGCCGAAGGCCCGCAGATCGAGGACGACTGGCACAATTTCGACGCGCTCAACATTCCGCCGCACCACCCGGCGCGTCAGGAACATGACACCTTCTATATGAACCGTGCCGAGGGCGACGAACGCCCGCCGCATGTGCTGCGCACCCACACCAGCCCGGTGCAGGTCCGCTCCATGCTGGATCAGGGCGCCCCGATCCGCGTCATCGCGCCGGGCCGCGTCTATCGCTGCGATTACGACCAGACCCACACGCCGATGTTCCATCAGGTCGAAGGCATGGCCATCGACAAAGACATCTCCATGGCGAACCTGAAATGGGTGCTCGAAGAGTTCTACACCGCGTTTTTCGGCACCAAGGTCAAAACCCGCTTCCGCGCCTCGCATTTCCCCTTCACGGAACCCTCGGCCGAGGTCGACGTACAATGCCGCTGGGAAAACGGCACGGTGATCGTGGGCGAAGGCGACGACTGGCTGGAAATCCTTGGCTCCGGCATGATGCACCCGAAAGTGCTGCAGGCCGGCGGCATCGACCCGAAAGAATGGCAGGGCTTTGCCTTCGGCATGGGGATCGACCGGATCGCGATGCTGAAATACGGCATCCCGGATTTGCGCGCCTTCTTTGACAGCGACCTGCGCTGGCTGCGCCACTATGGGTTTAGTGCGCTTGGCACGCCGACGCTGGCGGGGGGGATTCACGGGTGAGTGAACCAACCTTCTGGCTCGAAACCAATGTTGGTTTGATGTCCGCAGTTGCATTGTTGCTGCTTGGGCAAGCTTTGAAGATTTGGGCCGAAGAGCGGGCTAGAAGGAAACGGGAAAGGATCAATTTCCTGACTAAAGCTTACATGGATTTAGAGTTTGGCCATCCGCGCACGTTCAAAGATGAACAGGTTGAACCATATGCTCCTGACGAACTGGCCGAAATGTATACCCGCTTTAACAAAGCAATGGTGGCTATCAATTTGATGGGCAGTCCTGCGCAAATCCAAAAGATAAAGGATGTTTCCGCATCTGGTGAGTTCGATTTTACCGAACTTACAGTGGATTTGCGAAACAGCCTGAGAAAAGAACTGGGATTGCCCAAAATTGATGGAGGCCATTACTGGATGGCTCGCCGTCAATATAGGAAAGGCGAAGACCAATGAAATTCACACTCTCCTGGCTCAAAGAGCATCTGGAAACCGAGACACACCGCTAGGAACAAAGACACAGAGACCCGTGACATGACCCTTTTCGACAACAGAAACCGCACCAGAAATGCCGACACCCACCGTGTCTATGCCGCTTACGAGCTGGCCCATACGATTGCGGATTTCGGGGCGGCGTTTTGTTTCATCATCGGGTCTGTGTTCTTTTTCTACGACAGTCTTGTGCGGGCGGGGACATGGTTTTTCCTCATCGGCTCGATCCTGTTCGCTGCCAAACCGACATTGCGCCTGATGCGCGAGATTAAACTGCTCAAAATGGGTCGCATCGACGATCTTGCCGAGCGCGAAGAAACCTAGGGAGACCCCTAAGATGAAATTCACACTCTCCTGGCTCAAAGAGCATCTGGAAACCGAAGCCTCCCTCGATGACATCCTTTACGCGCTGACCGATCTCGGGCTTGAGGTCGAAGGCGTCGAGAACCCGCGCGACAAGCTTAAGGGGTTCAAACTCGTGAAGGTGAAAGAGGCCGAGAAACACCCCGACGCCGACAAGTTGCGGGTCTGTCAGGTCGAGACCGACGAGGGTATGACCCAGATCGTCTGTGGCGCGCCCAATGCCCGTGCGGGGATCACCGCCGTTTTGGCGAAACCCGGCATGTATATCCCCGGTCTCGATATCACGATTTCCGTCGGCAAGATCCGCGGCGTTGAAAGCCACGGCATGATGGCGTCTGAGCGCGAGCTGGAGCTGTCGGACGAGCACAACGGCATCATCGAGCTTGAAGACGGCGAGATTGGCATGGAGTTCGCCGACTGGCTGGCAAAACATCAGCCGTCCAAGGTCGATCCGGTCATCGAAATCGCCATCACCCCGAACCGCCCCGATGCGCTTGGCGTGCACGGCATCGCCCGCGATCTCGCGGCGCGGGGGCTTGGTACGTTGAAGCCGCTCAAAGTCGAGACGGTCGAGGGCAAATTCCCGAACCCGATCTCGGTGGAGATTACGGACGCTGCAAAAGACGGCTGTCACGTCTTTGCCGGTCGTCTGATCAAGGGTGTCAAAAACGGTCCGTCGCCGAAATGGTTGCAGGATCGCCTGACCGCCATCGGTCTGCGCCCGATTTCGATTCTGGTCGATGTCACCAACTTCTTCACCTATGACCGCAACCGCCCGCTGCACGTCTTTGACGCGGCGACGGTGGAGGGCGGTCTGGTGATTGACCGGGCCAAGGGCGGCGAAGAGCTTCTGGCGCTCGATGAGAAGACTTACAAAATGCCCGAAGGTGCGATGTGCATCTTTTCCGGTGGCAAGGTCGAAAGCATCGGCGGGATCATGGGCGGCGAGGAAACCGGCTGTTCCGATGAGACCACGGATGTTTTCGTCGAAGCGGCATTCTGGAACACGCTCGACATCGCCAAGGGTGGCCGGGTGCTGAAGATCAACTCAGATGCGCGCTATCGCAACGAACGCGGCATCGACCCGGCCTACAACATGCAGGCGCTGGACGATGCAACCGCGATGATCCTTGAGCTGTGCGGAGGCGAGGCGTCTGAAGCCGTGGTGGCGGGCGAGGTGCCCGACGTGTCGCGCGCTTATCATCTGGATACCGATCGGGTGCAGTCGCTGGTCGGCATGGCCATTCCGGCAGAGCGTCAGGTGGCCATTCTCGAATCCCTTGGTTTCGTTATGGACGGCGATATGGCGGAGGTGCCGAGCTGGCGTCCCGATGTGCTGGGCGAGGCTGATCTGGTCGAAGAGGTTGCCCGTGTCGAAAGCCTGACCCATCTGGACCCCAAGCCGATGACCCGCCCCACGGGCGTGGCAAAGCAGATCCTGACGCCAATGCAGATGCGCGAGTCCACCGCGCGTCATCAGGCGGCGTCGCTGGGCTACAATGAATGTGTGACCTACAGCTTTATCGACCAGAAATCCGCCGCACTCTTTGGCGGCGGAGATGATGCGGTCAAGCTCGACAACCCGATCTCCAGCGAGATGAGCCATATGCGCCCCGATCTGTTGCCGGGGCTGTTGCAGGCGGCGGCGCGCAATCAGGCGCGTGGCTTCTCCGATCTGGCGTTGTTCGAATGCGGTCCGGCCTTTTTCGGCGGCGAACCGGGCGAACAATCGCGGCAGGTGGCTGGTCTTCTGGTCGGGGCGACTGGTCCCAAGGATGTGCATGGCGCACGTCGCGCGATTGATCTCTATGATGCCAAGGCTGATGCAGAGGCGGTTCTGGCCGCCATCGGCGCGCCTGCCAAGGCGCAGGTCCTGCGCGACACCAGCCCGTGGTTCCATCCCGGCCGCTCTGGCAAGATCTGTCTGGGTCCGAAAAAGGTGCTGGCCCAGTTCGGGGAACTGCATCCGAAAGTGCTCAAGGAAATGGGCGTCAAAGGTCCGGCTGTGGCCTTCACAGTCTATCTGGAAGCCGCGCCGTTCCCGCGTGGCGGCAAGGTTGCACGCTCGGCGTTCTTCACCAATGACCTGCAGGCGGTGGAACGCGACTTTGCCTTTGTCGTGGACAAATCCGTCAACGCGCTGGATCTGGTCAACGCCGCAGCGGGGGCCGACAAGGCCCTGATCGAAGAGGTGCGCGTGTTTGATGAATTCATCGGTGGCAGCCTGGGTGAGGACAAGAAATCGCTGGCCATCACGGTGCGCCTGCAGCCCGGTGAGAGCACGCTGAAGGACAAGGATCTGGAGGCTGTCTCTGCCAAGATCGTTGCCAAGGTCGAAAAAGCGACCGGGGGCGCCCTGCGCGGCTAAGGCATCTGAACGCATGATGAGAGGGGCGCCCTGGTCGGGGCGCCCCTTTTTTGTGTCGTTAGTTTCCTGGAGCCGTGCCGCGCTCAGGTCGTGGCCGGAATGGCCTTGGCGCGCTGCACGGCGGGCCGCTCATAGAAACGGGCGACATAGGCGGGGACGTTTTTCAGATCATTGTAGCCGGTGACATCTTTGGCGCCGTAGAAATCCAGAGCATTCAGCCATGGTGCGATCGCCATATCGGCGATGGAATACTCGTCCATGATCCAGTCGCGCCCTTCGAGCCGCTGTTCGAGCACGTTCAAGAGCCGCTTGGCTTCGTTGATATAGCGGTCGCGGGCGGTGGGGTCTTCCATCTTGGCGCCGGCGAATTTGTAAAAGAAGCCAAGCTGACCCAACATCGGCCCGAGACCGCCCATCTGGAACATCAGCCATTGGATCGTCTCATAACGGGTTTTCGGATCGGAGGAGAGAAACTGCCCGGTCTTTTCGGCGAGGTAAATCAGGATCGCACCGGATTCGAACAGTTCGATCTGCGCGCCGCCCGGCCCGTTGGGGTCGATGATGGCAGGGATCTTGTTGTTTGGATTGAGGCTGAGGAATTCCGGGCTTTTGACATCGGCATCCGCGAGGGTGACCAGATGCGGTTCGTAATCCACCCCCATTTCTTCGAGGGCGACGGAGACCTTCACGCCATTGGGCGTCGGATAGGAATAGAGTTGCAGCTTCTCCGGCATGAGCGCGGGCCAGCGTGCGGCAATCGGGTGGTTGAGAGTATTGGCCATTTGGGTCTCCTGCTGGGACGGTGATGGAACGGTTCGTTTAGCAACCTAGTGTATTTTGCCCGCGAAAAAACTGCTGGGGCATGTGCGCCACTGTGCTATGCAATGTGCAGGGCCGTGTTTTTAGGCACGGCGGGGACTGGTGCAATTTAGGACAAGAGATATGCTCAAGGAATTCAAAGCGTTCATTGCCAAGGGCAATGTCATGGACATGGCGGTCGGGATCATTGTTGGGGCGGCCTTTACGGCCATCGTCAAATCCATGGTTGCCGATCTGATCAACCCGATCATCGGGATTTTCACGGGCGGGCTTGATTTCACCAACCGCTATGTCGTGATCACCGGGGATGTAGCGCCGGGCACATCGCTTGAGGCGGCGCGCGAGGCGGGCGTGTCGGTCTTTGCCTATGGATCGTTTTTGATGGCGGTCATCAACTTCCTGATCATCGCTTTCGTCGTGTTCATGCTGGTGCGCTATGTGAACAAGGTCAAAGAGGCCGCAGAGCGCAAAGAGGAAGAGGCCCCTGCAGCTGCCGAACCCGCCGGTCCGACCGAGCTTGAGGTGCTTTTGGAAATTCGCGACGCTTTGAAAAAGTAAGCCAATCGCGTGTGAAATGGCAAAAGGCCCACCGGGGATCCGGTGGGCCTTTCTCGTGGCATAAGGGTGCCACGTCTTGGGGGACACAGACATATTACGAAAGGTCGCGTGGTTTCCGTCGCGCCTTGCCCAGGAAAAAGTTTCATGGGAGTTTGTTGCGAAACGAGACCTTGAAGCGGGACAGGATGCCAGATGGCGAAAATGGATGAAACGGATCGCCGGATTCTGCGGATTTTGCAGCGTAAGGGGCGCATTTCGAATGCCGACTTGGCGCAAGAGGCCAATGTGTCGAGTTCGGCCTGTCACCGCCGCGTGCAGCGGCTGGAAAGCGAAGGCATCATTCGCGATTATGTCGCGCTGCTTGACCCGCGGCATCTGGACCGGCGCGCCACGGTTTTCGTCGAAGTGACGCTGAGCAGCCAGGCAGATGAGATCCTCGAAGCGTTTGAACGCGCGGTGCGCAGCGTCCCGGATGTGCTGGAATGCCATCTGATGGCGGGGAAGGCCGATTATATTCTCAAGGTCGTGGCCTCTGACACTGAACATTTCGCAGAGCTGCACCGCCGTTTGGTGGCGCTGCCCGGTGTGCAGACCATGCAGTCCTCTTTCGCCATGCGAACGGTGTTCAAGACCACCGCGCTGCCTGTGTGAACGCGCCCGGCCTGTCACGAAGTTGATTTGGTGAATAGGTCGGATCTGTGGTAAGGATCATGCCTGCCGCGTTTGGGAGGAGGTGGCACATCATGCGCACACATCATGCGGAACATGTGATTTCTGTCGTGGAATCGGGGTCTGTCGGCACGCGGCTGACCGCGAGCTGGAGACGATCCGTGATGAAACATGGCCTTGACCCGGAACATCGCGCTGCACCGCGCCGCTATTCTCAGGCAGAGCTACAGGACCGGCGCGACCGGCTTGGGGCCTTTATGGCGGTGGCCTCGCCGAAACTGGATCAACTTTTTCAGATGGTTGGCAACACCGGTTGTTCGGTGCTGATGACCGACCGCGAAGGCGCCATTCTGGACCAGCGTTCCAAGGATGGAGACGCAGAAACCTTTGACGCCTGGGGCCTGACTGTGGGCGCCGACTGGTCGGAAGAGGCCGAGGGCACCAATGGCATTGGCACCTGTCTGGCAGAGGCGCGACAGGTGATCATCCATGGCGATGAGCATTTCATGAGCCGCAACACCATCATGTCCTGCATGGATGCGCCGATCTTCGGCCCCGATGGGGAGTTAATCGCGGCGCTCGATGTGTCGTCCTGCCGGGCCGATCAGACCGAAGCCTATACGCGTTTGATCGCCAATGTCGTGGCGCAGACGGCGCGGCAGATCGAAACCGATGCATTTCGCACCGCATTCCCGAAGGCCCGGATCATCACGGCCCCGGAAGAGCGCCCCGAAGGCGCGGTTCTGTTGGCGGTGGATCACGACGATCTGATTGTCGGGGCGACACGGGCGGCACGCCGGATGTTCGGCCTTGGACGCGGCGCGCAGATCCGGCCCCAACCCGCCTCGGACATTCTGGGCCGTGACAGCACCATGACCGCGCTGGAACGGGCGGAACGGGCGGCGTTGCGGCGGGCCATCGCCCGCGCCGGGGGCAATATGTCGGCGGCGGCCCGGGCGCTGGGCATAGGTCGGGCGACGCTCTATCGGCGGATGAAACGCCTTGGCATCGGCGATGAGGTTGAAAACTGATCCGAACATGTCTCAGCGGTGAGACATTGCCGCATCGCAGCGTCCCGCCCCGGGGCTGACGCAGGGCAACTGAGCGCTCATTCTGTCTTCGAAGCCGGCGTGGAGGACGCTGGCGTTTTGCTGGAGGAGACAAGAATGAACGTACAGAACGAAACCAATGTGGCCTATGCGTCGCCGTTCAAGCAGCGCTATGACAACTACATCGGCGGCAAGTTCACCCCGCCGGTCAATGGACGCTATTTTGACAACACCACACCAATCACTGGGGCAAAAGTGTGCGAAGTTGCCCGCTCTGATGCGGCGGATGTGGAGCTGGCGCTGGATGCGGCCCATGCGGCCAAGGCGGGCTGGGGGGCGACTTCGGCGGCGGAACGTTCCAATATCCTGCTGAAGATCGCCGACCGGATCGAAGAGAATCTGGAAACCATTGCCATCGCCGAGACATGGGACAACGGCAAGCCGATCCGGGAAACCACGGCTGCCGATATTCCGTTGTCGGTTGACCATTTCCGGTATTTCGCCGGGGTGCTGCGCGGTCAGGAAGGCACCATGTCCGAAATCGACGCGGACACTGTGGCCTATCACTATCATGAACCTCTGGGCGTGGTCGGTCAGATCATCCCGTGGAACTTTTCGGTGCTGATGGCGGCGTGGAAACTGGCCCCGGCGCTGGCGGCGGGCAACTGCATCGTGCTGAAACCGGCGGAACAGACACCGGCGGCGATCATGGTTTTGATGGAGCTGATCGCCGACCTGCTGCCCGACGGTGTGCTCAACATCGTCAACGGCTATGGTGCCGAGGTCGGTGCCCCGCTGGCGCGCAGCCCGCGCATTGCCAAAATCGCCTTTACCGGTTCGACCCAGACCGGGCGGATGATCATGCAATATGCCACGGAGAATCTGATCCCGGTGACGCTGGAGCTGGGCGGGAAATCCCCGAACATCTTCTTTTCCGACGTGATGCGCGAAGACGATGCCTTCCTCGATAAGGCGGTTGAGGGCTTTGTGCTCTTTGCCTTCAACCAGGGTGAGGTCTGCACCTGCCCGAGCCGCGCGCTCATTCAGGAAGACATCTATGAGGCCTTCATGGAGCGCTGCATCGCCCGTGTGAAAGCCATCAAACAGGGCGACCCGCGCGACATCAACACGATGGTGGGCGCGCAGGCCAGCTCTGAGCAGCAGGAAAAGATCCTGTCCTACCTCACGATCGGGCGCGAAGAAGGCGCCGAAGTGTTGACCGGCGGCGATGCGGCCCGTTTCGATGGTGATCTGGCGGGCGGTTATTACATCCAGCCGACGATCCTCAAAGGGCACAACAAGATGCGCGTGTTCCAGGAGGAAATCTTCGGCCCGGTGGTTTCCGTCACCACCTTCAAGGACGAAGAAGAGGCGCTCCATATCGCCAATGACACGATGTATGGCCTCGGGGCCGGTGTCTGGTCGCGGGATATGAACACCTGCTACCGCTTCGGGCGTCACATTCAGGCCGGGCGTGTCTGGGTCAACAACTACCACGCCTATCCGGCTCATGCGGCCTTTGGTGGGTACAAGCAATCGGGCGTCGGGCGCGAGAACCACAAGATGATGCTCGACCACTACCAGCAGACCAAAAACATGTTGGTCAGCTACAACCCCAACAAGCTTGGCTTTTTCTAAGCTCCTCCCGACCGGGGCACCCCTTGAAGGCCCTGGTTGCTACAGGGCGCAGGATCTCCTGCGCCCTGTCCTTTTACAAAGGTGTGGCCCCGGCTGATCGGCTGTTGATGACCCTGCGTTTTGACGTCGGATGGCAAGTTTTCCGCCCCTTGAGGGCACAGACAGTGGACAGGAGCGGATTTCTCCGGTAGAGGGTCCCATCTTTGCGCCTGACAATTGCGCGCCGCCTATCTGGACACTTCCCTCATGATTACCCCCCTTTCCGAAGCCCTCGCCGAGCGCGGGTTTGACACGCTCACTGACGTGCAGCAGGCCGTCACCGATCCGACTTTGGCTGCAGCGGACCTTTTGGTCTCTGCCCAGACCGGGTCCGGTAAAACCGTGGGCTTTGGCTTGGCCATCGCTGACACCCTGCTGGCCGGGGAGGACCGTTTTGGCCCGGCGGCGGCTCCCTTGGCGCTGGTCATCGCACCGACACGGGAACTGGCGATGCAGGTCAGCCGCGAACTGATGTGGCTTTACGGCAAAACCGGGGCGCGGATTGCGACCTGTATCGGTGGGATGGATGCGCGGACCGAACGGCGCGCTCTGGAACGTGGGGCGCATATCGTGGTCGGCACGCCGGGGCGTCTGCGCGACCATATCACCCGCGGGGCGCTTGATCTGGCCGACATTCGCGCCATTGTGCTGGATGAAGCCGATGAAATGCTGGATCTGGGCTTTCGCGAGGATCTGGAATTCATGCTGGGCGAAGCGCCGGAAGACCGTCGCACGCTGCTGTTTTCGGCCACCGTGTCGAAATCCATCGCCGAGATCGCCAAGACTTATCAGCGCGACGCGATCCGCATCACCACGATCAGCGAGAAAAGTCAGCACAGCGACATCGCCTATCAGGTGATCCAATGTGCTCCGCGCGATGCGGAACATGCGATCATCAACCTGCTGCGCTTTCACGACAGCCAGACCTCGATCGTTTTTGCCAACACCCGCGCGGCTGTTGCACGGCTGACCGCGCGGTTTTCCAATCGCGGGTTTTCGGTGGTCAGCCTCTCCGGCGAACTCAGCCAGGACGAACGTTCGCATGCGCTGCAGGCGCTGCGCGACGGGCGCGCCCGTGTCTGCGTTGCGACCGATGTGGCGGCACGCGGCATCGATCTGCCCAATCTCGAACTGGTGATTCACGCCGATCTGCCAACCAACACCGAAGGGTTGCTGCACCGTTCGGGCCGCACGGGCCGTGCCGGTCGCAAGGGGACTTCTGTCCTGATTGCGCCTGACAATGTGTCCAAAAAGGCCGCCCGTCTGCTGAAATGGGCCAAGATCGATGCGGAATGGAAATACGCGCCTACCGCAGAAGAAATCTATGCGCTCGACGAACAGCGCATCATGGACGATCCCGCCTGGGAGGCGCCCTTGGAAGAGGCCGACACGGCCTTTGCTGGAAAGCTTCTGGAGCGCTTCAGTCCGGAACAGGTGGCGGCCGCCTGTCTGCGCCTCTATCGTGCGGGGCTTTCGGCCCCCGAGGAACTGAACGTGCATACCGCGAAGCGTCCGCAGGATGCCCGCGCAGCCTTTGGTCCGTCGGTCTGGGTGTCCCTGTCGGTCGGTCGTGACAAAGGGGCGGAGCCGCGCTGGTTGCTGCCGCTTTTGTGCCGTGCGGGCAATCTGGACAAAAGCAAGATCGGCAAGATCCGCATGGAGGACCGGGAAACCTTTGTGGAACTGTCCGCTCCGGCGCTGCCGGATTTCCTGAACCGTCTTGGCGCCAATGGCGAGCTGGAAGATGAAGTCTATGTGACGCCTGTGGAGGGCACGCCGACCTTCAGCAAGGCGCCCGCCGGTGCGCGGCGCAGCCCGGCAGGACGCCCGCAAAAGCCGCGCGGCGCAAAGTCCTTTGACAAAGCTTATGACAAACCCCGTCATGAGCGACCCCGCGATGAGGCTGGTGCGCCGAAAGGGCGCCCGTCTGCGGACAAGCCCAAATACGAAAAGTTTGAAAAACCGCCGCGCAAAGAACGCGACGAGGCCGTGCACAGCGCCGCCAAACCCGCACGCAAAGAGCGCAAGCCCCGTCACGGATCTGAGGGTGGCAAGCCTGCCCATGCCAAAGGGGGCAAGCCTGGCGGCAAGCCTGCTGGGAAATACTCTGGCAAACCGTCCGCAAAGGCGGCTGGCAAAGGTGAGGAGGGTGGCAAACCCCCGCGCAAGCCGCGTGTGAAAGCCTCGCATAAGGGGGGCAGCGCGGTGCCGGTGCGCAAGCGCTGATCCGTCCAGGCGGTCGCGGCTGTTGTCGCTGCCGCCGTTGTCCATAGCAAAACAGACCACAAAACAAACCCCCGGAGGCGTTTCAGCTTCCGGGGGTTGAATTTTTATATGTCCCATAAGGGACCGTCCGAAACGTCGAACCTCGTCTTAGAGGAGACCTTCGCGCTGAGCTTTTTTACGAGCCAGCTTGCGGGCACGACGGATGGCTTCTGCCTTCTCGCGCGCTTTCTTCACGGAGGGTTTTTCGAAATGCTGCTTGAGCTTCATTTCACGGAAAACGCCTTCACGTTGAAGTTTCTTTTTCAGAGCACGAAGTGCCTGATCGACGTTATTGTCACGAACGCTAACCTGCATGTGGTGTCACCACCTTCCTAAGTTAGATTTGCAAAAATTGCAGGAGGTGGCCGTATAGCAAAGCCGGGCTAGCTTGTCTACTATGCCGCCAAGCCTCAGGAGGATGTATTCGATGCCAACCACCGCTTATCCCGATCCAACCCGTGAAAAACTGCTCGACGCGGCCCTGCCGCAGGTCGTTTTCGATGGCTGGGGGCCTGAAACCTTCAAGGCCGCTATCGCTGATTCGGGCGTGTCCGAGGCGCTGGCTCGGGTCGCGGCGCCGCGCGGATCGATCGATCTGGCGGCTGCATATCACAAACGCGGAGACCGCGACATGGTCGCCGCACTAAATGCCGCCGAGCTGTCACAGATGCGCTTTCGCGACCGGATTGCCCATGCCGTCTGGCTGCGTCTGCAATCGGTCGACCGCGAGGTTGTCCGTCGCGGCATGTCGCTGTTTTCCCTGCCGGTCTATGCGCCCGAGGGAACGCGGCTGGTCTGGGAAACCGCCGATGCGATCTGGACGGCGCTGGGCGATATGTCGGCCGATGTGAACTGGTACACGAAACGCGCGACATTGGCGGGTGTGTTTGCCTCAACGGTCCTGTTCTGGCTGGGCGATGACAGCGAAGGGTTCTCTGACACCCGTGCCTTTCTGGATCGCCGTATTGACGATGTGATGCAGTTCGAGAAAACCAAGGCCAAAGTGCGCGACAACAAGGCGTTGTCAGCGATGTTTGCGCTGCCCAACGCCATGCTGAGCATGATCAAGGCCCCGGCGGGGGCCGGGCGCACGGATGTTCCGGGGACACAGGCCGCCAGTGACGCAGCCGCCGCAACTGACGAGACACCGACACAGGAGGAGCAGACACAATGAGCCCCAAACCGGCCTCCCTTCCGGAGACGATGACCGCGATTGAAATCACCACGCACGGCGGGCCTGAGGTGCTGGCCAGTTGCACTCGTCCGGTGCCCGCGCCCAAAGCCGACGAGATTGTCCTCAAGGTGGCCTTTGCCGGGGTGAACCGACCCGACGCGTTGCAGCGGGCCGGTCTGTACGATCCGCCGCCGGAGGCATCAGATCTGCCGGGGCTTGAGGCCTCGGGCGAGGTTGTGGCGGTGGGGGCCGCCGTGGATGATCTCAAGGTTGGCGATCAGGTCTGTGCGCTTTTGCCCGGTGGCGGCTATGCCGAATATGTCGCGACACCTGCTGCGCATGCGCTGCCGGTGCCCAAAGGATTATCCCTGAAGGAGGCCGCCTGCCTGCCGGAAACCTTTTTCACCGTCTGGTCGAATGTCTTCATGCGTGGCGGTCTGCAGACCGGGGAGCGCTTTTTAGTACATGGTGGGTCTTCCGGGATCGGGACGACCGCGATCCAGCTGGCCCGTGCCTTTGGGGCGACGGTCTTTGCCACGGCGGGGAGCGCTGAGAAATGCAAAGCCTGCGAAGGGCTGGGGGCCGCGCGTGCGATCAACTATCGCGAAGAGGATTTCGTCGAGATCCTGCGTGGAGCGGGCGGTGCCAATCTGATTCTCGACATGGTCGGGGGCGATTATATCCCGCGCAATATCAGAGCGCTGGCAATGGAAGGCCGGCTGGTCAATATCGCTTTCCTGCAGGGCTCCAAGGCCGAGGTGAATTTTGCTCAGGTGATGCTGCGGCGGCTGACCCTGACGGGATCGACGCTGCGACCGCAGTCGGATGCCGCCAAGGCACGCATTGCCAAGGCCCTTCTGAACAAGGTCTGGCCTCTGATCGAAGCCGGGCAGGTCGGGCCGGTGATGGACAGCAGCTTTGCGCTCGACGAGGCTGCCAAGGCGCATGCCTATCTCGAAAGCAACGCCCATATCGGCAAGATTGTCTTGCAGGTCGCATAGGTCAAAGCGGAACAGCCCGCCGGTGGCGGGCCGTCTGCGCGGGCAAGGTATGCCTTATTTCAACAGGCTGCGCATCATCCAGAGCTGTTTCTGATGATGTTCCAGCCGGTCGGCGAGCATGCCGGACGTCACATCGTCGCCCTGATCGTCGGCCAGTTCCATCCCGGCTTTGAGCGTGTCGCAAATGGTTTCATAGTCGCGCACCGTTTCCCGCAACATGTCTTCGGCAGACAGCTGTTCTTCGGTCTCCGTGATGCTGGTGAGCGCGGCAAATTGCGCATGTGTTCCGGGCGCATATTCGCCCAGAGCACGAATGCGTTCGGCCAAGTCGTCCATCGCATCTGCCAGATCGCTGTATTGGTCTTCAAACATCGCATGCAGGCTGATGAAACGCGGTCCTTCCACGTTCCAGTGGAAATTATGCGCTTTCATATAAAGCATATAGCTGTCGGCGAGAACGCGGGCGATGGCGTTGGCGCAGGTTTTGTTGGTCATAGGTCCCCCTCTTCATGTCACTTTGCCCATCCGGGCTACGGGACAATAAAAACATATATTCAAGATGCATGATATGATGGAGATCAAACCCGCGCCGACAGTTTGCGCACAGCCTATTTGATGCTTTGCAACAGCGCGTCGTCCAGCGTGCAATCTCGGATGACATCCGCGCCACAGTGCCGGGGTGTGAGATCCTGCGTCAGGCAGATGCGCACCTCCTGAATGCGGGCGGCCTGACAGGTGACGGTGATTTCATCGGCGTCCAGCCCGTCATTCTCTTTGATGAAGGCTTCTTCGACCAGCGCAGCAGGCAGTTCGACATTCTTGGTCAGTTTGCGAAACACCTCCGGGCGGGTGATTTTGTCATAGGCGGCGCGTGCGGTGTCCAGATATTGCTGCGCCGAAAGACCGGAACAGCGCCCGTGTTTCTTCCATTGATACCACGCCGCCCCGGTCGTGCCCATGATGTCGGCCATGGCAGCGGTTTGACGACGGGACGGATCGCGCGCAGTGGTGTGACAATAGGAGGGCCAGCCGCGTTCATACTGCGGCCAGAGCCCGTGCAGCACCCAGCCAAAATCCTGATCGCATTGCGGCGATTGCCGTGCGTCGCCTTCCAGCGCACACCATGTGGGGGACCATGACAGCGACAGGACATAATAGTCAAAATCCCCGGCTTTTTCGCCCTCTGCAAAGCCCCCCATCGGGGCCAGCAGGGCCAAGGCAGTCAGGGCACTCACGATCCGTTTACGCATTTTCTCTTTCCTCTGTTCGCGATCCGCACTATACAGCGCGCAAGTTCCCCGACAACGAGAACCGTCCCCAGCCGGGGAAAGCCCTTCGAGGCGACGGGAAAGTTGCATCCGGGGAGAGCCGCATTTTTAAGGAGTGTGACCCATGGCAAAACCGATTATGGCGAAAGCCACCGCCGTTTGGCTGGTCGACAACACCACGCTGAGCTTCAAACAGATCGCGGATTTCTGCGGCCTGCATGAGCTTGAGGTTCAGGGCATCGCCGATGGCGATGTGGCCGGTGGCGTGCGCGGGTTTGACCCCGTGGCCAACAACCAGCTGACCGCCGAAGAGATCAAAAAGGGCGAGGACAACCCGCTGCACAAGCTGGCGCTGAAATTCAACGCCGCGGCACAGGGTGAAGAAAAACGTCGCGGTCCGCGCTATACGCCGCTGTCCAAACGTCAGGACCGTCCGAACTCGATCCTCTGGCTGGTCAAGTTCCACCCGGAGCTGGCCGATGCGCAGATCGCCAAACTGGTGGGCACCACCAAGCCGACGATTCAGGCCATCCGCGAACGCACCCACTGGAACATCGCCAACATGCAGCCGATCGACCCGGTCGCTCTGGGT
This sequence comes from uncultured Celeribacter sp., assembly GCF_963675965.1. Lineage (NCBI taxonomy): Bacteria > Pseudomonadati > Pseudomonadota > Alphaproteobacteria > Rhodobacterales > Roseobacteraceae > Celeribacter > uncultured Celeribacter sp. The sequence continues at coordinate 1,672,716 of NZ_OY780935.1, read as the reverse complement.
CTGTGTAAACAGTCCGAACTGGATGCCGCTGTTCAGAAAGCTGCCCAGAAACGTGCCGCCGAAGGCGCGGCGATGACCGATGACGAACGTCGCAAGCTGCTGTCGACCGAACAATCTCTGGAGATGGAGGTCGAGCCGAAAATCCCGACCGCGATTTCCGGTCTGGAAACCTTCTCGCTCAGCAATGACGACGACGAAAAAGAAGAGGCCGTGCCGGACGCCGACAGCTTCTTCAACCTGCCGAATTCGGATGAGGATGACGACGAAGACGACAAATAAGTCGCCGGCTCTGACGCCAAAACGACAAAACCCGGAGCGCTGTCTCCGGGTTTTTTTGTTGTCTGTTTGTGGCCTGATAGGGTCAGAGATCCTTGCGGGCGTTGAGTGCGGCGGTGATTGTCCCATCGTCGAGATAATCCAGTTCGCCCCCGATGGGCACGCCCTGCGCCAGTGATGTCACTTTGCAGCGCCCTGACAACTCATCAGCGATGTAATGCGCTGTGGTCTGCCCGTCGACAGTTGCGTTGAGCGCCAGAATGACCTCGCGCACCTGTTCGTCGCCCACGCGCTGCACCAAAAGCGGAATGCGCAGATCTTCGGGCCCGATGGCGTCCAATGCAGACAGCGTGCCGCCCAGAACATGATAGCGGCCTTTGAACACCCCGGCACGTTCCATCGCCCAGAGGTCCGAGACATCCTCCACCACGCAGATTTCGCCTGTGGCACGCTTTTCCGAACTGCAGATGTCGCAGAGATCCGAAGTGCCGATGTTACCGCAGCGCAGGCATTCGCGCGCGCTGTCGGCCACGGTGCGCATGGCGTCGGCCAGGGGCGACATCAACCGACCGCGTTTCTTGATCAGATGCAGCACCGCCCGCCGCGCAGAGCGTGGCCCAAGCCCGGGCAGGCGCGCCATCAGATCGATGAGGTTTTCGATATCCTGACGATCGGCAGCCATGCGCGAAGGCTCAGAAGGGCAGTTTGAAATCGGCGGGCAGGCCGAGATCGTCGGTCAGCGCTTTCATTTCGCTTTCCGCCTTTTCCGACGCCTTGGCCTGCGCATCCTTGATGGCGGCAAGGATCAGATCTTCGACGACTTCCTTTTCAGAGGGCTGGAAAATTGACGGATCGATGTCGAGACCGGTCAGCTGGCCCTTGGCCGTCGCCGTTGCTTTGACCAATCCGGCGCCGGATTCGCCGGTCACCGTCATCATGGCGAGCTTTTCCTGAAGCTCTGCCATATCGGCTTGCATTTGTTGGGCTTTCTTCATCATCCCGGCCATATCGCCGAGACCGCCAAGGCCTTTGAACATCACTTGTCCTCTTGTGCTTTGCGGGCGCGTTCACTCTTCGAACGGGTCCCATTCATCTTCGACTTCGGGCAGGGCCTCGAACTGGGCCGACTGCGCGATTTTCTCCGGAGTCCGGATTTCGGTGATCTTCGCGTCGGGGAAAAGCTCAAACACTTTGGCAACGGCCGGGTGTTGTTTAGCTTCTGCCTCCAGCGCGCGTTTTTCAGCATCCTTGATTTCGCGAATCGTGCGGACATCTTCCGGGGCTTCGGCGATCGACACGCCCCAGCGGTGACCCGTGAAGGCAAAGAGCCGGCTTTGCAGCCGCGCGGCCAGATCCGCAGGTGCATCTTCCCAGGGTTGGAATTCGATGCGCCCGGGGGCGTAGCGCGCGATGCGCACGTGGTTTTCCACGTCGATCAGCAATTTGGCGTCGCGGTGATCGCGGATCAGTTCGACCACATCTTCGAACCGGGCATAGCGGGCCAGCGCCGTGTCGGGGGCCTGTGCCGGGGCGGTGGCTGCGCCGGATATCATCGTGGGGCCATGGGTGATCTGCCCGCCGCCCATCGGGCGTCCCTGCGCCGTGGAATGCGGGCTGCCTCCGCCGGCCGGGGCGCCGCCACCGGTCGGGCCCGACGGCGGGCGGGGCGGCGGGTTCTGGTCGTTGAGCTTGCGCACCAGATCCTCGGGCATGGGCAGATCGGCGACATGGGTCAGCCGGATGATCGCCATTTCCGAGGCCATCATGGAATTGGGCGCATTGGCCACTTCTTCCAGCGCTTTCAGCAACATCTGCCACATCCGCGACAGAACCCGCATCGGCAGCTTTTCCGCCATGGTCAGCCCGCGGCTGCGTTCGTCGGGGCCGATGGTTGGATCTTCGGCGGCGCTTGGCGTGATCTTGATCACCGAAATCCAATGGGTGATCTCGGCCAGATCGCGCAACACGGCCAGAGGATCAGCGCCATCGGCATATTGCCCGCCGAGTTCCTCAAGCGCGCCTGCGGCATCACCGGCCATGATCATGTCGAACAGATCCAGCACACGGCCCCGGTCCGCCAGCCCGAGCATGGCCCGGACCTGATCGACGGTGGTTTCGCCGGCCCCGTGGGAGATCGATTGATCCAGCAGGCTCATGGCGTCCCGCACGGAGCCTTCTGCGGCGCGGGTGATCAGTGCCAGCGCGTCCTGCGCGATCTGGGCCTTTTCTTTCTCCGCGATCCGAGCGAGATGGTCGATCATCACCTCTGGTTCGATCCGGCGCAGATCAAAGCGCTGACAGCGTGACAGAACCGTCACCGGCACTTTGCGAATCTCTGTGGTGGCAAAGATGAATTTGACGTGGGCGGGAGGCTCTTCGAGGGTTTTCAGGAGCGCGTTGAACGCGCTCGTCGAAAGCATATGCACCTCGTCGATGATGTAGATCTTGTAGCGCGCCGAAGCGGCCCGGTAATGCACCGAATCGATGATTTCGCGAATGTCGCCGACGCCTGTGCGCGAGGCGGCGTCCATTTCCATCACATCGACATGGCGGCCTTCGGTGATCGCCACGCAATGCTCGCAGACGCCACAGGGTTCAGTGGTCGGGCCGCCGTTGCCGTCCGGACCGATGCAGTTCATGCCCTTGGCGATGATCCGTGCGGTGGTGGTTTTGCCGGTTCCGCGAATCCCCGTCATGATAAACGCCTGCGCGATCCGGTCGGCTGCGAAGGCATTCTTGAGCGTGCGGACCATGGCGTCCTGACCGACAAGATCGGCAAAAGTCTCCGGGCGGTATTTGCGCGCCAGAACCTTATAGCCTGTGTCGGTGTCCGCCATGTGTCTCACTCTCCGATCGGTGGTTGGGGCTAAGGTAAGGGCGGGGACGTGTCCCCGCAACCTCATTACTCACCGCGTCGGGCGCTTTTCACCTTCTTGACGGATTTCACCATCTTGGAGAATTTGCGGCCCCGTTCACGCGCCTCGGCAATACTTTCTGAATTGCGCGCATCCTCTTCCATCAGCTTGCGCCAGCGCTCGAGGCGTTCCGCGTCGAGCGTGCCGCTGTCGAGCGCAGCCCGGACGGCGCATCCGGGTTCCGTGCGGTGCTGACAGTCGGAAAACTTGCAGCCTGTCGCCAGATCGGTGATGTCCTCAAACAGGGTGGCGATCCCTTCTGAGGCATCATGGAGCGCCAGTTCGCGCATGCCGGGGGTATCGATCAGCCAGCCGCCCGCGTGCATGCGGTGCATGGAACGTGCGGTGGTTGTGTGGCGCCCTTTGGCGTCATCGTCGCGGATATCGCCGACCTCGATGTCCTCACCGGTTAAGCCTCGCGCGATGGTGGATTTGCCCACACCGGATGATCCAACCAGAGCAATCGTCTGCCCTGTGGCGCAATAGCGCTCAAGACGGGCGATGTCCTCCGGTGATTTGGCGTTGATCAACAGGACTTCAGCGCCGTCATAGAGCGCCTTGGCGCGGTCCTCGTAGACCTCGGCAGGCATGTCTTCGGGCTTGTCGGCCTTGGTGATGACGATCACCGGCGTGGCTTCGGCTTCGATGGCGATGGCGAGGTAGCGTTCGAGCCGCGCTTCGTTGAAATCGGGGTTGCACGATGTGGTGATGAAAAGCGTGTCGATATTGGTCGCGATCAACTGGGCCTGTGATGCCACACCGGCAGCCTTGCGTGAAATCACGGTCTTGCGCTCAAGCACGCGGATCAGCCGTTCACCGTCGGTCAGGGCAAAATCACCCACGGCCATATCGGTTGCGACATGATCGCCGGTGAGGGCGATTTCCTGACGCGCCAGCGCGGGCGTGAGCGCCACAACGGAGCGGCGGCGCACTTCGGACAGGCGCACGGGGATAAGGGTTTCGAGGTCGTAGAGAGAAAGCTGGCCGTTGAAAAACTGGGTCCAGCCGAGGGTTTTAAGATCAGAGGTCATGGATCTGCCTTACAAAACACGAAAGGGCTTCCGCGCCGGCGAGGCGGCGGAAGGGAACAGTTTCGGGCAGTCCGAATATGGGAAAAGCCTTAGGTGGCAGCTGCCCGAGGGGCGTAAACGACAATCATCAAATCCCTCCTCGGTTGGCTGGGGTATAAGGTTTAGGTGAGAGGCTGGACAACGACCCAAGCGGACATCGTTACGGCTGCTTCCTTCCGGACCTGACCGGGTTGGCGAGGCGCTCGCCCGCGCCAACCTCTCAGGGCGTTACATAGTCGTCACCGAATTGGAAAGCAAGGGGGTGTTCGTCACTGTCCCAGACGCGCGCGTTCTTCTCGCAAAAGGGCGGCGAGCTGCTGAAAGTCGGCATGGCGGGCCGAGCTTTTACGCCAGGCCAGCACCACTTCACGCGGCTTGGTGCCGAAGAGCGCCGTCAGTTGAATGTCGGTGTTGCGTGTTACGCCCGCGTCGATGGACAGCTGGGGCAGAAGCGTGACGCCCAGTCCCTCTTCGACCATTGCGACCAATGTCGGCAGGGATGTGGCCGCAAAGGTTTCATCCTGTCGGGCGCTGCTTTCAGGAAAGGCCGAGAGCGCATGACGTTGCAGGCAATGCCCGCGTTCCAGCAGCAGCAGGGTTTCATCGTCGAGATCAGGGCCGCCGATGGGGCGGTTCGAAATCAGCCGGTGCCCGGGGGCGGTGGCCAGTTGGTAGTCGTCCAGAAACAGGCTTTCCGTTTCCAGATCGCCGATCTCATAGGGTAGGGCGATGAGGATGGCATCCAGACGCCCGGCACGCAGTCCGGCGATCAGATGTTCGGTCAGTTCCTCGCGCATGTAGAGCCGCAGGTCGGGGTAGTCCTGTCGCAGCCGTGGCAGCAGGCGCGGGAACAGGAAGGGGCCGACCGTGGGAATGGTGCCCAGCTTCAGCGTGCCGCGCAGCGTGCCCGCCTGGCTTTGGGCCAGTTCCACCATGTCCTGAGCTTCGGCGAGCATGACGCGGGCACGGGCGGCGATCTCTTCGCCCAAGGGCGTCATCAGGACAGAGCGTTTGGTGCGTTCTGCGACGGCGGCGCCCAGTGTCTGTTCCAGCTCGCGCAACCCGGTGGACAGCGTCGACTGGGTGACAAAGCAGGCCTCGGCGGCCCGCCCGAAATGCAGTTCATCGGCGAGGGCGACCAGAAAGCGAAGCTGGCGCAGGGTCGGTAGAATCATTAATTGATTTCCTCAATTATTATTATCTTTTTTATTCGTTTCAACAATCATATCGCAAGAGCTATCTCTTTCTCATCGACAGGGCGACAGCGCCTGTCAACGAGAAAACCTAGATAAAACAAAGGATAAAGAGATGACCGACCAAATCGAAACCGTCACCGGCCCGCAACTGAACAAACCCGCTCCCGCCTTTGAAGCGCTGACCACAGATGGGGTTAAAACGCTTGAGGATTACAAGGGCAAATGGCTGATCCTGTTCTCGCACCCGGCCGATTTCACGCCTGTCTGCACTACCGAGTTCATCGGTTTTGCGGGCAAGCAGGATGAATTCAACGCCATGGGTGTGGAGCTCCTGGGTCTCTCGATCGACAGCCACTATTCCCACATCGCCTGGATGCTCAACATCAAGGAAAACTGGGGCGTCGAGATCAAGTTTCCGATCATTGCCGACCTGTCGATGAAAGTTGCCAACGCCTACGGCATGATCCAGCCGGGGGCCTCGGACACCGCGGCTGTGCGGGCGACATTCATCATCGATCCGAACGGTATTCTGCGGGCGATGGTTTATTACCCGATGAATGCAGGCCGTTCGGTGGACGAGATCCATCGTCTGGTTGTTGCGCTGCAAGCCGCAGATGAAAACAAATGCGCCATGCCGGAAAACTGGAAGCCGGGGAACCCGGTGATCGTGCCGACCCCGCCGACGGCGGCTGCGGCGCAGGAAAAGCTTGCACATGCGCCCGAGGGGCAGAAGGTCGTCGACTGGTATTTCTCGACCCGCGAACTCTGATGCGGATGCGAACTGTACATGTGGAAAGGGGCGCCGATCTGGCGCCCCTTTTGTATTCGTTTTCCGCTTCGGGTCTCAGCTCTGTGGGCGTTCGGCCCAGCCCGCAAAGATTTTTTCCAGCGCGACCACGATGTAGTAGAGCACGATCCCAAGGAAAGCCAAGGCGATCAGTACTGCGAACATCAGCGGGTAATCGGCATTGATCTTGCCGCTGTCGAACAAATGGCCCAGCCCGCGCCCGTGCGGTTCGACGATTTCCATCAGGTTGGTCCCAATAAAGGCAAGAGTCACCGCCACCTTCAGTGCGCCGAAAAATTCCGGCAGCGTCTTGGGTAGGGCGATTTTCCAGAAAATCGTCCATTTCGAGGCGCCGAGCGAGCGCAGAATGTCGCGATATTCCGGTTCCAGTGTCGACAGGCCGATCGAGACCGCGACGGAAATCGGGAAGAAAGAGATCATGAAAGCGATCAGCACGGTGTTCAGATCGTGCTGGCCAATCAGAATCAGTGCCAGCACCGGCACCACGGTGGCCTTGGGAATGGCGTTGAACCCGACCAGCAGCGGATAAAGCGCATCGCGCATCGTCCGCGAAAATCCCATCACCATCCCGATCAGCGTGCCGACAATCACCGCCAGCAGCAGACCTGCCACGGTACGCCAGAGTGTCTGCCAACCGTAAATCAGGAACAGGTTCCAGTATTTTTGGTAGGCGGGGATCAGGTCAGAAGGCGAGGCCATCTTGTAGTTTGGCCAGTCGTTGACCCAGACGATGAATTCCCACAGGCCCAGAAAGACCAGAATGGCGATGGTCGGGGTGACGATCTTTTTCCAGTGTTTCATCATGCGGCCTCCCCTGCGGTGCTGCGGCCCTGCGCGATTTCGATCTGATGGCGCAGGCGGTGCAGGATGTCGGTGGCTTCCGGCGTGTAGATCACTTCCAGATCGGTGCGTCCGCCCAGTTTGACATTTTCGACATGCTGGGTGGTTGCGGGGCGTCCTGACAGCACGATGACCTCATCCGCCAGATAGACGCTTTCGCGTAGGTCATGGGTGATCAGCACGCCGGTAAAGGGCTCTTCGGTCCGCAGCCGGTGCATGATCTGCCATAGGTCTTCGCGGGTGAACGCGTCTAGCGCACCGAAAGGTTCATCCATGATCAGCACGTCGGGCTTGTGCACGATGGCCCGGCACAGCGACGCACGCTGGCGCATGCCGCCGGACAGTTCGGAGGGGCGTTTGTCCTCAAACCCTTCAAGGCCGACCAGCGCCAGAAGTTCGCGACCGCGGTCTTCTTTCTGGGATTTGGTCATTTTGTTGGGCACGATTTCCAGCGGCAAAAGCACATTTTGCAGGATGCTGCGCCATTCCAGCATGACCGGGTTCTGAAATGCCATGCCAACGGTGGAGCGCGGGCTGGTCACTTTCTCGCCATGCAGCCAGACTTCGCCCTCGTCGGGTTTCATCAGCCCGGCGATCAGACGCGTCAGGGTGGATTTGCCACAGCCAGAAGGGCCGACGACGGCGCAGAAATCGCCTTCGGGTACGGAAATGTTGAGATTGTCGAGAACGGGCAGCGGACCGTTGTCGGTCTTATAGGCGTGGGTCACGCCCTTGATGTCGATGAGATGTGTCATAGAGGCTCGGCCTGAAAGGAAGCGGGCGGGAAATCCCCGCCCGCCTTAGGATTATTTCATCATGCGAACGTCTGCGGCGGGCAGGTATTCGTCTGTGAAATAGAGCGATGCGTCGGGCGCATTCTGGAACTCATAGACCAGTTTCATCTGTTCCAGCGCATTGGCGAAGCGGGCGTCGTCGATGGCGCCGAGACCGTTTTCCAGAACCGTATCGGTCAGAACATTGCCTTCCATGGCCAGTTCCAGACGGCGGGTTTCCAGCTCTGCATCGGCGGCCGGGTTGTATTTCACCAGATAGTCGACAACGCCCGCCGGATCGGCGACGGCGTCTTTCCAGCCTTTGGTGATCGCATCGAGGAAGCCTTTGATCACCTCCGGGTGCTCGGCGGCATAGTCGGTGTTGACCATGATCGCATTGCCGTAAAGGTCCACGCCATAGTCGGGCATCATGATCACGGAGAGATCGTCTTCCGGCACGCCCAGACGAGCGGTGTTCAGGTAGGAGGTGAAGTTGTAGCCGGTCACCGCGTCCACTTTGCCTTCGGCCAGCATCGGTTCACGGGTCGGGAAGCCGACCGGCTCGACGGTGATCTTGTCCATATCCAGATCGTTTTCGTCCGCAAAGATCGGGAATTGCGCCCATGCGCCATCCGGCGGCGGCGCGCCCAGCACCTTGCCTTCCAGATCTTTCGGGGCTTCCACGCCCAGAGATTTGCGACCGATCACGGCAAAGGGCGGCGCATCGTAGATCATCATGATGGCCGTTACCGGTGCGCCCGGGTTCTGGTCGAGGAATTTGATCATCGAATTGATGTCGGCAAAGCCCACCGGGAAGGCGCCGGTTGCGATTTTCGGGATCGCGTCGAGCGAGCCGGAGCCTGCGGAGATTTCGACCTCAAGGTCATTCTCGGCGAAATGGCCGTTTTCAATGGCGGCGAAATACGGTGCCGACGGGCCTTCGAATTTCCAGTCCAGCGCGAAGGGCACCTTCGTGGTTTCGGCATAGGCCGCGGTGCCGGTCACGGCGATGGCGGCCAGAGTGGCAAGAGATTTGTTGAACATGGTTCTCCCCTGTGAAGTTCCGCGCCAGCCTGACCGAAGCGGACGCCGAGGGCGAGAACCATAATGATGTAGCTGTCTAGAAAAGGGGCAAATGGGCAAAAACTGAGCATAAATTATCATTTTTGCCCATTTGGTAAACAATTGATCGTATTCTGGGCCGCCTATGATGCAAAAGGCATCGCTGCCCAGACCGCTTTCAAAGCGTGACCCGGAGGGTCGCAAAGCCCTCTGCGTTGTCCCCCAGATCGGTCACTGTCCGCCCCTCCAGAGCCGAAAGATGCGCGCGGGCGCCAGGGCCGGTGTGATAGACCACCGTGGTGCCGGGCATCGGCGCCAGTGACCAGTTGTTGTCGGCTTTGGGATTGATCGTGCCCTGTTCCAGAATGTAGCGCACCACGATGTCGCGGTTGGCATCCGGACCCTCAAACACCACGGTGCTGCCATCGGCGCCGGGAAAGCTGCCGCCGCCATAGGCGCGGTAATTGTTGGTGCAGATGATGAATTCCATCTCCGGGGTGACCGGGCGGCCTTCGTGTTGCAGATTGACGATCCGGCTGGCTGTAGGGTCGAGAACCGTTCCGACGTGATCGAACCGCGCAGGTTGCGAGATGTCGATCTGATAGCTGACCCCGTCGATCACGTCGAAATTATAGGCGGGAAAAACCGGGTGCAGGAGCGCGGCATCCTGACTGTCGGGCGCAATCTGATTGAACTGGCCGGCGGAACGTTCCAGCCAGCCTTTCAGCTGATCGCCATTGATGCGCAGGGCGCGCACCGTGTTCGAATAGAGGTAGAGATCGGCGACATGTTTGATCGCCAGATCACCTGCCGGAATATCCGTGTAATAGTCCGGCCCGTTGCGCCCGCCGGCCTTGAAGGGGGCGGTGCAGGACAGCACCGGTAGACCTTCGTGCGCGGTGCCCTTCATCATCTCGGTGGTATAGGCGATCTGGGCATTGGCCACGAGCTGCACCGACGGGTCGTCGGTGAGCAGTGCGAAATAGGAATGCAGCGGGGTTTCAGTGCGCCCGACCGGGCGGCGCACATAGTCGAGTGTGTCGAAATGGGCGCGCTCAGTTGCGGCAATAACGGCGGGGGCGCTTTCTACAGTCGGGGAGAGGCTCAGGTCGGGATTGCGGGTGGCGATGGGCCGCAGAGCGGTTTCGCTGTCGCGGATGCGCCACACGCCGTCCTGCTGTTCGAGCAACAGATCCATGACCCCAAGATGCGACCCCCAGTAACCGGGCATCATCGCGGGCTTGCCGTGGATCAGCCCGGCCTGCGCGTCAATGTCGGGCAGCCCGTAGAACATCGGCGAGGGGAAAAGAAGGTGGGTGTGGCCGGTCAGAAGCGCGTCGATCCCTTCGATCGCGGCCAGTGGCACGGCCGCGTTTTCCATGCCCTCTGTGTGCGTGCCTGGCCCGATGCCGGTGTGGCTCAGGGCGATGACAATATCCGCGCCCTGTGCCCGGATTTCCGGAACATAGGCGCGGGCGGTGTCCACGATGTCGCGCAGGGAAATCTGCCCTGCGACATTCTTGTGATCCCACATCATGATTTGCGGCGGGGCGAGGCCGATCAGCCCGATTTTGATGGTCTGCGCTTCGCCCGCGCCATCTGTCAAGCTGCGTTCCAGGATCACATAGGGCGGGACCAGTGTGTCGTCTTCGACCGGCGTCGCCCCTTCGGTCTTTACGATATTGGCCGAAACGATGGGGAAATCCGCGCCAGCAATCGTCGTCATCAAAAAGGGAATGCCGTAGTTGAATTCATGGTTGCCCAGCGTCGAAGCGTCATAGCCGAGCGTATTCATGGCGGCGATCATCGGGTGCAATTCGCCCGGCCCCAGCTCTTTTTCATGAGCCATGAAATCGCCCATGGGATTGCCTTGCAGAAAATCCCCATTGTCCAGAAGCAGGCAGTTTGCGGCCTCCTGGCGGGCCCGCTCCATCAATGTGGCCGTGCGCGCCAGCCCCGCGCTGTCCATCGGTTTGTCGGCGAAATAGTCATAGGGAAAGACATGCATATGCAGATCGGTCGTTTCCAGTATCCGCAGATGCACCTGGCCTTCGGTGGCCGAGGTGGAAAAGGGATGTTGGGACGTTTGTGCCGGATCTGCCATTGCGAAAGCCTTTGGGTTGGGAAAAGGGACGTCGGAGCGACGGGGCATCGCGTCCTGTCCGGTTGGGCCCGGTTGGGATAGCCCGCCATGCATGGGATGACAATCGTTGCGCCCCGGGCAAGTCGGTGTGGCCCGCGAAAAACGGCCATTCTGCCGCGATCGCGTGTTGCGATGCCTGAAATTGCGGCCTATCCCTTTGCCATGCAAGATCAATCCCCCGTGTTTTCAGCCGGTCTTTTGGACCGTGCGGCGCATTTAAGACCGCAATCCTCCGCCCTTTGGGCGCAGGGGGCGGCTGTGGTTCTGCCGCTTTGGAACAAGATGCCGCTCATGGACAGGGCCGGTGCCATGGTGCTGTTGCCCTCAGCGCATCCCGTCTTGGCAGGGCGGGAACAAACCGCGCTGTTTCTGGGGCTGGGGCCACAGGATATGCCGCTTTTCGCCGTCGACCTGTCGGATCTGGTGGCCATTGGTGATCCTGAGGTGGCCAGCACCGGCTGGAGCGCTGAAGGAGTGCGCTGCGCCGAACTTCCCGAAGGTCAGTTTCGCGAATTGCGCGCCGTGATGGCGCAGGTGTTGCCCTGGGAGGCGGAAGTCGCCGCCACCGCGCGCGGCATTCTGGAATGGCACGCGCGGCACGGGTTCTGCGCCAACTGCGGGCAATCCAGCGCGATGGCCGAAGGCGGCTGGCGACGCGATTGTCCGGGATGCGGCGCGCAGCATTTTCCGCGCACCGATCCGGTGGTGATAATGCTGGTGACCCATGGCAACTCGGTCCTACTGGGGCGCAATGCCAATTGGCCGGAAGGCATGTATTCGTTGTTGGCGGGCTTTGTGGAGCCGGGAGAGCCGATCGAGGCTGCTGTGCGCCGCGAAGTGGCCGAAGAATCCGGGGTGCGGGTCGGGGCAGTTCATTATGTGGCCAGCCAACCCTGGCCGTTCCCCGCATCCTTGATGTTTGGCTGTCGGGCCGAGGCGCTGAGCACGGAAATCACGGTTGATCCGGCGGAAATTCAGGATGCGCGCTGGGTGTCGCGCGAGGATCTGTCCAAGGCCATGGTTGGGCTGCATCCGGAGATCCGACCGGCGCGGCGTGGCGCGATTGCACAGTTCCTGATGAGCAAATGGCTTGAAGATTCCTGGGAATGACGAAATATGCGTAGAGGATGCGCTGAAAAGCAGGTGACCGAGAGATGAAGTTTTCAACGCGTCAGGATGTCGAGGCGCCCGCTGATCATGTCTTTGGATGTCTGACAGATTTTGCGAGCTTTGAACGCCAGGCCATGCGCCGGGGGATAGAGGCATCGCGCCGCGACGGCACACCGTTTGCCGGTGTCGGTACAATTTGGGACATGCGTGCCCCGTTTCGTGGAAAAATGCATGATGTCGAGATCGAGCTGACACGTTTTGAACCGCCGGAGGCGCTCTATGCGGTCGCGCGTTCGGGCGGGTTGACGGTAGATATAACGCTCGATGTGCTCGCGCTGTCGCGCAAACGCTCCCGCCTGCAGGTTGGATGCGATCTGCGCCCCAAGAGTTTTTCGGCACGGGTGCTGCTGCAATCGATGAAATTTGCCAAAGGATCATTGCAGAAACGGTTCGAAAAACGCGCGGCGCGCTTTTGTGCGCAGATGTCTGTGGAGTACGATCCTGCGGCGTAACGCCGCGACCGGCGCCTTGTGGCCTCCGGCCTGCGGCGGGCCTTTGTTAGGTGCGGCGCGGGTCGGCGGGATAGACGCCGAGGATCTCGACCATCTCTGTGAAATAGCCTAGTTCATCCAGCGCCAGCCGGACATTTGCATCTTCCGGGTGGCCTTCGATGTCGGCGTAGAATTGTGTCGCGGTGAAGACGCCGTTGACCATGTAGCTTTCCAGCTTGGTCATGTTGATGCCGTTGGTCGCAAAGCCCCCCATGGCCTTGTAGAGCGCGGCGGGGATGTTACGAACGCGGAACATGAAAGCGGTGACCATCTTGTCGGCGCGGCGCGAATAATCGGGATCGCGGGACATGATGAGAAAGCGCGTGGTGTTGAGATCGTGGTCCTCAATATGACGTTCCAGAACGTCGAGCCCGAAAATTTCCCCAGCCATTTCAGAAGCAAAGGCGGCAACGCTTGGGTCGCCCAATTCCTTGACCGAGCGTGCCGCAGCGGCATTGTCAGACCAGTTCGTGGTTTTCAGACCGTGTTCGCGCACAAACTCCCGCGCCTGTCCCAGCAGGACGGACATGGCGCGCACCTCTTTTACATCGGCGGTTTTCGTGCCCGGAAGAGCCAGCAGGTTGACGTGCACACGGACGAAGGTTTCGTCGATGATATGCAATCCGGATTCGGGCAACAGATGATACACATCCTGCACGCGGCCGTAGGTGGAATTTTCGACGGCGATCATCCCGATGTCGGCGGCGCCGGAGCGCACGGCCTCCATCGCGTCTTCGAATGTGGGGCAGGGCAGCGGTTCAAAATCGGGCCGGGTTTCGCGGCAGGCTTGGTGGGAATAAGATCCAAGTTCTCCTTGAAAAGCGATGCGTCCGGTCATTTTTGACCCCTTTTTGCCGTTTTACTGTGCACGAAGTTGTTTGTGGCTTGGTCTTATACCTTGAAATGAATCAGGGGAAGCGGGTAGATATCGCGGAACGAACCCATATAGACGGAACGCAACATGTTCGACACTATGACCCTTGTTAAGATCGTTGGTGGCTTCTGTGGCACGCTTGCGCTTTTTGTCATCGCCTTTCTCGCCGGTGACTCCATTTATGGCATGAAAGCCACTGGCCATGACGGTGAGCATGTTCAGGCCTACGTCATTTCCACTGGTGAAGATGACGCTGTCGAAGAAGATGTTGTCGAAGTGAGCTTTGACGAACTGCTTGCCTCTGCCGACGTCGGTCGCGGCGAAAAGGTCTTTGCCAAGTGTAAAGCCTGCCACAAGGTTGATGGCACCAACGGCACCGGTCCGCATCTGGACGGTGTGTTCGGTCGCGAAGTCGCCTCTGTCGGCGATTTCAGCTATTCCGATCCGATGATGGCCCATGGCGGCGCATGGACGCCCGAGGCGCTGAACGAATTCCTCGCAGATCCCAAAGGTGTGGTGCCGGGCACCAAGATGACCTTTGCCGGTTTGAAGAAGATCGAAGATCGCGCCAATCTGGTGGCCTATCTGCAGTCGATCTCCGGCTGATCCGACTGCCATCGCAGACGATTGACCCCCGCTGGACAGCCTGTCCCGCGGGGGTTTTTCTTTGCGCTGTTGCTCAGGATGCCCCCGCGAGCTTCATCGTGATGATGCCGCTGATGATCAAAAGCGCCGCGATGATCCGCGTCGGGGTGACTGGCTCGCCCAGCATGGTGATCCCAATGGCAAAGGCGCCAACTGCCCCGATGCCGGTCCAGATCATATAGGCGGTGCCAAGCGGAAGTGTTTTCATCGCCACGGACAGCAAGCCAAAGCTGGCGACCATGGTAACGACGGTGATGACAGTGGGCAAAACGAGCGTGAAGCCGGCGGACTTCTTCATCGAAAACGCCCAGACAACTTCAAGAATGCCGGCCGCGAAAAGACAGATCCAAGCCATGTCTGATCTCCTTCGTGTCGGGCCGTCCCGCATGATGACCAAAATGGCGAGGTCGTCCTCGCAGGGAAATCTAGGGTGTCCAGTTTAGCCTGGCAACCCGCCACCGGACATGGGCGTGCACGCGGCTATCGGGGCAGCAAGTGGTGTTTGTCCGGGCAGAGGGGGGCACTGTCGCGCGTGATCACGGTTTTTCGACCTGATGTAACTTGCATGTTCGCCCTCAGCCACATTACCGTCTTTCGCAAAGACACGCGGCAGAGATGGCCGAACATCAGATGTCATTTTGGAGGTAGATCATGACGACACGACCCGTTTTCCGCGCCTTTTTTCCGGTGGTGGCCGCTTTGGCTCTCGGCGGTGGCGCATGGGCCGATGACGACAAGATCATCACCTCAACATGGTATTCCGAATGGGGCGAGGCGAAATATGGTGAGCCTTTCGATCATCTCGAGTACGTCAATCCGGACGCTCCCAAGGGCGGGAGCGTGTCGATTGGTGTGGTCGGCACATTTGACAGCATGAACCCGTTTTCCACGCTGTCGGGCAGCCCTGCGGCAATGTCGAGCACGATGTATGAACGGTTGATGACCTCGACTGCGGATGAATACAAATCTGTCAGCTATTGCCTGATCTGCGAAACCATCGAATATCCCGACAGTAAGGATTGGGTGGTGTTCCACCTGCGTGATGATGTGACCTTTTCCGATGGGACCGCGGTCACGGCAGAAGATGTGGTCTTCTCCCACAACAAGATGATGGCGGAGGCCACACCGTCCTGGCGGGCGGGTGTCGGCGCGATGATCGCCGGGGTCGAGGCGCTAGACGCGCATACGGTCAAGTTCACCTTTCAGCCGGATATTCCGCGCAACGGCTTGATCGATCAGGCCGGTGCCAGCATCGTGATGCAAAAGGCATGGTTCGAGAAAACCGGCGCGCGGCTCGACGAAAAGCGCTATGACACCTCGCCGGGGACGGGGGCCTATATGCTGTCCGGATATGATCCGGGGCAATGGGTCGAGTACAAACGCAATCCCGACTACTGGGGCAATAATCACCCGTTCAACGTGGGGCGCAACAATCTCGACACCATCCGCGTGGTCTATTTCGGGGACACGATTGCTGCCTTCGAGGCGTTCAAATCCGGGGAAATCACTTTCCGTCAGGAAAGCTCGTCGCTGAATTGGGCGACTGGCTATGATTTCCCGGCGCTCGACAAAGGCTGGGTGACGAAAGAGTCGCTGCACAATGGCACCATCCCCCCGGCCTATGGTTTGTTGTTCAACCTGCGGCGCGAAAAGTTTCAGGACCGCAATGTGCGCCGCGCGCTTGGGCTGATGTATAATTTCACCTGGACCAATGAGACGCTGCAATACGGGCTGTTTGCGCAACGCGAAAGCTTCTGGCAGGCGCCGGAGCTGATGGCGACAGGCCTGCCCGAAGGCAAGGAACTCGAAGTTCTCAACGGTGTGCGCGACGATTTGCCGGAAGAACTCTTTACGCAAGAGGCGCTGTTGCCGCACAGCTCTGGCGAGCGCTCACTGGACCGGCGCAACATGCGCCAGGCGATCGCTCTGCTGGCCGAAGCGGGCTATACACCCGGGGACGACGGCAAGATGCGCAACGTCGACGGTGAGGTGCTGTCGCTGGAATTCCTGCAATACAGCCCGAGCTGGGACCGGATCATCAAGCCCTATATCGAGAATCTGAACGCGCTGGGCGTGGATGCCAGCTACAACCGGATCGACCCGAACCAATATCAGGCCCGCACCCAGAGTTTTGACTACGATATGATCTATGATGGCTATCGCAACGGTTTTGAGGAAGGCTCGTCCTTCCTGCAGAAATACGGGTGCGAAGCGGTCAATGATGTTTTCAACCCGGCGGGGTATTGCAATCCGGCGATCGAACAGATCGGTGATGCGCTGATGACGGTTGAAAACTACGAGGATATGACTGCCATGGTCCGGGCAGCGGACCGTATCCTGCGCCACGACTATTTCATCGTGCCGACCCATATGAACGACAGCTACTGGGTGGCCTACTATGATATGTATGAGCACCCGCCCGAAGAGCAAATGCCGCCGCTGGCACTTGGCTATCTTGATTTCTGGTGGGTCAATGCTGATCGCGAAGCCGAGTTGCGCTCGGACGGTGCATTGAAATAAGACCGGGTCCATACGGACGGAACAGGCAATCGACTTCATTCGGTAAGGACGGTTCATGGGAGCCTATATTTTACGGCGTTTGCTGCTGATCATCCCGACGCTGATCGGGATCATGGTGTTGAATTTCGCGCTGACGCAATTCGTTCCCGGGGGTCCCGTGGAACAGGTTCTTGCCAATCTCAAAGGCGAAGGCGATGTCTTTGAAACGATCACCGGGGGGCAGGGCGATGTCGATGTGAGCCTCGATGGGCAGTCGGGTTCAGGTCAGAGCAATACCTATGAAAGCGACTATGTGGGTGCGCGCGGCCTGCCGCCGGAATTCATTGCCGATCTGGAACGCCAGTTCGGCCTCGATAAGCCGCCGCTGGAACGGTTCCTGACGATGATGTGGAACTACGTCCGCTTCGATTTTGGCGAGAGCTATTTCAAATCGGAAAAGGTTCTGGATATGGTCTGGGACAAGCTGCCGGTGTCGATTTCACTGGGGCTTTGGGCCACGCTGATTTCCTATATGGTGTCGATTCCTCTGGGGATCCGCAAGGCGGTACGCGACGGATCGCGCTTTGACACATGGACCTCCGGCGTGATCATCGCGGCCTATGCCATTCCAAGCTTTCTCTTCGCTATCATGTTGCTGGTGCTCTTTGCCGGTGGCTCCTACTGGCAGGTCTTTCCGCTCAGGGGGCTGACGTCGCCCGATTGGGACAGCCTGTCGCCGATGGGCAAGGTTCTGGACTATCTGTGGCACATCACGCTGCCGGTGCTGGCCTCGGTCATTTCGTCCTTCGCCACGTTGACGCTGCTGACCAAGAACTCATTCTTGGATGAAATTCGCAAACAATATGTCATCACCGCCAAGGCCAAGGGGCTGACCGAGCACCGGGTGCTCTATGGCCATGTGTTCCGCAACGCGATGATGATCGTCATCGCGGGCTTTCCGGGATTGTTTCTGGGGGTGTTCTTTGGCGGGTCGGTCATCATCGAGACGCTGTTCTCGCTCGATGGGTTGGGGCGTATGGGTTATCAGGCGGCGCTGGAACGCGACTATCCCGTCATCTTCGGTACGCTGTTCTTTTTCGGCCTGATCGGTCTGGTGATCGGCATCCTGTCGGATCTGATGTATGTGTTCGTCGATCCGCGTATCGATTTTGAAAAGAGGGACACATGAGACTTTCGCCCCTCAATCAGCGCCGCTGGCGCAACTTCAAATCCAATCGCCGCGCCTACTGGTCGCTGATCCTGTTTTCGATCCTGTTCGGCCTGTCGCTCTTTGCCGAGTTTCTGGCCAACGACAAACCGATCCTCGTGCAGTATCGCGGCAGCTATTACATGCCGATTTTCAAGTTTTATCCGGAGACGGAATTTGGCGGCGATTTCAGAACCGAGGCGCTGTATCGCTATCCCGAAGTGCAATGTCTAATCGAGACCGGCGGGCTCGTGGACTGTTTCGATGATCCTGAAGGCTATCTCGAAGATGCGCAGGACGGTGAGGTCAACGGCGAACAGATCGAAAAGGGCTGGATGATCTGGCCGCCCATTCGCTATTCCTTCAACACCCAGGTCGAAGGACCGGGGGCTGCGCCATCGCCGCCAACCTCACAGAACTGGTTGGGCACGGATGACACCAAGCGCGATGTGGTTGCCCGGGTGATCTACGGGTTCCGCCTGTCGATCCTGTTCACGATCATCGTGTCACTGGCCGCATCGCTGATCGGGGTGGTCGCAGGTGCGATACAGGGGTTCTTCGGTGGACGCACCGACCTGATTTTCCAGCGGGTTCTGGAAATCTGGGGGGCGATGCCGTCGCTCTATGTGATCATCATCCTCTTTGCCATTCTGGGGCGAAGTTTCTGGCTGCTGGTCTTTGTGACGATCCTGTTTGGCTGGACCGCATTGGTCGGTGTGGTGCGCGCCGAATTCCTGCGCGCCCGCAATTTCGAATACATCCGCGCGGCGCGGGCGCTGGGCGTGTCGAACTGGACGATCATGTTCCGGCACATGCTGCCCAACGCCATGGTGGCGACGCTGACCATGCTGCCTTTCATCGTGACGGGCAACATCGGCACGCTGGCGGCACTGGATTTTCTGGGCTTCGGTCTGCCCTCGGCATTGCCGTCGTTGGGCGAACTGACCCTGCAGGCCAAACAGAACCTTCAGGCCCCCTGGCTGGGCTTCACCGCCTTCTTCACCTACGCGATCATGTTGTCTCTTCTGGTCTTCGTCTTCGAAGGCGTACGCGACGCATTTGACCCGAGAAAGACTTTCAGATGAGCCTGCTGCGTTACAAAGATCTTCGTGTCGGTTTCCGTCAGGACGGCCAGATCGTCGAAGCGGTCAAAGGCGTGTCCTTTGAAGTTCACAAGGGCGAAACCGTCGCGCTTGTCGGCGAATCCGGCTCCGGGAAATCGGTGACGGCGCTGTCCTCGGTGAACCTGCTGGCCGATACCGCTCAGGTGTCCGGGTCCATCAGCTACAACGGGCAGGAACTGGTCGGAGCGTCGGAAAAGGAGCTGCGTAAACTGCGCGGCAATGACATCAGCTTTATCTTTCAGGAGCCGATGACCTCGCTCAACCCGCTGCACACGATTGAAAAGCAGCTCTCTGAAGTGTTGTTGGTTCACCATGGCATGGACGGTGCGGCGGCGCGGGCGCGGGTGATCGAACTGCTCGATCAGGTCGGCATCCACGATCCGCAAAGCCGTCTCAAAGACTATCCGCATCAGCTTTCGGGCGGACAGCGACAGCGGGTGATGATTGCCATGTCGCTGGCCAACAACCCCGAACTGTTGATCGCGGATGAGCCGACCACGGCGCTGGACGTTACCATTCAGGCGCAGATTCTCGAATTGCTGCGCGATCTGAAACGGCGTCTGGGCATGTCGATGCTGTTTATCACCCATGATCTGAACATCGTGCGCAAGCTCGCGGATCGTGTCTGTGTGATGAAGGATGGCGAAATTGTCGAAACCGGCCCGACGGCGGCGATCTTTGATGATCCGAAACATCCCTATACGCAAATGCTGCTGGCGGCAGAGGCCACAGGGCGACCGGATCCGGTGCCAGAAGGGGCCGAGGTGGTCGCTGAAACCGACGGGCTGCGGATCTGGTTTCCGATCCAGCGCGGGTTGCTGCGCCGGACGGTCGGCCATGTGAAAGCCGTGAATGACGCCTCCTTTTCGGTGCGCGCTGGCGAGACGCTCGGCATCGTTGGCGAATCTGGGTCTGGCAAGACCACATTGGCGCTGGCCATGATGCGGCTGATTTCCAGCGAAGGTCCGGTGGTTGTTCTGGGGCGGGATATTCAGGGCTGGCCGAACCGGCGGCTCCGGTCAATGCGGGCTGATATGCAGATCGTGTTTCAAGACCCCTATGGGTCGCTGTCTCCGCGGATGACGGTCGAACAGATCATCGCCGAGGGGCTGGGCGTGCACCGCATCGAAGGCTATGCCTCTAAAGAGCAGGCTGTGATCGACATCATGCGCGAAGTCGGGCTGGATCCCGAAACGCGCCACCGCTACCCGCATGAGTTTTCCGGCGGTCAGAGACAGCGGATCGCGATTGCCCGTGCCATGATTTTGCGTCCCCGGCTTGTGGTGCTCGATGAGCCAACTTCGGCGCTGGACATGACAGTTCAGGTTCAGATCGTAGATCTGCTGCGCATGCTGCAAGCTCGTCACAAGCTGGCTTATCTGTTTATTTCTCATGACCTGCGCGTGGTGCGGGCCCTGAGCCATAAGGTGATCGTGATGAAGCGCGGCGATGTGGTGGAAATGGGCGATGCGGACAGCATTTTCGAGCGCCCGGAGCAGGCTTATACGAGGGCGCTCGTCGCGGCGGCCTTTGATCTGACAGTGGAAGAGGGCGCGGGGATCTGAGCCCTCACGCCCTCTGAAACGTTTCTATATCGTCGCGTTGAGCCGGGCGGCTCTGCCTTTGGCCGGTCTTCACGACGGTCCGAGCGGGGCGCATTCGGTGCCGCGGGCTTCGAGGCGGCGGCAGGCCAGCGCAGCCATATCTTCGGTCATCCCCAAGAAGTTGGCATCAAAGCCGCGTTTGCTGCGCACGACCTTGCGCAGGGCGCCGTCCAGCATTTCGACCTCTGACAGGGCGGTCCGCAGCAACTCCTTGCGGGCTTCATATTCGCTGCCATAGGTGCCGATGTTGATTCCCCAGTGGCGGCTGCCAGACGTCGACATGCGGGTGACGATCTGCTGGGTGCTGACCTCGGGTTCGACCGCCGCCACCGTGGTGGTGGCCACGGCAGGCTGCAGACTGGCCGAGGTCGGTTCGATCGAGGCCAGTTGCAGGCTTTCGGGGCGCAGTGTCGGCGCGATCGCCGGGATCGCGGAGAGCGTTGCGGCCTCTGCAACCAGGGTTTCGGTACTGCTGTCTTCGGTCACGGGCGCCAGATCTGTCGGGCGCAGAGTTGGTGTTTCTTCAACGACCGCAGCCGCCAGAATGGCGCTGGCTTCATCCGCAGCTGCGGTGGCCGCCGCAAGCAGTTCTTCATCCCGCTTGGCCTTGGCCAATGCGTCCAGCACACCATCTGACGCCGCCACCAAAAGCTCCTCGCTTTCGGGTGCAATGGCCGGGGTGGAGCCGGGGCGGGGCACTGGGATCGGGCTTTGAGTCACATTGATGCTCACCCGCACGATTTTGGAGGCCTGAGCCGGCGCATCCTCATTGCCGGCCACCGTGATGGTCGCTGCGCCGACTTTGCCCAGATAGGGCGGACGCTGCGGTTTGATCTCGGCAACACGCGTCGGGGCGCGTTTGAAGCCAAGATCCATCAGCTCCGTGACCTTGGCGTTGCGCGATGCGGTCGAACGGCCACCGAACACGGTGGTGATAATACGCTCATTGCCATGGCGGGCAGAAGCCACAAGGTTGAACCCCGCCGCCGAGGTATAGCCAGTCTTGATGCCGTCTGCGCCTGGGTAGGAGTTCAGAAAACGGGTGTTGGTATGGCTGACGGTCCGCACGCCTGCGTCGGCGGTCTTGCGCGAGAACAGGTTGTAATACTGCGGGAAATCGTAAAACAGATGTCGCCCTAGCACGGTCATGTCGCGTGCGGTGGACAGGTGGCCTGCCTCGGTCAACCCATTGGCGTTCTTGAAGGTGGTGCGCGACATGCCAAGGGCCTGCGCGGTACGGTTCATGCGCCGAGCAAAGGCCGCTTCGGACCCTTCCAGCGCTTCGCCGATTGCGGTGGCGGCGTCATTGGCGGATTTCACCGCTGCGGCGCGGATCAGATAGCGCAGCTTGATCTTCTGACCTGGCCGCAGCCCCAGTTTGGACGGCGGTTCAGACGCCGCGTGCCGCGAGACGGTCACCATGTCGTCCAGCCCGATTTCGCCATGCTCGATGGCTTCGAAGGCGATATACAGCGTCATCATCTTGGTCAGGGAAGCCGGATGCAGCCGTGTGTCGGCATTGGTGGCATGCAGCACCTTGCCATTGCGCGCATCCATGACCAGTGCGGCATATTCTGCGGCCACAGCGCGGGCGCTCATCGCGACGGACATCGCGAGTGCGATCAACAGGAGAGGGAAAATACGTCCTGAAACGGCACGCAGGACACCCTGCGCTTGCACGTTGCTCTTCATCATTGCTCTGCCTCGGTTTGCCGGATCATTTGCGCCCAGCTTTTGATTGAGGTCAGCGTAGCACAGGCTTGGATTTGAGAAAACCACTAATTTTCAAGGGTTTTAATGGCTTTTCTCAAGGAGGTTTCCACATCTAGGGGGCGCTAAGGGTCTCTCCACCAGATGCTGAATAGATCGCGGCCTGACCGATCAGCTTGCCAGTTGCGCGATCAGCGCGGGCAGGGTGGTGAGCGTGTCGAGATGACGAAAGCGCGGGTGACCTTTGGGCGCATCGGCCCGTTCGATTTCCCAGGTGATGTTATGCGGCACATAGACGCCCCAGGCACCGGCCTCAATAGGCGGAATGACGTCGGATTTCAGAGAGTTGCCGATCATCATCGCGGCCTCGGGAGCCACTCCGTGTTTGGCGAAGATGCCTTGGTAGACGGGGGTGGTCTTGGTCGAAACGATTTCGATCCCGTCGAACAGATCGCCCAGCCCGGACTGTGCCAGCTTGCGTTCCTGGTCCAGCAGGTCCCCCTTGGTTACCAGCAGAATTTCATGGGTTTCCGCCAGCGCACGCACCGTGTCTTCGGCGCCGTCGAGCAGATGGATCGGATGGCGCAGCATGTCCTGACCGGCTGCAATCAGCTCGGCGATGACAGAGGCGGGTACGCGTTTTTCGGTCACTTCGATGGCGGTTTCGATCATCGATAGAACAAAGCCCTTGATCCCGAACCCGTAGTGGCCAAGGTTGCGCCGCTCGGCGTCCAGCAGGCGTTCGGCCAGGTGATTGGGCTCGGTGAAATCCGCAAGGAGATCTGCGAATCGCTCTTGCGTGACCCGAAAGAAGGCTTCATTTTCCCAAAGCGTATCGTCCGCATCAAAGGCGATTGTCGCAATTTTTACCGTCATCTGTTAGGCTCTCCTTCGCCTGTAGGGGCATAACCCTCTTTATTCGGGCACAAAAGGGTCTATATAACGGGCCGAACACGATCCCCTTTTCGCGTAGACAACAATTCGGAGACGTCAGAGTGACCCTCTCGCCTCACATGATGGCTGACAAAGACGACCGTTTCGACGACGGCGATGTCGGCGTTGCGCTGAAGACCAAGCCCAAGACCAAGCGGCCGCCCCTTTACAAGGTGATGTTGCTCAACGATGACTACACGCCGATGGAATTCGTGGTTCTGGTGCTTGAGCGGTTTTTCGGGATCGGTCACGGCCATGCGACCGAGATCATGCTGACCGTGCACAAAAAAGGTTTGGCCGTGGTCGGGGTGTTCCCCTTTGAGATCGCGGAAACCAAGGTGCAACAGGTGATGGAATTCGCCCGCCGCCATCAGCACCCGCTGCAATGCACCATGGAAAAGGAATAGGCGTTTCGCCTGTCTGACATGGTGTCCCCGCGTCTTCCCCTTTTCCTGGACGGCTCCGCGCCGGCCGACCGCGTGGTGGTCTACCGTCCGCGTGCCGGGGCGGATCTGTCGCCGTTGGCTGGTGCAAAGTTGCAAATCGTTCAGGGGTTCAAGCCTGATCACGATGCCTTCGCGGCCGCAGGATATGATGTACGCTGCGAGGCCGAGGGCGATTTCGATCTGGCCATCGTCGCCGTGCCCCGCGCCAAGGCCGAGGCCCGGGCGCTGATTGCCGACGCCGCAGCACGCGCGCCGCGTGTGGTGGTCGATGGGCAAAAAACCGACGGCATAGACAGCCTGCTCAAAGACATTCGCAAACGCGCGACGGTCAGTCAGGTTCTGTCCAAGGCCCATGGCAAGATCTTCGCGATTGAAAACGGCGCTTTTGCAGACTGGGCCGATCCGGGCGCTTTGCAACTGGTCGACGGATTCGTGACACGCCTGGGTGTTTTTTCAGTTGACCGGATCGACAAGGCTTCGGCGGCGCTGGTCGCCGCGCTGCCGGATAAACTGCCAGCGCGTCTGGCCGATCTGGGTGCGGGCTGGGGCTATCTGTCACGTCACATTCTGGCGCATGATGAGGTGCGCGAATTGCATGTGGTTGAGGCCGAAGCGGCGGCCTTGCGCTCGGCGCAGGATAACCTGCCGGACGCGCGGGCGGTGTTCCACTGGGAAGATGCTACGCGTTTCAAACCGCCGCAGTTGCTCGACGGTGTGATCATGAACCCGCCGTTCCACACCAGCCGCGCGGCCGAGCCGGAGTTGGGTCAGGCCTTCATTCGTGCCGCCGCGGCCATGCTGAGCCCACAGGGACAGCTTTGGCTGGTGGCAAACCGGCAATTGCCCTATGAGGCGACGCTTGCCGAATATTTCGCCACATGCGCGGAGATTGGCGGACCCGGCGGGTTTAAGATTCTTCACGCAGCGAAACCCCTTCGCAGGGGCCCGCGAAACGCCTAGGATGGCGCTAACAACCGATAGAGGTGAGAGCATGAGTTTTTCGATTGCAGGAAAAACAGCCATCGTGACCGGGGCTGCCAATGGGGTGGGTCTGGCCATTGCGCGTCATTTCGAGGCTCAGGGCGCCAATGTGATGTGTGCCGACCGTGACGAAAGCAGCCTGATCGCGGAATATGGCGAGGCCGCCGAGGCAGACGATGCCCGCATTGCCTATTTCGCCGGGGATCTGCGGGAAAAGCTGACCATTGCCAATCTGCTGTCCGCTACGCTCGATCATTTCGATGGGGTCGACATTCTGGTCAACGCTTCCCGGCAGGTGGCCGACAGCGATCCGCTGTGCGCCGAAGACGACAATGTTGAAATTCTGCTGGAGCAGAACCTGATGACGTCGCTACGACTGACGCAGCATGTCGCGAAATGGATGATCAAACGCGCCGAAGCCTCTGAGGATCAGAACGGTGTTGTCGGCTCCATCGTCAACCTGTCGTCCATCGCGGCGCGCCGGTCGCAGCCCGAACTTCTGGGTTTTTCGATTTCTTCGGCGGCTGTGGATCAGATGACCCGCTCCATGGCCGTGGCGCTGGCGCCAAATCGCATCCGGGTGAACGCGGTGGCCTTTGGCTCTGTGCTTAGCGCCAGCCTCAAGGACACTTTGGCGGACAACCCGGACTATCGCAACGAAATCATCGCCAAGACACCTTTGCGCCGCGTGGCCCCGGCCACCGAAGTGGCAGAGACGGTACAATATCTGGCGTCGGAATGCTCCTGCTTCATGACCGGTCAGATCCTGACCGTCGATGGTGGGCGCACGCTGGTCGATCCGGTCGACGCGCCCACCCATTAAGACCCTGCGCCGGGGTGCGCAGGGGCAGATCGCAGCCGCGGATCAGGTGATTATTCCGGAAACTGCTGCTTACAGGCGGCAATGCCGGCATTGGCCTGGATCTGTAGCTGGGCCTCTTTCTTTTGAAGAGCCGCCAGTTTTGCAGCTTCTGCATCCAGATCGATAGATTGTGGCACCAGACGTGTATGCACTTCGGGCACCCGGCAGAAAATCGGACGGCCATCTTTGCGTTCGCCGCAGCGTTCGATGTCGTAGTCGACATAGTCTTTGCTGACCAAGGCATAGCCGCGGTTGAGGTTGCCTTCAGCCGTGGCGATGAAGTCCTGCACCTGACGCAAATGTTTGGTTTCGCGTGAGATACACATTTGTTGCTGCGTACAGGCTGCAAGCAGCGGAAGAATGGCAAGCGGAATTAACCAACGCATGGGACACACTCCTTTTTACACTTAACGGCATCATATCGGATTTCCGTCGCTGGGGAAGGGCGCTTGCTGATCTGACGCCAAAGCTGGTAACTCTGGCCCACATGTGACGATAGGATGAGGACGCGCTGATGCACCCGGAAATGACTGATGAAAAACACCGCGCTTCAGCATGGTTTCGCAGCCTGCGCGACGAGATCGTTGCCGCGTTCGAGACGCTGGAAGACAGTCAGGCCGAGGGGCCGTTGGCGGAGCTGCCGGCAGGGCGTTTTGAAGTTTCCGAGACCACGCGCAGTTCGGAGGATGGTTCGGACGCCGGCGGCGGTCTGATGTCGGTGCTGCGCGGCGGGCGCGTGTTTGAAAAGGTCGGGGTGAATATTTCGACGGTCTACGGGCAGCTGGGCGACCGGGCGCAACGGTCCATGGCCGCGCGCAAGGGATTGCCGGGCATGGCCGATGATCCGCGGTTCTGGGCCTCGGGGATTTCACTGGTGGCCCATATGCAGAACCCGCACACCCCGGCGGTGCATATGAACACGCGAATGTTCTGGACGCCGCATGGCTGGTGGTTCGGGGGCGGGTCCGACCTTAATCCCTGCATCGAATATGCGGAAGATACAGAGGCGTTCCATGCGGTGCAGAAAGCCCATTGCGACCGCCACGATCCCACCTATTACCCGCGCTACAAAGCCTGGGCGGACGAATATTTCTACATCCCGCACCGGGGCCGGGCGCGGGGCGTGGGCGGTATCTTTTTCGACGACCACAACAGCGGCGACTGGGAAAAGGATTTCGCGTTCACCCAGGATGTCGGTCGTGCCTTTCTGCCCGCATTTCTGGGGGCGACGGAAAAGCGGCGCAACACGCCTTGGAGCGAAGCTGACAAGGATGCGCAGCTCGTGCATCGTGGTCTCTACGCAGAATATAATCTGGTCTACGACCGGGGCACGAAATTTGGTCTTGAGACGGGCCACAACCCGGATGCGGTGCTGATGTCGCTGCCGCCGATGGCGAAATGGGTATAAGGCTTTGGCCGCAGTCTAACCCGCTCCCTGCCGATGAAAAAAGCCCCGCTTCAGGCGGGGCTTTGTCATTTAGGCGTTTTCTCTGAGCGTCTCGATCATCAGGCTGACATTGTCCGGGTCGGCGTCCGGCGTGATACCATGACCAAGGTTGAAAATATGCGGACCTTTGGAAAAGGCCTCGCGCACATGGCGTACCTCGTCGATCAGGGCCTGTCCGCCTGTCACCATATGGCTTGAAGCCAGATTGCCCTGAACGCAGCCATCCTTTTGCACATTGGCAGCACCCCATTCCGGGCTCACGGAATTGTCGAGGGCAACGCAATCGACGCCGGTTTTGGCATGGAACCCGATATAGCCGTCGCCCGCCTCGCGCGGGAAGCCGATCACCGGGATGCCCGGGTGCCGGGCTTTGAGTTCGGCTGTGATCTTGCGGGCGGGCGCGACGGCGTATTTCTCAAAGGCCTCGCCCTTAAGGCTCCCGGCCCAGCTGTCAAAGATCTTGACCACTTCGGCGCCTGCCTGAATTTGCTGATCGAGATATTCGATGGTGCCTTCGGTCAAAAGGTCGATGATCTTCTCAAAGAGCTCATTGTTGCCTTCGCGCAGCGCATGGGCCGGGCCCTGATCTTTGGTCCCGCGACCTGCAATCATATAGGTCGCCACAGTCCAGGGCGCCCCGGCAAAGCCGATCAGCGTCGTTTCGCGGGGCAATTCTTGCGACAGGATGCGCACCGTTTCGTAGATCGGCGCAAGTTTGTCGTGGATATCGTCCTTGCTCTTGAGTTTGGCAAAATCGGCGTCTGCGGTGATGGTCGACAGGCGCGGGCCCTCGCCGGTGACGAACCACAGATCCGCGCCAAGCGCCTGCGGCAACAGCAAAATGTCGGCAAAAAGGATTGCGGCGTCAAAGCCATAGCGCCGGATCGGCTGCAACGTCACCTCCGTGGCCAGATCGGAGTTGTAGCACAGCGACAGGAAGTCCCCGGCCTCTGCGCGGGTGGCGCGATATTCCGGCAGGTACCGCCCGGCCTGGCGCATCATCCAGATCGGCGGGACTTTCTGCACCTCGCCTTTCAGCGCTTTCAGGATCGTCTTGTCGGTCATCTGGGCCTCCCGTGTGTCATGTCCTGCACTGGTCTCTGCACCGCGCGCTTTTGTCAAGCACGCAGGGCGCTTTCCCGGCTTGTCAGGCCGATCCGCCGCAGGTAAGCCTTGGCCATGACACGCAAGCTTCCTTCCCCCGCTCAACCGTTGAAAATCGGCACCCGTGGTTCCCCGCTGGCTCTGGCTCAGGCCTATGAAACACGGGACCTGCTGATGGCGGCCTTCGATCTGCCGCAAGAGGCCTTCGACATTGTGTCGGTGTCGACGCGTGGCGACCGGGTGCAGGACCGCGCCTTGCGCGAGCTGGGCGGCAAAGGTTTGTTCTCCAAGGAAATCGAAGACCGGCTTTTGTCCGGTGAGGTCGATATTGCCGTTCATTCGACCAAGGACATGTCGGTTGAACAGCCGGACGGTCTGGTGCTGGGGACGTTTCTGAAGCGCGAAAACCCCTTTGATGCCTTCATCACACTGGATGGCAAGGCGCTGGCCGATTTGCCGCAAGGCGCTGTGGTCGGGTCGTCTTCGCTGCGGCGTAAGGCGCAACTTTTGAACAAACGTCCCGATTTGCAGGTGGTGGAATTCCGCGGCTCGGTGCAGACCCGTCTGCAAAAGCTGCACGATGGTGTGGCCGAGGCCACCTTTCTGGCGATGGCTGGGCTGAACCGTCTGGGTTTTGATCATGTGCCGCGTCAGGCGGTGACCGCTGACGAGATGCTGCCCGCCGTGGCGCAGGGGGCGATTTCCATAGAACACCGCGCGCAGGACAGCCATATCGCCGAGATGCTGGCCGTATTGAACCATGCTCCGACCGCACAGGCGATGGCTTGTGAGCGGGCGTTTCTGGCCAAACTCGATGGTTCTTGCCAGACGCCGATCGCCGGGCTCGCAGAAATCAGCGGGGGCACCCTGCGGTTGCGGGGCGAGATCCTGCGCACGGACGGTTCGGAAAGTCTGAACGACGACATGTCCGCCCCGGTCGAAGACGGCGCGGCCTTGGGCGTCGAAATGGCGACAAAGCTGTTGGAACGCGCCGACGCAGGGTTCTTCGACTGGACGTAAGGCTCAGTTCCCGGGCAGGGTTTTGCCCGGGTTGAGAATGCCCTTGGGATCGAAGGTCGCTTTGATCGCGCGCATCATTTCCAGCGCGATCGGGTCCTTGCGGCGCTGCATCGATGTCAGTTTGGACAGGCCAATGCCATGTTCGGCGGAAAAGCTGCCGCGCATGTCTTTGACGATATCCTCGACAGCTTCCATAACCGGATCGCAGAGTTCTTTGGTCGAAGGTGAGACGGTGTAATGGATGTTGCCGTCCCCCAGATGGCTGACGACGCAGGTGGTCATGCCCGGATCCAGTTCGCGCAGGGTGGTGTTGGCGCGGGTCAGGAACGTGTCGACCTGATCTAGCGCCACGCAGAGATCGTTGATGACCACCGGCTGCACGGCCACCGAAATTTCGGCGGCGGCTTCGCGGATGTCCCACATCAGGCGGCGCTGGGCTTCGGATTGCGCAAGGGCGGCATCGAGCACCAGCCCCTCCTCAAAAAGGCTGCCCAGCGTGTCTTCGAGTTGCGACACCAGCGGAATCTGACCGTCTTCGTCCGGGGTGCAATCGGTGGGCACGGTAGAGGCGATTTCCAGAAAGATGGTGTGATCCTGGTCGTGCCCCAGTGGCGGGGTCAGATCGGCGCGAAAGCGCGCGAGACGCTCCATGTAATCGCGGGGCATGTATTCGAAGGCCTCGACCATGCCGCCGGTGCGGGCTTGCAGGCGGTTCAGCAGCGTCAGGGCGCCAGAGAGACCAGGCACGGTCACCATGGCAGAGGCATAGGCGCGCGGCGCGGGGACGAGTTTGAGCACAGCGGCGGTGATGATGCCCAATGTGCCCTCTGACCCGATGATGAGATCGCGCAGATCATAGCCCGAGTTGTCCTTGTGCAGTTCGCTCATCAGATCCAGCACACGGCCGTCCGCCAGCACCACCTCGATCCCCAGACAGAGATCGCGGGTATTGCCATAGCGCAGCACGTTGGACCCACCGGCATTGGTCGCCAAGGTGCCGCCGATCCGGGCGGAACCCTTGGCCCCGAAAGACATCGGGTAGGACAGCTCATGCGCCGCGCAGGCGTCGTGAAGGTCCTGCAGGATCACGCCGGCTTCGACGACTGCCAGACGGGCTTCGCTGCGGATCTCGCGAATCTTGGACATGCGGTCGAGCGACAGAATCACCATGCCCTCTGCGGCGGTCGCGCCGGTCAGCCCGGTGTTGCCGCCCATCGGAACCACGGGAGTGTTGGTCTGATGACACAACGCCAGAATGGCCGACACCTCGGCCGTGGTGCCGGGGCGCACAACCAGATGCGGGGTGGTTTCATATTTCCCGATCCAGTCCCGGCCATAGGGCAGGGCGTCCGCACCGGTCAGGACGTGCGGGGTAATGTCTTTTAGGCGGGAAATAAGTTCCATGGCGGCGTCTCCGTTTGTTGCGCCGGGTGTCCGGCAAAACGGCGCAAATGGCAAGAGGGCGCAGGACGGCCAGTGAGGCGATTACCGTTCTGGCACGCCCGCAGTCCTAAGTGTGCCCAGCGGTCATTTGCGCCGCCATGAGGTGCGTGCCGCAAGGCGATAGGGGTTGATGAAATGCAGTCCCGATGTCGTTGCAAAGGCCATCACCGCCCGGAGAACCCGACGGTGAGGGGAAGCTTACACGGCGGAGGAGTGTTTCGCCTGTGTCATGTCATAGGCGTCGAAATGGCGGGCGATCATCCGGGTCAGTGGTCGGGCCTCTTCGCGGATGACGATTCGCTCCTCCGAGAAGTCTAGCATCTGTGGGAAGGCATCGGCCGCGCCGGTTGCGAAGGCATTGAATGCCTCCTGCGACAGCGCGAAGCGCGCTTGCAGATCGCTGTATTCCACCCGGAAATCGCACATCAGTGCTTCGATGATCCGACCGCGCAGGTGATCTTCGTCCGTGAAGACATGCCCTTTCGAGATCGGTAGTTTCCCGGCGCGCACGGCAGCCTGGTATTTCGAGGTCGAGGGCTGGTTCTGGGCATAGCCCTGCGGATATTTGGCAATCGAGGACGCGCCGACCCCGACCATGGTCGAACATTTGTCGTCCGTGTAGCCTTGGAAATTGCGGCGCAGTTTGCCGGTGCGCAGGGCCACTTCCAGCCCGTCGCCCTTGCGCGCGAAATGGTCGATGCCGATGTCCACGTAATCGTCCCAGACGAAAAGATCGCGGGCGACGTTGAACAATGTCAGCCGTTCTTCCGGCGTGGGCAGCTCGTCGGTCGGGATCATGTTTTGACGGCGCGCCATCCAAGGTACATGCGCATAGCCGAAAAGCGCCACCCGATCCGGCGACAGGGTCAGCAGCTTTTGCACGCTCTCCGATATCTTTTCGGGCGTCTGACCGGGCAAGCCATAGAGAATATCGGCATTCAGAGAGCGGATGCCACGCGCCCGTAGCCCTTCGACCGCCGCCTTGGTTGTTTCATAGGACTGGATGCGTCCGATGGTTTCCTGAATCTGCGGATCGAAATCCTGCACCCCGATGGAGGCGCGGTTCATGCCTGCTGCCGCCAGCGCATCAAGCCGCGCGTCGTCGATTTCATTGGGGTCGATCTCGACAGAGAATTCATAAGTCTCCGCAAAGGGGGCGACCTCTTGAATGGCTCCTGACAGGTCGCGGATCATGTCCGCTTCCAAAAGCGTCGGCGTTCCGCCGCCCCAATGAACGTGACCGAGGGTCAGGCCTTCGGGCAGGCGGGCTTTCAAAAGGGCCAATTCTGATTTCAGGGTTTCCACATAGGCCGCGACCGGCCCGGCTGTGGTCGTGCCCTGCGTCCGGCAGGCACAGAACCAGCACAGGCGGCGGCAAAACGGCACATGCACGTAAAGGGAAATCGGGACGGTCGGGTCCAGAGCTTTCAGCCAGCCGTCCACCTCTTTTGCCCCGACCGAGTCGGAAAAATGGGGTGCGGTCGGGTAGCTCGTGTAACGGGGGACACGAGCGTCAAAAAGCCCAAGCTTGCGGAGTTGCGTGTGTTTGTTCATAAGGATACGCTGTATCCGAACAGCGATCGGGTGCATTGACCCAGATCAAGAATTGCGAGCACGTGAATGGCCGACATATTGTTTGACCACAAGGAATGCGGATCTTGCCCGATCCGTCATCGCGCCGTTTGTGCGCGGTGCGATGTGGATGAGCTCGAAGAGCTGGATGCGATCAAATACTATCGCTCCTATGAGGCTGGTCAGCCGATTGTCTGGTCCGGGGACCGCATGGACTTTGTGGCCTCCGTCGTCACGGGCGTTGCATCATTGAGCCAAGCGATGGAGGACGGTCGAACCCAGATGGTCGGGCTGCTGTTGCCGTCGGATTTTCTGGGGCGTCCAGGACGCGAGGCTGCTCCCTATGATGTCGTGGCCGTGTCGAATCTGACGCTCTGTTGTTTCCGCCGCAAACCCTTTGAACAGATGATGGTGCGCACACCGCATGTCGGACAGCGGCTGTTGGAAATGACGCTGGACGAACTTGATGCCGCCCGGGAATGGATGCTGATACTGGGTCGTAAAACCGCGCGTGAGAAAATTGCCTCGCTGATGGCGATCATTGCCCGCCGCGAGGCCTCTCTGGCGCTGTCTACCGCTGGCGATGGCATGCAATTCGAATTGCCGCTGACGCGGGAAGCCATGGCCGACTATCTCGGGCTGACGCTGGAAACCGTGTCGCGGCAGATTTCGGCGCTCAAGCGCGATGGCGTCATCGTGCTGGAAGGCAAGCGCAAGATCGTGATTCCCGATTTCGACCGGCTGCAGATCGAAACCGGCGACGACGCCGATGGTGGTATGATGGCCTGAGGCTGTTGTTTTGGCGACAGCCTGCAGGCAGCACGCAGGTTTTCTTGTTCCATTTGACACACCCATGAAAAAGCGCGCCCGGAGGCGCGCTTTCGTCTGTTTGAAGGCTGATGGGTTCAGTGCGACATCAGAACCGGCAGATCGGCCAGCTCAAGCATGTGCCGTGTGGCCCCGCCGAGAATGGATTCGCGGAACCGCGAGTGGCCGTAGGCACCCATGACCAGAAGCTCGGCATCCTTGTCGGTCAGCTGACGGACCAGAACATCGGAAATTCGCGGCATGGTTTTGGCAAGCACCGAGACCTCAGCCCGCACACCGTGGCGCACCAGCATCTGACACAGTGAGCCACCCGGATCGGAGCGGTCCGGACCGTGTTGCGGCGGGTCGATGATGGTGATGTCCACCAGATCGGCCTTTTGCAGGATCGGCAAGGCCGAACGCACGGCCCCAAGGGCTTCGGCGCTTTCGTTCCAGGCGACGACGACGCGGTCGAAGTTTTCCGGAATGCTGACGCCATCGGGTACGACCAGAACCGGAACCCGGCCAGAGAAGAGTGCGGCCTCGAGGATTTCCTCATGTTCATGACCACGGCCTGCGCCATAGGGACGCGGCAGCACGACCACATCAGAGAATCGCAGGAAATGGGCCAATTGCGGGGTGAGCCCGGCCATTTGAGCGGTCACAGGGTTGGTGACCCAAGAAATGTCTTCGGCTTGCAGGATGGCGGTCACGGCTTCATCGAGCTTGCGGCTGTCGGCCTGTGCCTGCTGCAAATTGTCCTGCAGGGCCATGGCATTGGTGCCTGCGTAATAGAAACCCGGTTGCGTCCGGTCGAGGCCGAGGCAAATGACCTCGAGATGGCCTTCTTCGCGGCGGGCAAGGGTGACGGCGGAGTCCAGTGCGTGACGGTCCGCGTCAAGGTCACAAATGATTGTGGTGATAGTTTTGAAGGGCATGACAGCCTCCGTTCAAATTATGCGTTACTTCCCTGAGACTTTCGCTCAGCTGTGCGAAAACAACTTTGATTGAGATCAACAAAAATGCAAGTTCGCAGACACTTACTGTGTATTTTTGAAAATTGTCTTTGAAATTTCTTGAACTGTCCTCACAATCGGGGGGCGAACGGGGCTGCGACGGATGATCGCGGGGAAAAAGTATTTCGTAAGCTTTTTCTGCGTCACATTCGGACAAAATTCCAATAATGCTGGCGCTTTGACTCAGATCAAAGATGGTAACATGGATGTGAGCCAAACCGCGAACTGTCGAAATCCGTGGGTCGAACGCGGAACGACTATGCTCTAGGAACAGGGCATCAGAACGAAGGGACGCAAAATGTGGAACTACATTAAGCTGGCAGTGCTGGGGATCGCCGTGATCCTTTTCGGCCTTGCCGCCAACTACGGGCGCGATTTTGCCTATCAGGTACATGCGCTGATCTTTATGGCCGCTGCGGCCATTACTTTTATTTACACCCTGCGAACTACGGGCGACATTTCTCCGAAGCCAGAAGGCTATCTGGACGGTGTTGTACGTGCGGGGGTGATCGCCACGGCGATCTGGGGTGTCGTGGGGTTTCTCGCCGGGACCTTTATTGCATTCCAGTTGGCTTTCCCGCAGTTGAACTTTGAGTTCCTGCAAGGGTACGGCAACTTTGGGCGTCTGCGCCCGTTGCACACCTCAGCGGTGATTTTCGCATTTGGTGGGAACGCCCTGATCGCGTCCTCATTCTACGTGGTGCAGCGCACGTCTGCCTCGCGACTATGGGGCGGGAACCTCGGTTGGTTCGTGTTCTGGGGCTACAACCTGTTCATCGTGCTGGCCGCAACTGGCTATCTGCTCGGCGTGACCCAATCCAAGGAATACGCAGAGCCGGAATGGTACATTGATCTGTGGCTGACCATCGTCTGGGTGGCCTATCTGATGGCCTTCATGGGGACGATCTTCACCCGCAAGGAAAAGCACATCTACGTCGCGAACTGGTTCTACCTGTCGTTCATCGTGACGATTGCCATGCTGCATATCGTCAATAACCTGGCGATTCCGGTGTCGGTTCTCGGCTCCCGTTCGGTGATGGTGATGTCCGGCGTTCAAGATGCCATGACGCAGTGGTGGTACGGCCACAACGCAGTGGGCTTCTTCCTGACCGCAGGCTTCCTGGGCATGATGTACTACTTCGTGCCGAAACAGGCCGAACGCCCGGTGTTCTCATATAAACTGTCGATCATCCACTTCTGGGCGCTGATCTTCCTGTATATCTGGGCCGGCCCGCACCACCTGCACTATACGGCGCTGCCCGACTGGGCTTCGACGCTGGGCATGGTGTTCTCGGTGGTTCTGTGGATGCCGTCCTGGGGGGGCATGATCAACGGTCTGATGACGCTGTCCGGCGCATGGGACAAGCTGCGCACCGACCCGGTGATTCGGATGATGGTGATTTCCGTCGGCTTCTACGGTATGTCGACCTTTGAAGGCCCGATGATGTCGATCCGTGCGGTGAACTCGCTATCGCACTACACCGACTGGACCATTGGCCACGTGCACTCCGGTGCTTTGGGCTGGAACGGCATGATCACCTTCGGCGCTCTCTACTTCCTCGTGCCGCGTCTGTGGAACCGCGAGCGCCTCTATTCGCTCGGTCTCGTGTCCTGGCACTTTTGGCTCGCCACCATCGGCATCGTGCTCTACGCCGCTTCGATGTGGGTGACCGGTATCATGGAAGGCCTGATGTGGCGCGAAGTCGACAGCCAGGGCTTCCTCGTGAACGCCTTTGCCGACACTGTGTCCGCCAAACACCCGATGTATGTGGTGCGGGCTCTGGGCGGGGTGCTCTACCTCACCGGTGCGCTCATCATGTGCTACAACCTCTACATGACCGTGCGTCGTGCGCCTGCGAAAGCAGAGCAATCGGCCATGGCTCCGGCCGAATAAGGGAGGGTTTCAAACATGGCTCTTATCGACAAACATAAGATCATTGAAACCAATGGTACGCTTCTTCTGGTCGGTGCACTGCTGGTCGTGACCGTCGGCGGCATCGTCGAGATCGCCCCGTTGTTCTACCTCGAAAACACGATCGAGGATGTCGAAGGGGTGCGTCCCTATTCGCCCCTCGAACTCACCGGACGGGAGATCTACATCCGCGAAGGCTGCTACGTCTGCCACTCGCAGATGATTCGTCCGATGCGTGACGAGGTGGAACGCTATGGTCACTATTCGCTGGCTGCGGAAAGCAAATACGACCACCCGTTCCAGTGGGGGTCCAAACGGACCGGTCCCGATCTGGCGCGTGTGGGGGGGCGCTATTCCGACGCATGGCATGTGGATCACCTGACCAACCCGCAATCGGTTGTGCCGGAATCGGTGATGCCGAAATACGGGTTCCTCGCGGATCGCTACATCGAGCCTGAATA
Organism: uncultured Celeribacter sp.; assembly: GCF_963675965.1. NCBI lineage: Bacteria > Pseudomonadati > Pseudomonadota > Alphaproteobacteria > Rhodobacterales > Roseobacteraceae > Celeribacter > uncultured Celeribacter sp. Next base: position 1,636,305 of record NZ_OY780935.1, on the reverse strand, counting down.
CATTCAGGATCTGATGAAGACGCACCGCATCGTTGGCGTACCCTACTCCGACGAGATGATCGAAGTCGCCCAAGAGGATTTCGCCGCGCAGGCCGATCCGTGGGCCGATACCGACGGCCTGATCGAACGGTATCCGGGGGCGGTTGTCTCCAACTTCGACGGTCAGGAGGGGATCACCGAAATGGATGCTCTCATTGCCTACATGCAGATGCTTGGGACGCTGGTCGACTTCTCGACCTTCACCCCGGACGCATCCCGCTAAGGAGTTGACGAGATGGATTATCACATCCTTCGCGAATTTGCCGATAGCTGGGTGCTGCTCGCCATGTTCGTGTTCTTTGTCGGCGTGATTTTCTGGGCTGTTCGCCCGGGAAGTCGCCGCCAGCATCGCGACACGGCAGAGGTGATCTTCCGGCATGAAGACAAACCCGCCGAAAAGGAGGCGCGGACATGAGCAAGAAAGAAGTCGAAACGACAGGCCATTCCTGGGACGGTATCGAGGAATACAACAACCCGCTTCCGCGTTGGTGGCTGCTGATTTTCTACGCCTGCATCATCTGGGGTATTGGTTACACCATCGCCATGCCTGCTTGGCCGATGATCAAAGGGGCCACCTCGGGTGTGCTCGGTTGGTCGACGCGGGCACAGGTCGCCGAAAAAATTGCCTCCTTCGAGGAAATGAACGCGGCTGTCGAAGCGGAGCTTGCTGCCGCTGATGTGACCGAGGTGGCTGTGGGCTCTGACGTGCACAACTATGCCGTCAACATGGGCGCCGCTGTGTTCCGTGCGAACTGTTCGCAGTGTCATGGCTCCGGTGCTGCCGGCAACGTTGGCTATCCCAACCTGCTGGACAATGACTGGCTCTGGGGTGGGACGGTCGATGAGATTGCCTACACCGTGCAACACGGTGTGCGCAACGAAACCGACGAAGCCCGCTATTCGGAAATGCCGCGTTTCGGTGCCGATGAACTGCTCGAACCGGAGCAGATCGACCAGGTGGTCGAACATGTTCTGGCCATCTCCGGTCAGGATCATGACGCGGCCATGGCCGCAGAGGGTGCCGTTGTGTTCGAAGAAAACTGTGCGGTGTGCCATGCCGAGGACGGCACTGGCGACATTTATCAGGGGGCACCGAACCTGACCGACGCGATCTGGCTCTATGGCGGGGACCGCGACACGATCAAGGAAACGGTGACCTACGCCCGCTTCGGCGTGATGCCCGCCTGGGGCGAACGCCTGTCGCAGGCCGAGGTCAACGCGGCGGCTCTCTACGTTCACCAGCTTGGTGGCGGTCAATAACCATGCGAATCCGGGCGGCAACGCCCGGGTTGCGGCACCGGCCCTTGATCCTGTTCGCGCGTTTCTTCAGGGCCGGTGTCTGCACGAATTTACAAGAGGCACCGTCTTCATCACGAAAGCGGTGCCCTTCGTACAGGCTCAGACGCCCGCGACTGCGACTGCGACTGAGCGCCCCTGACCGGGACAGGATGTCACGGGGCAAACGGTTTTTTATGATGCATCTTTAGCGTGCGGCTGAGATATCTTGATCCACATCAAGGCTCCGACCTGAGACCGCCCGCAATAAGGGGCAAACGCGAACAGTGCGAGAAGGCAACGCTCCATGAGCTCCACCGACAACTCCCCCGAAAACAAACTTTACGCCGCGCGCGAGCCGATTTTTCCGCGCCGGGTCAAAGGCAAATTCCGCAGCCTGAAATGGGTCATCATGATCGTGACGCTGGGGATCTATTACCTGTCCCCTTGGATTCGCTGGGACCGTGGACCCGAATTGCCCGATCAGGCGATTCTGATCGATCTCGCGCATCGTCGCTTCTTTTTCTTCTGGATCGAAATCTGGCCGCACGAATTCTATTTCATTGCAGGCTTGTTGATCATGGCGGGACTGGGACTGTTTCTGTTTACTTCGGCGGCTGGTCGTGTCTGGTGTGGCTATGCTTGCCCGCAGACCGTTTGGACGGACCTGTTCATTCTGGTCGAGCGCTGGATCGAAGGCGACCGCAACGCCCGTCTGCGCCTGCACCGTCAGAAAAAATGGGACGCGCGTAAGGTTCGGCTGCGGATCACCAAATATGTCGCGTGGATCTTGATCGGTCTGGCGACCGGCGGGGCCTGGGTGTTCTATTTTACCGATGCGCCGACGCTGCTGGTCGATCTGGTTACCGGGAACGCCCATCCGGTTGCCTATATGACCATGGCGGTTCTGACCGCGACGACCTTCTTCTTTGGTGGCGTGGCGCGCGAACAGGTCTGTATCTACGCTTGCCCATGGCCGCGTATTCAGGCCGCGATGATGGACGAAGATACGCTGACCGTCGGCTATCGCCATTGGCGGGGCGAGCCGCGCGGCAAGCACCGCAAGGGCGAGGGCGCTGAGGCGCTGGGCGATTGCATCGATTGCATGGCCTGCGTGAACGTCTGCCCTATGGGTATCGACATCCGCGACGGTCAGCAGCTGGAATGCATCACCTGCGCGCTCTGCATTGATGCCTGCAACGACATGATGGACAAGGTCGGCAAACCGCGCGGGCTGATCGACTATATGGCGCTGACGGATGAGCCGCGCGAAGTGTCCGGTGAGGCACCGAAACCTATCTGGAAACATATTTTTCGCCCGCGCACGATCCTCTACACCGTGCTGTGGTCGGCGGTCGGCATCGGTCTGGTCTTTGCGCTTTTCGTGCGCTCTGACATCGACATGACCGTGGCCCCGGTCCGCAACCCGACCTATGTGATGCAGTCGGATGGCGCGATCCGCAATATTTACGATCTGCGTCTGCGCAACAAGCATGGTGAAACCCGTGAGTTCCGTGTTAGCGTCACCGGTGACGACACATTGCGAGTCAGCCTGCAGGGCGCGGACAATGATGCTGGCGACACGATTGCCGTGAATGCCGACGAAATGCGCATCGTGCGGGCCTATGTGGAAGCCCCAGCAGGGTCGAAAGCGGCGCAATCGGATCGGACGGAATTTTCGTTCTGGGTCGAAGATGGCGTCGCAAACGAACGCGTTTCCGTCGAAACGGTGTTCAACGGGAAGGGACAATAACGTGGTACGCGAAATCACAGGCAAACATGTTCTGATCGGAATGGTCTCTGCCTTTGCCGTGATCATCGGGGTGAATATCTATATGGCCGTGCAGGCCGTGCGGACCTTCCCTGGCCTCGAGACCGCAAACTCCTATGGCGTGTCTCAGACCTTCAATCGCGACAAGCAAGCGCAGGAGGCTCTGGGCTGGACGGTTGAGGCGGTGGACGATCAGGAACATCTGTTCGTCTACATCCGCGACGACGCGGGCAATCCGGTGGAGGTCTCTGAAATCGGTGGTACGCTGGGGCGTGCGACCACGGTGGCACAGGATCAGGAGCCTGAGTTTTCCTTCAACGGAGAGGCCTATGTGGCTGAAACCGGTGTTCTGGATGCGGGTAACTGGAACTATCGGATGACTGCCACGGCGCTGGATGGCACGGCCTTCACCCAGCGAATCGTCATTCACGTCCGACGCTGAGAGTTCCGCGATGTCTGAAGTCCAGATTTCTGCATGTCCGGCCTGTGTGGCTGCCCCGGCCGCCGAAGAGGCGGCCCATGCGCGTGATGTTCAGGACACACGTTTCGTGCTGTCGCTGCCCGCGATCTATTGTGCGGCCTGCATTTCGGGCGTCGAACGGACGTTGACGCGCCAGCCCGGCGTGCGGGCCGCACGGGTGAACCTGACGCTCAAGCGTGCCCAGGTCGAAGCCGGTGAAGATGTCTCCGTCGATGATCTGATCACCGCACTGACTCAGGCGGGCTATGAGGCCTATGAACTGGATGCTGGGGCGATTTCCGCGACCGAAACCGACCGGCGGGGCCGAGCGATTCTGACCCGCATTGCCGTGTCCGGCTTTGCCATGATGAATGTCATGCTGTTGTCGATTGCGGTCTGGTCGGGAGCATCGGACACCACCCGGGACATGTTCCACTGGGTGTCGGCCGCAATTGCGCTGCCGGCGATCGCCTATGCTGCCCAGCCGTTTTTCGGATCGGCCTGGACCGCGCTGCGCGCGAAGCGTCTGAACATGGATGTGCCGATTTCGCTGGCCATTCTGCTGGCGGGCGGGATGTCATTGTTCGAGACGATGGAATCTGGGTCGCATGCCTATTTCGACGCGGCCTTGTCGCTGACCTTCTTCCTGCTGGCCGGGCGCTATCTGGATTACCGCACGCGCTCTGTCGCCCGCTCCGCCGCCGAGGAACTGGCTGCGCTGGAAGTGCCGCGGGCCACGCTGGCCGACGGCACGGTCGTGTCGATTGCCGATCTGGAAAAAGGTACGCTGGTGCGGGTCGTGCCCGGGGCACGTGTGCCGGTCGATGGCATCGTGGTCGAAGGCGCTTCGGAACTCGACCGGTCGCTTTTGACCGGGGAAAGCCTGCCTGTAGCCGCCGCCGTGGAAACCATCGTTTCCGCCGGGGAGGTCAACCTGACCGGACCGCTGATCGTCAAGGTGACGGCGGCGGGTGAAGACAGCTCTCTGCATCGAATGGCCGATCTCGTTGCCATGGCGGAAACCTCGCGCAACCGCTACACTTCGCTGGCGGATCGCGCTGCGCAGATCTATGCGCCCTTGGTGCATTTGCTGGCGCTGGCTGCCTTTGTCGGCTGGGTCACGGCAACCGGCGACATCCGGCATTCGCTCAACATCGCGGTGGCGGTGCTGATCATCACCTGCCCCTGTGCGCTGGGGCTGGCGGTTCCCGCCGTCACGACGGCGGCCTCAGGGCGGCTGTTTCGCGCGGGCATGCTGATCAAATCCGCCACCGCGCTGGAACGTCTGGCCGAAGTCGATACCGTGGTGTTCGACAAGACCGGCACGCTGACCGCGGGGCGGCCCGAGCTGTCCAACCTATCTGACATTGAGGATCAGGATCGCAGCATCGCAATGGCGCTGGCATCCGGTTCGGCCCATCCGTTGTCTTCGGCCCTGTTCGAGGCGACACAAAACGCGGGAGTTCAGGCCGCAGCGCTTTCTGAGGTGACCGAAGTGCCCGGGCAGGGGATCGAGGCCATCTGGAACGGTCAACGCGTGCGTCTGGGACGCGCGGGCTGGGTCGGAGCTGCCGCATTGGCGCAAACCGCCACCTATCTGTCGGTGGGGTCTGGCGCGCCTGTGGCCTTCACGTTTGTCGATCATCTGCGCGATGGTGCGACAGAGGCCGTGGCTGCACTGAAACGTCAGGGCAAGGATGTGGTTCTGTTGTCTGGGGACGCCCCTGCCGCTGTGGCCGATATCGCCCAGCGTGTCGGGATCGAAGCATGGGACGCGGAATGCCTGCCGGAAACCAAGGCCTTCCGGGTCGCGGAGCTGACCCGTTCGGGGCGCAAGGTGCTGATGGTGGGCGATGGTCTGAACGACACCGCCGCGCTGGCCGCCGCCCATGTTTCGATTTCCCCCGCCTCTGCGCTTGAGGCAACGCGGGTGGTGTCCGACATGGTGTTGTTGGGCAAATCTCTGGCCCCGCTGGGCAGCGCGACGCAGGTCGCGGTTTCGGCAACGCGCCGGATCAAGGAAAATTTCGCCGTGGCAGCAGGCTATAACATGATCGCGATTCCGATTGCTCTGGCGGGGTTCGCCACGCCTCTGGCGGCGGCTTTGGCCATGTCTTTCAGCTCGATCACCGTGTCGCTGAACGCTTTGCGGCTGAGAGGAAAATCATGAACGTACTCGTCTACCTGATTCCCATTTCCATCTTTCTGGGCGGGCTCGGGCTGGCCGGGTTTTTCTGGTCGATCCGCTCTCGCCAATACGACGATCCTGATGGCGACGCCAACCGGATCCTCACCGGCGAATACGACGATCATCCCAAACCCTGATCACTCACGACTTATCTGCCCGGCACGCTCCGCCAGATCCAAAACGGCTGGGCCGATGGCTGCGACAATGACAGAAACGCCCTTGGCATTGGGGTGAATGCCATCGGGCTGCATATGTGTCTTGAGCGTGTCCGACCATGGGCCGAGCTCGGTCAGCGGTGTCAGGAAACCTTCGACATACAGCGTGTCATACTCTGCGGCGAGATCGGGATAAATCCGGTCAAAGGCGGCCTTGTAGTCTTCACCATAATTGCCCGGTGCCTGCATGCCGATCAACAGGACCGGCACCTCTTTGGCTGCGGCATGCTCCAGAACGCCACTCAGATTCGTGCGGGTGGCCGAAGGGTCCATGCCGCGCAGCAAATCGTTGCCGCCCAAGGTGACGATCATAGCGTCGATATCGGGCGACAGCGTCCAGTTGACCCGCGCAAGCCCGCCTGCAGTGGTGTCTCCGGAGACGCCCGCGTTCACGATGGTGACGTCTGATTGCCGGGCGTCGAGCCAGTCCTGCAGCTGCGCGGTAAAGCCTTCGCTGGCAATCAGCCCGTAGCCCTGTGTCAGGCTGTCGCCTAGCGCGGCAATGCGCAGCGGATCTGCAAGTGCGACCCCCGTCGTCGCGCTCAGCGCCAACAGAACTGCGCTTATGCGTGCAAAAGAGCCGATCCAGCGCTTGCCGCTGCGGCGCAAGGCCCCATATGCTTTGAAAGGAAAAACAAGGACATCTGCCATGCCCGACCCCCTGATTTCTTTGCGTGACGTCGGTCTGAGCCTAGACGGCAATGCCGGAAAGGTCGACATTCTGTGCGACATATCTCTGAAAGTGGACCGCGGGGAAACGCTGGGTCTCGTGGGGCCGTCTGGATCGGGCAAATCGTCTCTCCTGATGGTGCTGGGCGGGCTGGAACAGGCCAGTGCCGGGCAGGTGTCGGTTCTGGGGCGGGATCTGACCGGGATGGATGAAGACGCTCTGGCCCGCTTCCGCAGAGATCATATGGGGGTCGTGTTCCAATCCTTCCACCTTTTGCCGACCATGACCGCCGTGGAAAATGTCGCGATCCCGCTGGAACTTGCGGGTGCCTCCGACGCCTTTGATCGCGCGAGGGCCGAATTGGAGGCTGTGGGACTGTCGCATCGTCTGCATCACTACCCGGCGCAAATGTCGGGCGGGGAACAACAGCGTGTCGCTCTGGCGCGTGCCATTGCGCCGCGTCCTGAAATCCTGCTGGCGGATGAACCGACAGGCAATCTCGATGGAGTATCGGGCGCCGCGATCATGGACCTGCTCATGGATCTGCGCGACCGATACGGGGCGACACTGATTCTGGTGACACATGCACCGGAGTTGGCAGCGCGCTGCGACCGGGTGATCCGGTTGCGCGATGGCCGGTTGGACGGGACGGACCGGGCGGAGGTCCTCGCGTGAACATGGGGCTGGCATGGCGTCTGGCGCGCCGGGAATTGCGGGCGGGCGTTCAGGGCTTTCGGGTGCTGTTGCTGTGCCTGATGCTGGGTGTGGCTGCGATTGCGGCTGTGACCACGGTGCGTGACAGCATTTCGGCCGGGCTGACACGCGAAGGCGCGACGCTTTTGGGCGGGGATGCTGAACTGCAGTTCACATACCGTTTCGCCAGTGACGATGAACGCAGCTGGATGGCGGCGCAGTCCGTCGCTTTGTCGGAAATCGCGGACTTTCGTTCCATGGTGCGCTTTGGCGATGATCGCGCGCTCACGCAGGTGAAAGCGGTGGATGGTGCCTATCCCCTGATGGGGCAGGTCGCTTTGGAACCGGAAATGCCGCTGTCCCAAGCCTTTTTCGGGGATGGGGAAACGCCCGGTGTGGTGCTTGATCCGGTTCTGGCGCAACGTCTGGGGCTGTCGGTGGGGGACCGTGTGCAGCTTGGCGATCTTGATGTCATCTATACCGCCGCGCTGATCCGCGAACCTGACGCGGGGGGGAGTGGCTTTACACTCGGCCCGCGTTCCCTTGTGGCGCTGAACACCCTTGAGGGCAGCAGCCTGCTGGCGCCGGGCACGCTGTTTGAAACCGGCTATCGTCTGGATCTGCCCGAGGGCACCGATCTGGAGGCGCTCAAACAGCGCGCGCAGAGCGAGATTGCCGAGGGCGGTTTTCGCTGGCGTGACGCCCGCAATGGTGCGCCGGGGATCAACAGTTTTGTCGAACGTCTCAGTTCGTTTCTGGTGCTCGTCGGTCTGGCGGGGCTGGCTGTGGGCGGTGTCGGCGTGTCCGCGGCGGTGCGGGCCTATCTGGGGCGCAAGATCGCGTCGATTGCCACGCTGAAAACACTTGGCGCGACGCGGGGCACGGTCCTGATGACCTATCTGCTTCAGCTGGGAGTGTTGTCGCTGATCGGTATCGCCGCCGGGGTGGCGCTCGGCGCTGCCGTCCCCTGGATCGCTTCGCCGATGATCGAACGGCTTCTGCCGGTGCCCATCGACACGGGCGTTCAGATCAAACCGCTGATTGAGGCCGCGCTCTACGGGTTTCTCGCCAGCGCGATTTTCGTGCTCTGGCCTTTGGCGCGGGCCGAACAGATCCGACCGGCGGCGCTCTATCGCGATGCGCAGTTCGGGCTGAGCGGGTGGCCCCGGACGCGGTATCTGATCGCCATCGTAGCCCTGATCGCCGCGCTTGTCGGCACGGCAGTCGTCTTTTCCGATAGCCGCGATTTGGTGCTCTGGACGTTTTTGGGGCTGGCTCTGGCGTTTGGCATGTTGGTTCTGGCGGGACGTGCCATTGCCTGGCTGGCACGGCGCCTGTCGCATCTGCGCTGGCCCCTGCCCCTGCGTTTGGCGCTCGGGGCGGTGGGTGGTTCCGGGGGCGAAACCGTGTCGGTTGTGCTGTCTTTAGGGCTTGGGCTGACGGTTCTGTCCGCGATCGGGCAGATCGACACCAACCTGCGCGGCGCGATCGCGCAGGATCTGCCGGATGTGGCCCCATCCTATTATGTGGTCGATATTCAAAAGGATCAGATCGAGGGCGTTCTGGCGCGGCTTGACAGCGATCCGGCGGTCAGCCGCCATGAAAGCGCACCCATGCTGCGCGGCATCATCACCCGGATCAACGGGCAGGATGCGCAGGAGGTGGCTGGCCCGCACTGGGTGTTGCGCGGAGATCGCGGCATCACCTATGCCGCCCGAAAACCCGACAATGCCGAGATCACCGCAGGCGCGTGGTGGCCCCCGGACGACAGCGGCCCGCCGCAGATCAGCTTTGCCGCAGATGAGGCCGAAGAAATGGGCCTGTCTCTGGGCGATGAGATGACCGTCAATATTCTCGGGCGTGACATTACCGGCACGATCACCTCGTTTCGCAATGTCGATTTCTCAGGCGCGGGCATGGGGTTTATCCTGACGATGAACCCGTCGGCCCTGTCGGGGGCGCCGCACAGTTTCATCGCAACGATCTATATCGCACCGAAGGCCGAGGCGGCGTTGATCCGCGATCTGTCGCGCAGCTATCCCAATATCACCACGATCCGGGTGCGCGATGCCATCGACCGGGTGGCCTCCGTGCTCAAAGGCGTGGCTGCGGCCACCACCCTAGGGGCTCTGGCGACGCTTGTTACCGGGGCGATTGTGCTGATCGGTGCCGCTGCCGCCGGTGAAGACCGCCGCCGGTTTGAGACCGCCGTTCTGAAAACACTGGGGGCCAGCCGTGCGACCATCCTGTTGAGCTTTGCCCTGCGCGCGTTGGTGATCGGGCTGGGGGCAGGGGCAATTGCCCTGGTCGCCGGGGCAACGGCGGCCTGGGCCGTGATCCATTTCGTGATGCAGGGGGAATTTGGTCTGGCCATCGGCCCGGCGCTGGCGATCATTTTGAGTGGGGTCGCCATGACTCTGGCGACCTCTTTGCTGTTTTCGATGCGGGCCATGACGGTCCGGCCCGCGCGGGTGCTGCGCCTGTCTGAGGGCTGAACTGCCTTGCAGCCTCAATGCATTGGCGTCAGCGCCTTGGACACGGCGTCGGCGATCACCTGTTCTTCGTCTGTGGGCAGGACAAAGACCGGGGTCGGCCCCGTGGCGATCTCCTTGGCGTTTCGGGCATTCGCCGCCTCATCGGGGGTGATGCCCAGAAAACCGAGCCGTTCGATGATCTGGCCACGAATGTTGGGAGAGTTTTCGCCGATGCCGCCGCAGAACACCAAAGCGTCGATGCCTGAGAGCGTCGCCGCCATGGCGCCGATTTCACGCCGGACACGGTAAACGAAATATTCAACCGCGTCTTTGGCGCCTTGTTCGTCCGACCCTTCCAGCACCTGCATGTCATGGCTGATGCCGGACAGGCCCAGAAGGCCGGATTCGTGATAGAGCATATGGGTCAGCTCCTGCACGCTCATGCCTTCGGTTTCCATCAGATAGAGCAGAATGCCGGGATCGAGATGGCCGGAGCGCGTCGACATGGGGATGCCATCGAGCGGCGAGAATCCCATGGAGGAAGAAATCGAATGCCCGCCGTTGACCGCGCAGATTGAGGCGCCGCTGCCCAGATGACAGATGATGATGCGTTTGCCATGCAAATCGGGGCGTTCGCGGATCAGCTGGTGAGACACGTAGTCATAGCTCAGCCCGTGAAACCCGTAGCGTTTGACACCCTGTTTGTAGAATTTGCGCGGGATCGCGTAGATATCGTTTTCCCAAGGGTGGTTGCGGTGAAAGGCCGTGTCGAAACAGCCGATCTGCAGCGCATAGGGAAAGGCGCGTTGCGCGGCCCCAACGGCAGAGAGGTTGTTGGGCTGGTGCAGCGGCGCCAGCGGATTGAAGGTCGCGAGATCGGCCAGAACGTCTTCGGTCAGCTCTGTCGGTGTGGCTCTCAGCGGGCCACCATGCACGATCCGGTGGCCGACGCCGACCACTTCGCGGCCCGACAAGAGCGGGGTGATTTCCTGCAAGATCACCGCTAAAGCGGCGTCCTGGTCGGGGGCGTCGATCTCTTTGCGCCCTTCGGGGCCGCCGGACTTGAAGCGAAAGCTGGGCGTGGCGCCGATGCCTTCGACCTGACCGCGCGCGATCTGTTGTGGCACCTCCGCGACCTCGTAGAGCGCGAATTTCACCGAGGATGACCCGGCGTTAATGGTCATAATGCAGTTGCCGGACATTACGACACCCCACCACGCAGCCGCGCCGCATGCAGAGCGGCCACAGCACAGGAGGCCAGCCGGGATTTGTCGCTGTCCGAGCGGGAGTTCAGGATGATCGGGCAACGCGCACCGATCACCACGCCAGCCGCTTCGGCATGGGCGATGAAGCTTAGTTCCTTGGCCAGCATGTTGCCGCTTTCCAGATTGGGCACGACAAGGATTTCAGCCTTGCCGGCGACGAGGCTTTTCAGCCCCTTGGTGCGCGCTGCAGACAGGCTGACGGCGTTGTCCATGGCCAGTGGCCCGTCGACGATGCCGCCGGTGATCTGGCCGCGTTCTGCCATTTTCGACAGCGCGGCGGCGTCGAGTGTCGACGGGATCTGCGGGTTGATGGTTTCCACCGCGGACAAGACCCCGACCTTGGGCGTGTCGAGCCCGAGGCTGATCGCCAGATCGATGGCGTTCTGCACGATATCGACCTTGGTCGGCAGATCGGGCGCGATGTTGATGGCTGCATCCGTGACCATCAGCAGATGGCTCAGCCCCGGCACATCCATGACAAAGATATGGCTGAGGCGACGGCCGGTTTTCAGACCGCCGTTGCTGCGCAGTATCGGGCGCAACAGATCGTCGGTGTGCAGATGGCCTTTCATGATCGCCGCGGCGCGGCCTTCGTTCACCATGGTGACGGCAAGTTGCGCGGCTTCGATATGGCTTTCGCAATGGATGATTTCGACTGTGTCGAGAGACATCTCCAGCTCTTTGGCAGTGCTGTGGATGCGGCTTTCGTCACCGATCAGGATTGGCTTGATCAGCGTGTGTTCTGCCGCCAGCAACGCGCCGCGCAGAGAGTTGGTCTCTTCGGGGGCGACAACGGCAGTGCGCATTTCCGGCAGCGGTTCTGCCCGTGCCAAAAGCGCGTCGAAATGACGGTGGCTTTCGACGGTCAGCCCCGGCACATCGTGGCTGTCGAACATGGTCTTTTCGAGCGGTGCATAGACTTCGGCTTCGCCTTCGACCAGCAGGGTGCCATCGGTGCGCGCCACGGAAGTTTCGAAGACAGCGCAGCGTGGTCCCTCTTTGCGGATCAGTTTGACCCGCGCCACGAGTTCATCCCCGGCATGGGCGCGTTCATGAAACTGCAGGTTCTGGGATTTATACAGGGTTCCCGGTCCGGGCAGCTTGTTGCCCAGCACCGCAGAGATCAGCGAGCCCACCCAGAAAGAGGGCGCGACCGCCTCGGGATGGCCGTCACCGTCACCATCTTCACGCGGCAGGTGCAGCGGGTTCAGGTTGCCCGAGGCATGGGCGAAGACATAGAGGTCATCCGAGATGCAGAGACGTCGGATTTCGGCTTCCATTCCGACCTCAAGCTGGTCGAAGGGAACGTTCTGGAAAAGGGGCACGTGCGATCCTTGCTTTTTTTCGTCTGTTTGCGGTCTCAATGCCGCGCCGGATCGCGCAGCTCCATGAGGCATATCAAACTGATCTGTTCTTTTTATGAATTTCTGCACAACGCTCGGTTTTGTGCAACCGGATCAACGTGATGGGCCGGATGATCGAGGCTTTGTGAACAGCTTTCCGCACAGAACTGGCCGAGGTGCGCGGTCGGTGTGGCTTTGCCTGAGTGGCTCTGCCCAAGCGGGGGCCTGCAGGATGATTTCCGCGAAACGCATTGCGGATATGCCTGCATTTGTTCCGAGATGCGCCAAAAATGCTGCGCAGCATGCTTGGCACGCACTGTTTTTGAGCTAACTGAGGTTTCCCATTGCCGAAACCGGTTTCGGAAACCCATGGTGATACTGAGGAGGCGAATCACGTGAGGGCAGAGGCAAAACTAGACCGTCGATCCCGCGACAATGCGCGGGTGACGATCAGCGATCTTTCACAGGCCTTGAGTCTGACGAAAGGCACTGTCTCGCGTGCGCTGAACGGTTATCCCGACATCTCCGAAACGACCCGCATGCGCGTGATCCGCGCTGCTCAGGCGATGGGCTATCATCCCCTGAGCCATGCGCAGGCGATCCGCACCGGCCGCAGTCAGGCCCTTGGGCTGGTCATTCAACTGTCCGAACATGATGCGCACCGCCCGTTTCTGGCCGAGTTTCTGGCGGGTTTGACGCAATCCGCCTCGATCGAAGGCTGGTCTCTGACCGTCTCCACCGCCGATAATGATGAGGGCACGTTGCGGGTGATGCGCGATCTCGTGCAGAACCAGAAGGCGGATGGGTTTATCCTGCCGCGGGTGCTTCTCGATGATCCGCGGGTGACGCTGCTGCAGCGGGAAAATATTCCGTTCATTTGCTATGGGCGGCCAAAGAACCTCAATAATATATCCTATTTTGATGCGGATGGCGAAATGGCCATGGCCGGCGCGGTCGCACATCTGGCCGGGCTCGGGCATCGGCGTATCGCCTATATCGGCGGCGCGGACCAGCATGCATTTTCCCATCACCGGACCCGGGGCTATCTGAGCGGCATGCATCATATGGGGCTGCGTTATGATCAGGCACTGCATATCGAAGGCGCGCTGTCACCCCAGCAAGGGGCCATGGCGGCCCGGCAGTTTCTGGCGCTGCCGCAACCGCCGACCGCCATCCTCTGTGCCACAGACACGCTGGCACGCGGTGTCTATGAAGTCGCCAACGGGCTGGATCTGTCGATCGGATCGGATCTGTCGGTCATCGGCTATGACGGATCGCCCGAGGCTGCCGTGATGTGGCCGCGGCTGGCGACCTATTGCGTCGACAACCGCAAGGTCGGTGCCGCGCTGGGCGCGATGCTGATCGATCGCATTCGTGATGCCACCGCCCCGGCCAGCCAGAAACTGATCGATCCCGAATTCCGCGCCGGTGCCTCCACCGGACGACCGGAACTGTCGCCAGACCAACTGGCGTGCAAGCTGGCTCTGAACACGCGCCAGTCTCACATACGTTAATCATCGCAAACTCAGGGAGAGAGAGATGACGTTCACTAAACACGCTCTATTGACCAGTGCCGCGACGGCCATGGCTTTGACAAGCTTTGCCGCCAGCGCGGATACCATCCGGTTCTGGACCACCGAGGAACAACCGGAGCGCCTGGCCAAGCAGGAAGCGGTTGCCGCGGCCTTTGAAGAAGAGACCGGTCACACCGTTGAAGTGATTCCGGTGACCGAGTCCGACCTTGGGACCCGCGCCACGGCTGCTTTCGCGGCCGGGGACCTGCCGGATGTGATCTACCACCCGCTGCAATACGCGCTGCCTTGGGCAGAAGCGGGCATTCTGGACCCGGATGCAGCCACCGATGTGATTGAGGATCTGGGGGCCGATACCTTCGCTCCCGGCGCGCTCAACATGGCCGCAATGGAAGATGTCTATGCCTCTGTGCCAGCCAACGGTTGGACCCAGATGATCGTGTACCGCAAGGATCTGTTCGACGAAGCGGGTCTTGAGGCGCCAACTTCCTACGCGGCGGTCGAAGCGGCCATCGAAAAACTCCACAATCCGCCGGAAATGTATGGTTTCGTCGCGGCCACTAAGGTCGATGAAGCCTTCATGAGCCAGGTTTTGGAACATGTCTTCCTCGCCAATGGCGTCAGCCCGGTGGATGAAAACGGCTTTGCGCCGCTCGATGAGGCCAAGACCACCGAGGTTCTGGAGTTCTACAAACAGATCGCGAAAGCCTCACCTCCGGGGGATCTGTACTGGGATCAGGCCCGCACGCTGTATTTCGCAGGTGACACGGCCATGGTCTTCTGGTCGCCCTTCATCCTCGATGAGCTGGCCGGTCTGCGCGACAGTGCTCCGCCCACCATCAACGATGACCCGACCTCGGGCGAACTCGCGTCCAAGACCGGGATCGTGACCAACTTTGCCGGTCCGTCGAACCCGGATGGCGCGGCCTATGCCAACATCAACTATTTCGGCATCACCACCGACGCCTCGCTCGATGCCGCCGAAGCCTTCGTCGCCTATTCGATGAGCGAAGGCTATGTCGAAACGCTGTCGATTGCGCCCGAGGGTATGTTCCCGACCCGCAACGGCACCGAAGAGGACCCGGCGTATTTCGTCAAGGAATGGGCGAAACTGCCGGTTGGTGTGGATCGCAAGGCACCGCTTGGGGATCTCTATGCCCAAGAGATGATTGACGAAATCGTCGGCGGTCTGGATGTGGCTCAGCGTTGGGGCGTCAAGGAAGGTCAGCTGGCTCTGGCCTCCAAGATGAACAACTCTCAGGTCATCAACCAGGTTGTGCGCGAATTCATCGATGACCAGATCGACGCGAGCGAGGCCGTGGCCCAGCTCAATGCGCAACTGGGTGCAATCGAATAAGCGCCTGAGGTGCACTCCTTGCGGGGCGGCGTACCTGTCGCCCCGTGCTTTTCAAGACACCGGACAGGGAGTTTTCCATGTCGGATATCGGACCGCCGCGCGGTGCGGGGCCTTTGGCCCGGACCGAAGCGCGACTTGCCTGGGGCCTTTTGACCCCGACCATTGCCGCCGTTTCCTTGGTGGTGCTTTTGCCGCTTCTGGCGATTTTCTGGATTTCAGTGAAGCCCGTGTCCTTGTCGGACCTGCGGGCACCCGAGGCCGTGGTGCGCGAAGACCTGCGCGGTCGTCCGGCGGCCGCTGGCGACGACGCCACGCTGCGCTATCGACTGCGCAACTCTTCGCCCAGTTCGGAGATCACCGGGGTCACTCTTGAAGACGTCTGGCCCGAGGGGCTGACGCTGGCGGGGGATCTGGACCCGCGTTGCGAGATCGCAGAGGGGCAGTTGAGCTGTGATTTGGGCGATTGGGAGGGCGGCCATCGCGAGACGCTGAGCATCCCCGTGATCACCGAACAGGCCTATTTTGATGCCGGTCGCGAGATTGACGAAGACCCGGTGCAGGTCGATGGCAAAGCGTCCTTCGTGCTGACGAACGGTGAGTTTACGCTCAAGAACTTTGCTGGCGTGTTCGACGGAGAGGAATTCTTTTCGGTGCTCGGTGTGACCCTGTTCTACACGATCTTCGGCACGCTGGGGGCGATGATCATGGGGCTGTTTGCCTCAATGCTGCTGAACCATTCGTTCCGCGGGCAGGGGATTTTGCGGGGGTTGTATCTGTTCCCCTATGTGGCGCCCGTGATCGCGGTGGCCTTCGCCTGGATCCTGCTGTTCGATCCGTTCTCCGGGTCTGCCAACGCCCTGCTGGTGCAGATGGGGGTGACCGACCAGTCGATCAACTTCTTCGGCGAACGGCCTTTGGCGCTGATCATGGTGACATTGTTTGAAATCTGGCGCTATTTCCCGCTGTCTTTCCTGTTCATTCTGGCGCGGATGCAGTCCATTCCGACAGATATGTATGAAGCAGCGGATATGGACGGGGCCTCGCCCTTCCAGCAGTTCTGGTATCTGAGCCTGCCGCAGCTTCTGGGCATCCTCTCGGTGTTGTTCCTGCTGCGCTTCATCTGGACCTTCAACAAGTTCGACGACATCTTCCTGCTGACCGGCGGCAACGCGGGGACGCGGGTGTTGACGGTGAGCGTCTATGAACAGGCCTTTGCTGTGTCGAACATTGGCGCAGGCGCGGCGGTTGCTGTCGTGATCTTCGGCTGCCTGCTGTTGTTCTCGGTCTTCTTCTTCAAATTCATGTCGAAGGAGGAAGGGCTATGAAGTACCTGCGTTTCGGCTATCTCACGGGCCCGCTTCTGGGCGCGCTCTGGACCTTTGTCGTTGCGGTCACCGTGTCGATCGCCATGAGCTTCGCCACGGGCGAACCGTTCCGCCCGTCGCTCCTCTGGTCGCTGCTTTTCGGTGGTGTGACCGGTCTGGCGCTGCTGGGCGGTCGCAAGGCGATTGTGGCCGCTGTGGCGCTGAGCCTTGTCTATTTCGCCGCACTTGCCGTGGGCGTCGGGCCGGTTCTGACCGGCAACGTGTCACTGGTGGCGCATATTGTGGCGGCGGTTTTCATGGGGGTCGGGATCGGCTGGCCCATGGTCTACTATCTGGAAGACCTGCCCATGGGCGCGCTGACCCGGCATGAATTCGAAGGTTCGGTCATTTTGGGACTGAAAGGCTTTGGCTATATCTTCTTTACGGCAATCGTGCTGATCCCCTTCTATGTGATGGTGATGACCAGCCTGAAAAATCAGGCGGAACTGATGCAGAACCCGCTCGATTTCTCGATTGATCTCAGCCAGGGCTGGGGGCTGTTCCGCTCCTATGTCGAACTGATCCGGGATTTCAACTTTGGCTCCTATATGTGGACCTCGTTCTACATCTCGGTGCTGACGGTTCTGATCACCCTGCTGTTTGCAATCCCTGGGGCCTATGCGGTGGCGCGGTTGCGTTTCACCGGGCAGGCCGCGTTTTCGCGCTCGATCCTGCTGATCTACATGGTGCCGATGATCGTTCTGGCGCTGCCGATCTACATCGCCTTTTCGATGATGGGGCTGCGCAACTCGATTGCTGGGATCGTGATGATCTATCCGGTCACGACCATTCCCGTGGCGCTTTACATGCTGCAGGGCTATTTCCGGGGGCTGCCCTCCGAAGTCGAGGAGGCCGGTCTTATGGATGGTCTGTCACGGCTTCAGGTGATCTGGAAAATCACCCTGCCGCTGTCGCTTCCGGCGCTGGCTTCGGTGTCGCTCTATGTCTTCATGATCGCCTGGAACGAATTCCTGCTGGCCTTCATGCTGCTGGACGACCCGTCGAAGTTCACGCTGACACGCGGCATTGCGTCCCTCAATTCCTCGGAGATCCCAAGGCAGCACCTCATGGCCGGGTCGGTGATCGCTACCGTTCCGATCATGGCGCTGTTCCTTGGCCTTGAAAAATTCATGACCAAAGGCCTGACGGCCGGGAGCGTCAAAGGATGACCTACGACACACTCAACCCGCTCAACGATCAGGCCCGCGCCATTCTGCGTGGCAATGATCGTGGGGGATATACCATCCCGACAGAGCGGCTTTATCCGTTCCAGTGGAACTGGGACAGCATGTTCTCTGCCTGGGGCTATTCGACCTTCGATCTGGCCCGGGCGTGGAAAGAAGTGAACCTGCTCTTTGCCTCGCAATGGGACAGTGGGATGGTGCCACACATCATTTTCCACAAGGTGGACCCGGACTATTTCCCGGGGCCGGATGTCTGGGGGGCGGATCAGACACCGCCGACCTCGGGCATGTCGCAACCCCCGGTGGCAGCCACACTGATCCGCAAGATCTACGAAGTCGACCCGGAACAGGGGCGTCCGCATCTTGAGGCGCTTTATCCCAAACTGGTGAAATGGCATGACTGGTGGATCCGCGAGCGCTGCAAAGACGGGCCCGTGGCGATCATTCACCCCTGGGAATCGGGCCGGGACAACTGCCCGGACTGGGACATCGGCATGGCGGGCGTGCCGGTGGATGACAGCGATCCCTATATTCAAAAGGCGCGCTCCAACAGCCGCCGCGATCTGGGTCTGCTGAATGCCGATCAACGCCCGATTGCCTCAGACTATGACCGCTATCTGGCCATGCTGGCCTTTGGCCGCTCGGTCGGCTGGGATGATCGGGCCATGTATGAAGACGGCCCCTTCCTTATGGCTGATCCGGGGATCACATTCGTGCTGCTGCGTGCCTTCGCCGATCTGATCGAGATCGGGCGCATTCTGGGCGAAGACACCTCCGGGTTGCTGGCGCAGGAACAGCAGTTGCGGGCAGGGCTCGACAAGCTCTGGAATGCCGACAAAGGCTGGTTTGATGCCTATGACATGCGCACGGGCACCTTTGCCAATGTGTTGGGGTCCGGCGCGTTTCTGGCCTATCTGGCGGGCGTGTCGCGCCCGGCGCTGGACGCGCATTTCGCCCGGATCTGGGACAAGGTCGAATACGGTGTGCCCTCGGCCGATCCCGAGGCGGATCGCTTTGATCCGCGGCGCTACTGGCGCGGTCCGACATGGCCGGTGGTCAATTCGCTGATCGCCATGGGGCTCAAGGACATGGGGCGCAATGAAGCCGAGACCCGGTTGCGCAATGAAACGGCCACCCTGATCGAAAAGGGTGGGTTCTGGGAATATTACGATCCATTGGATGCCACCCCCTGCGGGGGACCGTCCTTTGGCTGGACTGCTGCAATCTGGCTCACCTGGGCTGGCATTGGCCGCCCGTCCGCACATGCAGCAGGAGAGGAGTGAAACATGGCAAGCATTGAGCTTCAGGCCGTCGAAAAATGGTTCGGCAATGTTCAGGTGATCAAGGGTGTCGATCTCAAGATCGAAGAGGGCGAATTCATCATCTTCGTCGGCCCCTCGGGCTGCGGGAAATCCACGCTTTTGCGGATGATTGCAGGTCTCGAAGAAACGTCGCGCGGCAAGATCTTTGTCGGAGGCCGTGACGCGACAGCGGAACCGCCGTCAAAGCGCGGGCTGGCGATGGTGTTCCAGTCCTATGCGCTCTATCCGCATATGTCGGTGCGCGACAATATGGGCTTTGCGCTGAAGGCGGCGGGCGAACCCAAAGAGGTCATCGCCCAGAAGGTGGATGAAGCGGCTCAGGTCCTGAAACTGACCGATTATCTGGACCGCCGTCCCAAGGATCTGTCGGGCGGGCAGCGTCAGCGGGTCGCCATCGGGCGCTCCATCGTGCGCGATCCCACGGCGTTCCTGTTTGACGAACCGCTGTCGAACCTCGATGCGGCCCTGCGCGTCGAGATGCGCTATGAGCTGGCGAAACTGCACCGTTCGCTAGATTCCACCATGATTTATGTGACCCACGACCAGGTCGAGGCCATGACCCTTGCGGATCGTATCGTGGTGCTCGAAGCGGGCAAGATCGCGCAAGTCGGCAGCCCGAAGGAGCTGTACGAACGCCCGGGCAACCTGTTCGTCGCGCAGTTCATCGGCAGCCCGAAAATGAATGTGATCCCGGCCAAATCCGTCGGGGCAGATGCGGTACATTTCGGCATTCGTCCCGAGCATATTTCGGTCGTGCCCCCGGGGCAGGGCGATCTCGACGGTGTGGTCGACGTGGTCGAATATCTCGGGGCCGACACCTATGTGATCGTCGAAGCCGAAAACGGTGCAGGTCAGATGACCATTCGTGATCTGGGCGATGCCCCGCATCAGGCCGGTGAAAAGGTGGGGTTGAAATTCGCCGAAGGCCGCACGCATCTGTTTGATGCGGACGGTCTCGCCATTCGTTAATCGGCGGGCGACACAGCCAGCAGCGCGGCAGCCTTCGCGGCGCGTTGCAGCAGTTCCGCATCCCGTCCTTCAAGGCGCTGGGCCAGTCGGCTCAGCGCTTTTTCTGCATCCATTGGCGCGATTTCAATCCGAGTGAGCGCCGTCAGCGCGGCCTGTGTAGCACTGACGTCAGCCTCTGAGCGGGTGCCGTCCTGCAGGATCTGGTGCGCGCGCATGGCGACATGCCCCAGCTGAAGCAGTGCAAAGCCGGTGTCCAGAGCCTCGACCGAGGCGCGTTCGGATCGCGCGGACAGTCGCGACAGCCTTAGGGTGCGGTGATACAGGCGGGCCTGCCAGACGGCACGATGGGTCAGGGCCTTTGGATCGGCAGCCAGATCCGCCAGATCGTGGATCATCGACTTCAGCAGCGTGTCGAGACGCCGCTTAAGCCCGGCGGGATAGACATAGCGATAGGCGAGCAGCGCCGTGATCGGCGCGGCCACCACCGCGGCTCCCATCTCTACCGACGTGAGGAAATTTCCGGTCAGCGGATAGTGCGGCTGCAACAGCAGCAGCACGACCATATTGTAGTCAAAGCTCATCATCTGTGTGCGCCGGTGCGCCACAAGAAACGGCCCGAACAGGATGAAGGGCAGGATCAGCAAGATCAACTGAAATTCCGACCCGGCCAATGGCCAGACCAGCCATCGGCAGATCAGCGCGCCGATGACACCTGCCAACTGTCCGGTGATGACGTTGGGCATCATTTTTACCGGGCTTTCCATGGTCGAAAAGATCGACAGCATGATCGACAGACCGAGCAGCATGAAGGGGCCGACGCTCCAGCCGGTGAGAAGCCAGAGAATGCCGAAGAACAAAATCGTGCCGGTCGCGCGGGTCATGGCCTCGCGCGCGCCGATCCAGTCGCGGTGCAGTGCCATCGGCAGATGCTGGGCACCTTCTGTTTTCTCGGGCTCTGCCGTCGCGTTCCATGTCTCAAAGGCGGATTTCAGAGGCGCGAATCGTTCACGCTGGATGTCATCGGCTGCGGCCACAACCTGCGACAGCGCCGCGTGGGCCGCGGTATCGTTGCCTGCGTGCAGCGCTTTGGACGCAGCTTCAAGCGCGCGGCTGATGTCAGGTCCGGGGGTGCGGGTGTCGCTTCGACGCGCAAACAGCAAAGGGATCAGCGCGATCAGCAGAGCGCGCGCCCGCCGCACGAGGCGGCGGGACCGCAGCGAACCGGCTTCATGCGGGTCGAGGCTTTCCTCAATGGCGGCCATTTCCGCGATCAAAGCCCGGTCTTGCGCACGGTCGGGATGGGCGGTCGCCGCATGGGCCAGCATATCGGCCAGAAGCACGCGCAGACGCCCCCTTAAGGCGCTGGCCGGTGTGACGGGGGCAAAGAGCGCGCCAATGATGGTGGCCACGACCACCCCCGTCAGCACTGTGGCCAGACGATCGGCCCCCAAGAGAAAGACATGGTCCGGGTGGCTGGTGTCGAGCAGCGAGACCATTGCCGCAGTATATCCGGCAAGGATCGTGCCATAGGCAACAAAGCCACGTTGCAGGTTTCCGATGCCGGTGCACAGCCCAACCCAAAGCGCCAGACCAACCACCAGAAACGCGGCATGATATGTAGACAGAAGAACGAGCGTGATGCCCGCGATCGTGCCGCTGATGGTGCCCGCAAACCGAAAGAAGCTTTTTTCCAGCAGCTGCCCGCGCGTGGGCTGCGAAGCGGCCCAGACGGTCATGCCCGCCCATTGCGGATGCTCAAGCCCCAAAAACCATGCCAGCAGCACGGCGATACAGGCGGCAATCGCAGTCCGCCCGGCAAAACGGAAACGCCCGAGGTCGAACCCGGATGTGAACAGCGATGTCATGGCGCTTCGACCTTTTCCGGGGCCTGCGCCTCGGACCGGGACAGCCGTGCGGCGATGGTGTCGAAATGGCCGAGCATGCTGTCGATGTCGGGGGAGGAAAGATCGGAGAGGAGCGCCTCTTCAGCGGACCAGATACGGGCCTGAATGTTCGCGACTTCGCGATCTCCCGCCGGGGTGAGAAACAGCTGGCGCGCGCGCCGGTCGCCGGGGTCGATTCGGCGCTCGATCAGGCCGCGGGCCTCCAGCAGATCCAGCAGACGCACCAGGGTTGAGGTATCCAGCCCGACCCGGGCCGCCAGATCGGTTTGCCGGATGCCGCCACCGGCACGGGCCAGATGCACCAGCGGTGCCCACGTGGCATCGGTCAGACCCGCTTCATGCAGGCATTTCTCGATATTCTGACGCCATTGTCGCGCCAGTGTGATGAAGGCGAAGCCGAAGCGGTGCTCCGGACGAGTCGGGGGAGTTTGCATGACGGTAGAAGTCTAAGAAAATAGTTTGAGATACAAACTAAATGAGCGTGTGAATGCGCACAGCCTCCCTGCGGGATTGTTGAGTTGGTCATTTTTGTCCCGTTTCCGTGGGCTTGGCTTCAGGTTGGAATCGCGGCGGGCTGTGATCGAAAAAATGGGCAACCACAAGATGCGTCGAATGCCAAGATGTAAAAGATAAAATCTATATATTGACAGGATGCGCTTTGGGATCGCTATATAGGGTCACTTCGGTTCTTCCGGCCTCTTGTCGGAAGTCATGAGGGAAACCGGTGAAACGCCTGTCGATAATCCGGTGCTGCCCCCGCAACTGTAAGCGATATGCAAGGTTGGATATCCACTGGGTTTTTCGGATCTGGGAAGGCCGACCACGCTGTGACTCGCAAGCCAGGAGACCTGGCCGAAGTGCTGAAAGACACCACGAACGGAGGGTTCGGGGGATGAAAATGGGTGTGGGCTTGTCCCAGCGCCCGGCTTTGTTTCCGCCTCCGTTCAGCCTGAAAACCACAATCGCGACCGGATCGCGACCGAGACTGCGAGAAATGAGGACGAGCGCATGACCATCACCGTCTATTCCAAACCCGCCTGCGTACAATGCACCGCCACGACCCGCGCGCTGGATGCCAAGGGTGTGTCCTATGATGTGATCGATCTCACGCAGGATGACGATGCCATGGTGCATGTCACCGGGCTTGGCTATCGTCAGGCGCCGGTTGTGGTGGCGGGCGAAGACCACTGGTCCGGCTTCCGCCCCGACATGATCGCCCGTCTGGCATGATCTGATGCCCGGGGACCCGCTGTCCGCGCGTTGTCCGGACATTGTTTTCTATTCCTCGCGTTCTGGCAATACGCTGCGGTTTGTCGACCGGCTCGCCTTGCCAGCGCAACGTATCCCGGTGTCGCCATCAGAGGCGATGCCGGACACGCCAGCGCCCTTTGTGCTGATCTGCCCGACCTATGCAGATGGCGAGGGGCGCGGTGCGGTTCCCAAACAGGTGATCCGCTTTCTCAATGATTCCACGCGTCGCGCCCGTCTTCTGGGCGTGATCGCTTCGGGAAATCGCAACTTCGGCCAGCTGTTTGCCTTGGCCGGTGACGTGATCGCCCGGAAATGCAATGTGCCGCTGCTGTACAAGTTTGAGCTGGCCGGTTTTGACACAGACATCGCCCGCGTCCGCGACGGGCTGGCAACACTTGGGAGAGAGCAATGCTCGATGACGCCCTGAACGGGACTTTGGACTATCACGCACTCAACGCGATGCTGAATCTCTATGACGAACACGGTCATATCCGGTTCGACGCGGATAAGATGGCTGCGCGTCAGTATTTCCTGCAGCATGTGAACCAGAATACGGTGTTCTTTCATTCGCTCGATGAAAAGTTGGGCTATCTGGTGGACGAAGGCTATTACGAGGCCGAGGTTCTGGACCAGTATTCCAAGAATTTCATGCGCAAGATCTGGGACGAGGCCTATGCCAAGAAGTTCCGGTTTCCGACCTTTTTGGGCGCGTTCAAATATTACACCTCCTACACGCTGAAAACCCGCGATGGGCAGCGGTTTCTGGAACGCTACGAGGACCGGGTTGTCATGTGCGCGCTGGCGCTGGCGCGCGGCGATGAAGCACTGGCCATGGCGTTCATGGAGGAAATCCTTGCCGGACGCTTCCAGCCAGCCACGCCGACTTTCCTGAATGCCGGGAAGAAGTCGCGCGGCGAGCTGATTTCCTGTTTCCTGCTGCGCCTTGAAGACAATATGGAAAGCATTGGCCGCGGCATCAATTCCGCCCTGCAGCTGTCTAAGCGCGGCGGGGGCGTGGCGCTTTTGCTGACCAACATCCGCGAACATGGCGCGCCGATCAAAGGCATCGAAAACCAGTCGTCCGGCGTGATCCCGGTGATGAAGCTGCTGGAAGACAGCTTTTCCTATGCCAATCAGCTGGGCGCGCGTCAGGGCGCCGGAGCGGTCTATCTGAACGCACATCACCCCGACATTCTGCGCTTTCTCGACACCAAACGCGAGAACGCCGACGAAAAGATCCGCATCAAGACCCTGTCTTTGGGCGTGGTGATCCCGGATGTGACCTTTGAACTGGCGAAGAAAAACGCGGATATGTATCTGTTCTCGCCGCATGATGTTGAAAAGATCTACGGCGTGCCCTTCTCGGAAATCTCGGTCACCGAGAAATACGAGGAAATGGTCGACGACAAACGGATCCGCAAGAAAAAGATCAACGCCCGCGAGTTTTTCCAAACGCTGGCCGAAATCCAGTTCGAAAGCGGCTATCCCTATATCATGTTCGAAGACACCGTGAACCGGATGAACCCGATCGAGGGCCGGATCAACATGTCGAACCTGTGTTCCGAGATCCTGCAAGTGAACACGCCGTCGACCTTCAACGATGATCTGAGCTATGCCGATATGGGCACGGATATTTCCTGCAACCTCGGGTCGCTCAACATCGCGAAAACCATGGATGGGGCCGATCTGGGCCGCACGGTCGGCTCCGCGATCCGGGCGCTGACCGCCGTGTCAGAAATGTCCGCGATCGACAGCGTGCCTTCGGTGCGCAAGGGCAATGACGAAAGCCATGCCATCGGTCTGGGACAGATGAACCTGCACGGGTATCTGGCACGCGAACATATCCATTACGGCAGCCCGGAAGGGATCGAGTTTACCTCGGTCTATTTCGCCGCCGTGGCCTATCATGCCATTCGCACCTCGAATGCGCTGGCGCGCGAACATGGCGAGAGCTTTAAGGGCTTTGAGACGTCTGACTATGCCAGCGGAGTGTTCTTCGACAAATACACCGACCGCGACTGGCTCCCGGAAAGCGACCGGGTCAAGGCGCTGTTTGCCGATATCACTTTGCCCAGCAGGGCGGACTGGGCGCAGCTCAAGGCGGACGTCATGGCGCATGGGCTTTATAACCGCAACCTGCAGGCGGTGCCGCCGACCGGGTCGATCAGCTATATCAACAATTCGACCTCCTCGATCCATCCGATCGTGTCGAAGATTGAGATTCGCAAAGAGGGCAAGATCGGGCGCGTCTATTATCCGGCTGCCTATATGAACAACGACAATCTCGAATATTATCGCGATGCCTATGAGATCGGGCCGGAGGCGCTGATCGACACCTATGCGGCGGCGACGGAACATGTCGATCAGGGGCTGTCTCTGACGCTGTTCTTCCCGGCCGAGGCCACCACCCGCGACATCAACCGTGCCCAAATCTATGCGTGGAAAAAGGGCATCAAGACCATCTATTACGTGCGTTTGCGCCAGGCGGCCCTCGAAGGGACCGAGGTGCAGGGCTGCGTTTCCTGTTCGCTGTGAGGGTGACACGATGAAAGACATGACCGATATCCGCGTGCCACGCGCCATCAACTGGAACCGCCTGCAGGACGACAAGGACCTTGAGGTCTGGAACCGTCTGACGGTGAACTTCTGGCTGCCGGAAAAAGTGCCGCTGTCCAACGATGTGCAAAGCTGGGCCACTTTGACCGACCATGAAAAGGAACTCACGATCCGTGTGTTCACCGGGCTGACGCTGCTGGACACGATCCAGAACACGGTTGGGGCCCCGGCGCTGATGCCTGACGCTGTGACGCCGCATGAAGAGGCCGTGCTGACCAACATCGCCTTTATGGAGGCGGTGCACGCCCGGTCCTATTCGTCGATCTTCTCCACCCTCTGTTCGACCAAGGAAATTGACGAGGCCTTCCGCTGGTCCGAAGAGAACCCGCATCTGCAGGCCAAGGCCAAAGCAATCCTCGAAACCTATGCGCCGGGCAATGATCCGTTGAAACGCAAGATCGCATCGGTGTTTCTGGAAAGCTTCCTGTTCTATTCGGGATTCTATCTGCCGATGTATTGGTCCAGCCGTGCCAAGCTGACCAACACCGCCGATCTGATCCGGCTGATCATCCGCGATGAAGCCGTGCACGGCTATTACATCGGCTATAAATTCCAGCGCGGCATGGAACGGCTGCCCGAGGCGCGCCAGCAGGAACTGAAGGATTATGCGTTCAACCTGATGTTTGAACTCTACGGCATCGAGGTGCAATATACCGAAGAGCTCTACGACGAGATCGGGCTGACCGAAGACGTGAAAGTCTTCCTGCATTACAACGCCAATAAGGCGCTGCAGAATCTGGGCTTTGAGGCTCTGTTTCCGCCTGAGGTATCCGAAGTGAACCCGGCCATCCTGGCGGCCCTGTCGCCGGACAGTGAAAACCACGACTTCTTTTCCGGCTCCGGGTCGTCCTATGTCATCGGCAAGGCGGTCGCGACCGAGGATGAAGACTGGGATTTCTGATCCGCACCTCAATGGACCTGGTTTCTGGAAAACGCTCCGCAGATTGCGGGGCGTTTTGTCTTTTGGCGCAGCACGTCAACTCAGCAGGCTGAGAAGATAGCTGCCATAGTCGGTCTTCTCGAAGGTTCGCGCATGGGCACGCAGTTGGTCCGCGCTGATCCAGCCTTGGGTGTAGGCGATTTCCTCTGGGCAGCCCGATTGCATGCCCTGACGCTGGGAGAGGGTGCGCACGAAATTGCCCGCATCCAGCAGGGACCCATGGGTGCCGGTGTCGAGCCAGGCATAGCCGCGCCCCATCCGTTCGACCGACAGGGTGCCGTCAGACAGGTAGCTGTCGAGCAGAGCGACGATTTCCAGTTCGCCACGCGCCGAAGGGGTGATGGATTTGGCGCGGCGGGGCGCATCTCCATCCAGAAAATAAAGCCCCGTGACGGCATAGCGCGAGGGCGGCACAGCGGGTTTTTCGATGATCTCTTGGATCTTGCCGTCCTCGTCGAACCGCACCACCCCGTAACGTTCCGGGTCGGAGACGTGATAGCCAAACACCGTGCCACCGATGGTCTTGGCATTGGCAGCGGCCAGAAGCTCCGGCAAGCCGTGACCGAAAAAGATGTTGTCCCCTAGAACCATGGCGGATGGCGCGCCGTCCAGAAAGTCCTCGGCCAGCAGATAGGCCTGTGCCAGACCGTCGGGAGAGGGCTGGACAACATAGTTGAGCGACAGCCCCCATTGGCTGCCATCGCCCAGGAGGCGTTGAAACTGCGCCTGATCTTCGCGGGTGGTGATCACCGCAATCTCGCGAATATTGGCTAGCATCAGCACCGAAATCGGATAGTAGATCATCGGCTTATCATAGATCGGCATGAGCTGTTTCGAGATTGCCATAGTCAGCGGATAGAGCCGGGTGCCGGAGCCGCCCGCCAGAATGATACCTTTGCGCTGGGGTCTTGCTGTGGCGCTCATGGGCTTGCCTCCAAATCCCTGATCGTTTCGCTCACTGCGACGCGCCAGTCGGGACGGGGCAGGCCAAAAATGGTCTCTGTTTTCGTACAGTCGAGGCGGCTGTTGAGGGGGCGTGTTGCCGGGGTTGGGTAGGCGCTGGTCGGGATGTCCTCGACCGCGCAAGACAGTCCAGCCGCATCGAAGATTGCGCGCGCAAAGGCCGCCCAGCTCACATCAGGGCCACCCGAAAAATGATAGGTGCCGCTCTTTTCGGGTGCGCATTTTAGCTGGTCTGCCATATGCAGACAGGCTGCCGCGATGGCACGGGCCGGTGTCGGCCCGCCGATCTGGTCGGCCACGACAGTCAGCCGCTCCCGCTCCCGACCGAGGCGCAACATGGTTTTCAGAAAGTTGCTGCCATGGGCCGAAAACACCCATGAGGTGCGCAGAATGGCGTGGGTGCCATTCGCCGCGCGCACACCATGTTCTCCGGCCAGTTTGCTGCGGCCATAGGCGTTCAGGGGCGCGGTCGGGTGGTCGGGGGAAAACGGGGTCATGCCGCTGCCGTCAAAGACATAATCCGTGGAGATCTGGACCAAAGTCACGTCGAGATCGGCGCAGGCGCGGGCCATTTGCGTGGGGGCTTCACCATTCACCAAACGGGCCGTGGGTTCCTCGGTTTCCGCCTTGTCGACGGCAGTGTAGGCGGCGGCGTTGATCACGGCCTCGGGGCGCAGGTCGTGGATCAGGCGGGCGCAGGTCTGTGGTTCGGTCAAATCCGCCTCCGCACGCCCCATAAAACGTGCCTTCGGGGCGAGTCTCTGCAGCTCGGTGGCGACCTGCCCGGTTTTGCCAAATACCAGAATCATGCGCTGACCCCCAGGCGCGTGCCGACCCCATCGCGGGACTGAAGCGCCCGCCACCAGCCTTCATGCGTCAGATACCATTCAACGGTGCGTTCAAGGCCTTCCTCAACCGTCACTGAGGGGCGCCAGCCCAGCTCCTCGCGGATCCGCGACGGGTCGATGGCATAGCGTGCGTCATGCCCCGGACGATCTGTCACAAAGGCGATCTGATCGGCATAGGAGCCGGCCGGTTTCGGGCGCTTTCGGTCGAGAATGGCGCAGAGCGTGTGCACCAGCTCCAGATTGCTGCGTTCGTTTTCGCCACCGATATTGTAGCTGCGCCCAAGCACGCCCTGCTCCATGACCAGCAACAGCGCGTCGGCGTGGTCTTCGACATAAAGCCAGTCGCGGATATTGGAGCCATCGCCGTAGATCGGCAGCGGCTTTCCGGCCAGCGCGTTCAGGATGATCACCGGGATCAGCTTTTCGGGGAAATGATAGGGGCCATAATTGTTCGAGCAATTGCTCAGCACCACCGGCAGCCCATAGGTTTCATGCCAGGCCCGCACCAGATGATCCGAACCGGCCTTGGAAGCCGAATAGGGCGAGCGGGGATCATAGGGGCTGTCTTCGGTGAACTTCACCGCCGGGTCGCCGGGCAGAGAGCCGAAGACCTCATCCGTCGAGATGTGATGAAACCGAAAGCCGTCGGGTTTGCCCGCCTCGACCCAGTATTTGCGCGCCGCTTCCAGCAGGTTGAAGGTGCCGGTGATATTGGTTTCGATGAAATCGCCGGGCCCGTCGATGGAGCGGTCCACATGGGATTCCGCCGCCAGATGCATCACCGCATCGGGGCGGTGCTCGGCAAAGATTCGGTCCAGAGCGGCACGGTCCCGGATGTCGGCTTGCACAAAGGCATAAAGCGGGCTGTCGGCCACAAGGGCCACATTGTCGAGGCAGGCGGCATAGGTCAGCGCATCGAGGTTGACCACCTCATGTCCGCGCGCGATAGCCAGCCGGACGACGGCGGACCCGATGAAACCGGCCCCGCCGGTGACCAGCAGCTTCATGTCCGGGCCTCATAGGTGAAGGGGCTGTCGAAGTCGGCCAAAGAGGGGGCATGGGCATCCTTGTCAGAAATCGAAGGTGTGATGCCGGAAAGCGGCCAGTCGATGCCCGCGCTGTCCCATCTGACCGCGCCGTCACACTCAGGGGCATAATAGTCGGTGCATTTGTAAATGATCTCGCTGTCGGGCGCCAAGGCCATGAAGCCATGCAGGAAACCGGCAGGAATCCACAATTGCCGGCCGTTATCAAAAGACAGCTCTTCACCATGCCATGCGCCGTATGTCGGTGACCTTTTGCGCACATCAACAGCCACGTCGAAAATGCACCCGCGCCCGCAACGGACCAGCTTGCCCTGCGCATGCGGCGGGCTTTGGAAATGCAGCCCCCGCACCGTTCCTGTTTTGCGTGACAGGGAATGGTTGTCCTGAACGAATTCCGGCAGGTCAAGTCCGGCCTCCGCCAGACGGGCCTTGTTCCAGCTTTCGCAAAAAAAACCGCGGTGATCGCCAAACCGGCGCGGCGTGATGGAAAATACATCGGGTAGTGGTGTGGAGGTGATGTTCATCAATAGCGTCCGGTGTTTTGAAATGACCTTTGAGGTGGCGTAGAGATGTGATCTGGGCGCTGGAGACCCGACCTATGGCAAAGCCTGGAATGCGCCGTGTATCAGGCGGACTTGGCTGGTCTTGCCTGCGATCTGCAGTTTCTTCGTGTCAGTAAAAACTCCCATTGAAAGGGTTAAGATATCCTTACTTGCAATTGTTCACTTTTGAGCACTCAATGGCAGCACGTGTGACATGGGGTGAGCATGACGGATAAGGTTGAACAGAATATGTGGTTCCTGGCGCAGGTGAAGCCGAATTCGGCGGCGATTGCGCGCCGGAACCTGAACCGTCAGGGGTTTGAAACCTTCATGCCGCTCGAAACGGTCACGCGGCCGCGCAATGGGCGCTTCGTCACCGCACTTCAGCCGATGTTTCCAGGGTACATTTTCGTGGCTGTCGATCAGGCGCGCGGTTTGTGGCGCAAGATCAATTCCACCTACGGTGTGACCCGTCTGGTGTCTTTCGGTACGGAGCCTGCGCCGGTGCCCCGTGCCTTTGTCCAGGATCTCATGGCGCAGTGCGATGGCGCTGGGAAATTGGAACCGGCGCCGCAGCTTGCTCCGGGGGATCAGGTCCGCGTTGCAACAGGCCCTTTCGCAAGCATGATCGCGGAAATCGAAAGTCTGGCTCCGGATCAGCGTGTCTGGGTGCTGATGGAGGTCATGGGGTCAAAGACCCGGGTTGCGGTGAAAAAAGCGCAATTGCGCCCAGCGTGATCCCGGATTTTTCGGACTTTGTGAAAACGAACATTTTCGAACTTTCTGTTTTGGCGATCTTTGCCGTCTCTCGTCGCACGATATGGGCGTTATTGTATGCGAAGACCGAAATATATCGGAAAAATTGGGTCGCTCTGGCCAAATTGCGCTAAGTCTGTTCCCGGATTGCGATTTTTCCTGCTGTTTGCCGCGTGAGAGTTCTGATTGTCGCGCAATAACGCATAAAAAACGAATGCAACCGAAAATAACGCCTTGTCACAGCGTCGTGAATCGGTCACAAATTCCAAACCCCGGGAGGACATTGGGGGAAGAGCCCTACGTAAGGAGGAGATACGTGGCGGATCGCGACAGCGCACAGCCCACCGATGTGTTTATCATCGGCGGCGGAATCAACGGATGTGGAATTGCTCGGGACGCAGCAGGGCGTGGCCTTTCGGTCACCCTAGCGGAGATGGGTGACCTTGCGTCGGCCACCTCTTCGGCTTCGACCAAGCTGTTTCACGGCGGGTTGCGCTATCTTGAATATTTCGAAATTCGTCTGGTGCGCGAAGCGCTGATCGAACGTGAAGTTCTGCTGCGGGCGATGCCGCATATTTCCTGGCCGATGCGCTTTGTTCTGCCCTATCGCAAGGACATGCGTTTCGACAGCGATACGCCCACGTCGCGGCTCCTGTCGCTGGTAATGCCCTGGATGAAGGGGCGGCGTCCGGCCTGGCTGATCCGGCTTGGTTTGTTTCTCTACGACCATCTGGGCGGACGCAAAATTCTGCCCGGCACCACGAAGGTGTCACTGGCGGGCACGCCGGAAGGGGCGCCGCTCGCGCCGGGGTTCACCAAAGCTTACGAATATTCCGACTGCTGGGTCGAAGATGCGCGTCTTGTCGTGCTCAATGCCCGTGATGCCGAGGCCCGCGGAGCGCAGATTCTCACGTGCACCAAGGTGACGTCGGCTAAGCGCGACGGGGCACTGTGGCGCATCGAGGTGCAAGATCTGGAAACCGGTTCCACCAAGGTGCACAGCGCTCGGTTTCTGGTCAATGCGGGTGGTCCATGGGTTGGCGACATCATTCATGACAAGGTGCATGTGCCGTCGCGCGAAGGCGTCCGGCTGGTCCGGGGCAGCCATATTGTGACCAAACGGCTCTACGATCATGACAAATGCTATTTCTTTCAGGGCGCCGATGGGCGGATCATCTTTGCGATTCCTTATGAAACTGACTTCACCCTGATCGGCACCACGGACGCCGAACATGTCGACCCTGACCAGCCGCCGCAGTGCACCGAGGCAGAGCGCGATTACCTGCTGGGATTCGCCAACCGCTATCTGAAGCGGCAGATCAGTGCCGAAGACGTGGTCTGGAGCTATTCCGGCGTGCGTCCGCTCTATGATGACGGGGCGTCGAGCGCGACGGCTGCAACGCGGGATTACACGCTGAAAGTCGACGCAGACGGCGGCGCGCCGATCCTGAACATCTTCGGCGGCAAGATCACGACATATCGCCGGCTGGCCGAAAGTGCGCTCGAGCATATTGCCGACCATTTTGCGGATCTGCCCGGCCCCTGGACCGCAGGTGTGGCGCTTCCGGGGGGAGATTTCCCGGTGTCGGGTGTTGCAGGTCAGATCAGCGCCTTACAGGAACAGTTTTCTTTCCTGACACCGGCCTGGGCGGCCCGTCTGCTGCGGGCCTACGGGACGGAAGCAGGGCTGGTGCTGAACGGGGCCACACAAGCGAACGATCTGGGCCGTGATTTCGGGGAGACACTGAGCGAGGCCGAAGTGATCTGGCTAATGGATGAGGAATATGCGCGTACCGCCGAAGATATCGTGTGGCGGCGTAGCAAGCTGGGCCTGCGGCTCAGTGCGGAACAGATTTCGGAATTGGATGCATGGATGGCCGGGCGCCGTGACCGCATCGCCGCTGCGGCGGAATAAGGAGGAGACACGATGACCCTGGAATTGAAGGGCGTATCGAAAGTGGTCGAGGGGCAGACGCATATCTACCCGACCGACCTGACGCTGGAAAAGGGCACGATGAATGTGCTTTTGGGGCCGACCTTGTCGGGGAAAACCTCGCTGATGCGGCTGATGGCGGGGCTGGATGCGCCTGCCACGGGGCGGATTTTCTGGAACGGAGAAGATGTGACCGGGCAGCGGGTACAGGACCGCAAGGTTGCCATGGTCTATCAGCAGTTCATCAATTACCCGTCCATGACGGTCTACGACAACATCGCCTCGCCGATGAAATTGCTGGGCGTCGACAAGGGCGAGATCGACCGTCGCGTGCGCGAGACCGCCGAACTGATGAAGCTGACGCCGATGCTGGAACGCAAGCCGCTTGAGCTTTCCGGTGGTCAACAGCAACGCTGTGCGCTGGCGCGGGCGCTGGTCAAGAATGCGGGGCTTGTGTTGCTGGATGAGCCGCTGGCCAACCTCGATTACAAACTTCGTGAGGAGCTGCGCGTCGAGATCCCGAAAATCTTCGAGGCGTCCGGGTCCATTTTTGTCTATGCGACCACGGAGCCGGAAGAGGCCCTACTACTGGGTGGCAAGGCGGCCACGCTGTGGGAAGGCCGGGTGACCCAGTTCGGGCCAACGCCCGAGGTCTATCGCCAGCCTGTCGATGCGACCACAGCGCGGGTGTTCTCTGATCCGCCGATGAACTTTCTGCAGATCTCCAAGACCGGCGACCGTTTGATGTTCGGCGACGGGCAATCCGTGCAGGCCGTGGGCAAACTCGCCGAGCTGGCCGATGGCCGCTATCAGGCGGGGTTCCGCCCCAACCATCTGGAAATCGGCAAGCATACGGAAGATGCGATGGAGTTCACCACGGCACTCATCGTGACCGAACTGACCGGGTCGGAAACCTTCGTGCACCTCGATCATCATGGCGAACGCTGGGTCGGGTTGATCCACGGGGTGCATGAGCTGCAACTGGGGGAAGCGTTGAAGGTCTATCTCGATCCCCGTCACATCTATGTCTTTGCGCAAGACGGTGCGCTCGTGGCGCCAGCCGCCTATGCCATGGCGGCCTGAGGAGGAGACAGAATGGCCAAGATCACACTCGAAAATCTCGCGCATTCCTATCTGTCGTCGCCGACCTCGGAAGACGATTTTGCGCTCAAGGAGCTGAACCACGATTGGGAAGACGGGGCGGCCTATGCGCTTCTTGGGTCCTCAGGTTGTGGCAAATCCACCTTGCTCAACATCATTTCCGGCCTGCTGCAGCCCAGTCAGGGCCGCATCCTGTTCGATGGGAAGGACGTGACCCATGCGCCGACGGCGGCGCGCAACATCGCGCAGGTGTTCCAGTTCCCTGTCGTATACGACACGATGACGGTGCACGACAATCTGGCCTTTCCACTGCGCAATCGTGGGCGGGAGGAAAGCTATGTGCGCGAACGCGTGCAGGAAATCGCGCAGATGATCGGCATGGAAGAGATGCTGAACCGCAAGGCGCGCGGCCTGACTGCGGATGCCAAGCAAAAGATCTCTCTGGGCCGCGGCATGGTGCGCAAGGATGTGAATGCGCTGTTGTTCGACGAGCCGCTGACGGTGATCGATCCGCATATGAAATGGGAGTTGCGCACCCAGCTCAAGAAGTTGCACCATGAATTCGGCCATACGATGATCTATGTCACCCACGACCAGACCGAGGCGCTGACCTTCGCCGATAAGGTGGTGGTGATGTATGACGGGCGGGTTGTGCAGATTGGCACACCCGAAGAGCTGTTCGAACGCCCCGAACATACATTCGTGGGCTATTTCATCGGCTCCCCCGGGATGAATGTGATCCCGGCAGAGGTCGCGGGCCGCAGCGCCTATGTCAATGGCACCGAAGTGCCCTTGGGGGCCGGGTATCAGCCGCTCGACGGCAAGGTCGAAATCGGCATCCGCCCCGAATATGCGCGGCTGTCGCAAAGCGAAGGCCTGCCGGTCAAGGTGCGCCGGGTCGAAGATGCGGGGCGCTACAAACTGATCCGCGCCGATTTCTTTGGCCATGAAATCAATATCATCGCCGGTGAGGACGAGACCGTCAGCGCTGATATGAACCGCGTCACCTTCGATGCCGGACGCGTCAACGTCTACGCCAATGACTGGCGCGTGCAGGGGGAGGCCGCGTAATGGAAAAGACCGTCAACCATAAAGCCTGGTTTCTGGTGCTGCCGGTTCTGATTCTGGTGGCATTCTCGGCGGTGGTGCCGCTGATGACTGTGGTGAACTATTCGGTGCAGGACACTTTCGGCAACAACCAGTTCTTCTGGGCCGGACTCGAATGGTTTTCCGAGATGCTGCACGACGACCGCATGTGGGCGGCGCTGCAGCGCCAGCTGATGTTCTCGGGCATCATTCTTGCCATTGAGGTGCCGCTGGGCATCTTTGTGGCGCTGAACATGCCCAAAAGCGGTTTCTGGTCTAGCTTCTGTCTGGTGCTGATGTCGCTGCCACTGCTGATCCCATGGAACGTGGTCGGTACGATCTGGCAGATCTTCGGCCGCGTGGACATCGGCCTGCTGGGCTATACGCTCGACAAGCTGGGGATCGATTACAACTATACGCAGGATGTGCTGGCCGCGTGGGTGACGATCATTGTCATGGATGTCTGGCACTGGACCTCGCTGGTGGCGCTTCTGGCTTTTGCCGGGCTGAAATCCATCCCGGATGCCTATTATCAGGCGGCCAAGATCGATCAGGCGAGCCGCTGGAAAGTGTTTCGCTTCATCGAACTGCCCAAGATGATGGGCGTGTTGATGATCGCGATCCTGCTGCGGTTCATGGACAGTTTCATGATCTATACCGAACCCTTCGTGGTGACCGGTGGCGGGCCGGGCAATGCAACGACCCTGCTGTCCATCGACCTGGTGAAAATGGCGCTGGGGCAGTTCGACCTTGGCCCGGCTGCAGCCTTCTCGATCATGTATTTCCTCATGATCCTGTTGATTTCCTGGGTGTTTTACACCGTCATGACCAATCTCGACAAAAAAGGAGGCTGACAGATGACCGATGCCACCTCTCAGACCTCACCGGCCGCACGCCGCAAGACCGGGATCAAGATTAATTCCCGGGCCGTGGTGATGACGCTCTATCTGCTGTTCCTGCTGGTGCCGATCTACTGGCTTTTGAACATGAGCCTGAAAACCAACACGGAGATCCTGAATTCCTTTTCGCTCTGGCCCCGGGATCTGACATTCGCCAACTACGTCACGATTCTCACGGATCCGGCGTGGTACATGGGCTATGTGAACTCAATGATCTACGTGGTGATGAACACGGTGATCTCGCTCGCCGTGGCCTTGCCCGCTGCCTATGCCTTCAGCCGCTATCACTTCATGGGCGACAAGCATCTGTTCTTCTGGCTGTTGACCAACCGGATGTCGCCGCCTGCGGTTTTTGCCCTGCCGTTTTTTCAGCTCTATTCTTCGGTCGGGCTGTTCGACACCCATATCGCGGTGGCGCTGGCCCATTGCCTGTTCAACGTGCCGCTGGCGGTCTGGATTCTGGAAGGCTTCATGCGCGGCGTGCCCAAGGAGATCGACGAAACCGCCTATATCGATGGCTATGGCTTCGGTCGGTTCTTTGTGAAGATCTTCATGCCGTTGATCGCGTCGGGCATCGGTGTCGCGGCCTTCTTCTGCTTCATGTTCTCATGGGTGGAACTGTTGCTGTCACGCACGTTGACCACGGTGGATGCGAAATCCATCGCTGCCACCATGACCCGGACCGTGTCGGCTTCTGGCATGGACTGGGGCGTTCTGGCCGCCGCAGGGGTGCTGACCATTGTGCCTGGTGCGTTGGTGATCTGGTTTGTTCGCAACTACATCGCCAAGGGCTTTGCCCTCGGGCGGGTGTGATAAGGAGGTTTCTCATGGAATGGATGGCATGGACCTGGCCCACGGCGATTTTCTTTCTCGTGATTGCGGGGCTTCTGGTCACTTTCACAATTCTGGCGATCAAGTTTCCCGAAACGCCCCGTCTGGGTGTGCTGGGGATCGAAACCACCCGCGGAGATCGTCTGTTCATCACTCTTCTGGGCTCGGCCTTTCTCAATCTGGCCTGGCTCGGTCTTGTGGGCGTGCATCAACCCTACGCCCTCATCGTCTGCCTGCTCTATGCCGCAGCGGTCTTCCGCTGGGTCTAGTTCGGGTTCCGGGCCGGGAAAGAGGAGCCCCGGCCCTGCTGAGTACGTCTGAAAATTGGTTCAATTATGGGAGGAAACCAATGAACTCCAATTTGACATCAACCACGGCGGTGGCGCTTGCGCTGTCCCTGCTCTCTGCACCGGTGTTTGCCGGTATGGACGAGGCCAAAGCCTTTCTCGATGCCGAGATCGGTGACCTGTCCGCGCTCAGCCGCGCGGAACAGGAAGCGGAAATGCAATTCTATGTCGACGCGGCGAAGCCTTTCGCGGGGATGGAAATCAAAGTCGTTTCCGAAAACATCGCCACGCATGAATACGAAAGCCAGGTTCTGGCACCGGCCTTCGAGGCGATCACCGGCATCAAGCTGGTGCACGACCTGATCGGCGAAGGCGATGTGGTCGAGAAGCTGCAAACGCAAATGCAGTCCGGCGAAAACATCTATGACGCCTATGTCAACGACAGCGACCTGATCGGCACGCACTGGCGCTATCAGCAGGTGCGCAACCTGACCGACTGGATGAGCGGCGAAGCGGCGGATGTGACCTCGCCGACGCTGGATCTGGACGATTTCATCGGCACGCAGTTCACCACCGCCCCCGATGGCAAGCTCTACCAATTGCCGGACCAGCAGTTCGCCAACCTTTACTGGTTCCGCTACGACTGGTTCACCGATCCGGCGATCATGGCCGAATTCAAAGAGAAATACGGCTATGACTTGGGCGTTCCGGTCAACTGGTCGGCCTATGAGGATATCGCCGAATTCTTTACCGGTCGCGAAATCGACGGTCAGGAAATCTACGGGTCGATGGACTACGGTAAAAAAGACCCGTCCTTGGGCTGGCGCTATACCGACGCGTGGATGTCCATGGCCGGGATGGGCGACAAGGGTGAACCCAACGGCCTGCCGGTCGACGAATGGGGCATTCGGGTGAATGAAAACTCCCAGCCGGTCGGGGCCTGTATGGCACGCGGCGGTGCCGCCAACAGCCCGGCGGCGGTCTATGCGGTCGACAAGGCCATCGAATGGCTGAACAAATATTCCCCGCCCTCGGCAATGGGGATGACCTTCTCCGAAGCGGGGCCGGTTCCGGCGCAGGGCAATATTGCCCAGCAGATGTTCATGTACACCACCTTCGTGGCCTCGCTGGTCGAGCCGGGCTTGCCGGTGATGAACGAGGACGGCACGCCGAAATGGCGCCTCGCGCCCAGCCCGCATGGGGTCTACTGGGAAGACGGGATGAAAGTCGGCTATCAGGACGTAGGTTCCTGGACGCTGATGAAATCCACGCCGGAAGATCGTGCCAAAGCCGCATGGCTTTATGCGCAGTTCGTGACCTCGAAAACCGTGGATGTGAAAAAGGCCCATGTCGGTCTGACCTTTATCCGCGAAAGCACCGTGCAGCATGAAAGCTTCACCGATCGCGCCCCGAAACTGGGTGGTCTGGTTGAATTCTACCGCTCCCCGGACCGTGTGCGCTGGTCGCCGACCGGCACCAACGTTCCGGATTATCCGAAGCTGGCGCAGCTGTGGTGGCAGAACATCGGCGATGCGATGTCCGGTGCCAAATCCTCCAAAGAGGCGCTCGACAGCCTCTGTGCGGATATGGAACGGGTCATGGAGCGTCTTGAACGCGCCGGCATTCAGGGCGATCTCGGTCCGGTGATGAATGACGAAAAAGATCCGGAAGAATGGCTCGCCATGGAAGGTGCGCCGAAACCGGCAATCGCCGATGTCGACGAGGAACCCAAGACGATTTCCTACGACGAACTCGTCTCCTCCTGGCAGTAAGCCTTTGCGACGGGCCGGGGCGCGCGGTTGTGCCCCGGCCCTTTCTATGTTCTCAATTCCTGAGAAGGCCGGACAGGTCCGGTCAGAAAATATCACGGTGAGACAGGCACATGACCCATATTCTGGCCATTGATCAAGGCACCACATCCACCCGTTCAATCCTCTTTGACGACAGGCTTTCCATCGTCGCCTCGGCGCAGGAAGAATTCGAACAGCACTATCCGGCAAGCGGATGGGTCGAACATGATCCCGCGGATCTGTGGTCGACGACGGCTGCGACCTGTCGCTCGGCTGTCGAACGTGCCGGTCTGGGTGTCGCAGATATTGCTGCCATCGGGATCACCAACCAGCGTGAGACTACATTGGTTTGGGACCGCAAGACCGGTCGGGCTGTGCACAATGCCATCGTTTGGCAGGATCGCCGCACCTCAGAGATGTGCAAGGCGCTCAAGGCCGAGGGGTTCGAAGAACGGGTGACCAAGCGCACGGGGCTTTTGCTCGATCCGTATTTTTCGGCGACCAAACTGGCGTGGATCCTGGACAACGTCGAGGGGCTGCGTGCCCGCGCCGAGGCCGGGGAACTGGCCTTTGGCACTGTGGACAGCTGGCTGGTGTGGAACCTGACAGGCGGCAAGGCCCATGTCACGGACGCCACCAATGCCGCGCGCACCATGCTTTACGACATTCGCAAGGGGCGCTGGTCCAAAACCATTTGTGACAAGCTCAACATCCCGATGTCGATGCTGCCCGAAGTCAAGGACTGTGCGGCGAATTTTGGCGAAACCCGCCCCGATCTGTTCGGCCGTCCGATTCCCATTCTGGGCATTGCGGGCGATCAGCAGGCGGCCACCGTCGGGCAGGCCTGTTTCAAACCGGGCATGATCAAATCGACCTATGGCACGGGTTGTTTTGCGCTCCTGAACACCGGGGACACCCCGGTGATGTCGAAGAACCGCTTGTTGACCACCATCGCCTATCAATTGGATGGCAAGCCCACCTACGCGCTGGAAGGGTCGATCTTTATCGCGGGCGCCGTGGTGCAATGGCTGCGCGACGGGCTGAAGATCATCCGTGACGCACGCGAAACCCAGCCGCTGGCCGAAGGCTCCGATCCGACGCAGGATCTGGTTCTGGTGCCTGCCTTCACCGGGTTGGGCGCGCCCTATTGGAATGCCGAATGCCGCGGCGCGATCTACGGGCTGAGCCGCAACTCCGGCCCTGCCGAGATCGCCCGGGCGGCGCTGGAAAGCGTCGGCTTTCAGACCCGCGACCTGTTCGAGGCGATGCAGGCGGATTGGGATGGCATGGGGGAAACCGCGCTGCGCGTGGACGGGGGCATGAGCGCCTCTGACTATGCGATGCAGTTTCTGGCCGATATCCTTGATGCGCCGGTGGAACGTCCGGCAGATCTGGAAACGACCGCCAAAGGGGCGGCTTGGCTGGCCGGGCACAAGGCGGGCATCCTGCCGGAGATGGAAGAATTCGCGGCGGTCTGGTCGGCCACCTCGCGCTTTGATCCCGATATGGACGATCAGGACCGCCGCGCAAAATACGCCGCATGGAAAAAGGCCGTGCAATCGACCATCGACTTCGCCTCATGAACGACGCCTTGACGAATTGGCCACGGCTTGCCGTCCCTGCGCGCAGCATCACCGGTGCCGGGTGCCGCCAGCATACGGCTTTGCTGCTGGCTGGCTTGGGGGTTGCGGAGGGGGCAACTGTCGTGGTCGTGCACAGCCGTTCGGCGCGCTGGGCCGCGGATTTGGCTCGCGACCTGAGGGCGCTGGGGCTGTTGCCGGTGATGTGGCCTGCTGGGGGGGAACCCTCGCTGCCGGATCTGGAACAGGCCATTGCGGCGCTGCGTCCAAAATCCCCGGGGGCGGTGGTGGCTATCGGGGGTGGGTCGGCGCTGGATATGGGCAAGGCGCTTGCGGCATTGCTCTGCAGTGACAGCCCGGTGCGCGATCATCTGGAAATCGTCGGCAAGGGCCGTCCACTGGATCACGCGCCCTTGCCGTTTGTGGCCATTCCGACCACGGCGGGCACAGGGGCGGAAGCCACGAAGAACGCCGTAATCGACATCCCGGAAGCGCGCCGCAAAGTCAGCCTGCGGGATGCGCGCATGATCCCGGCGGTGGCGGTGCTCGATCCGGAACTGACCTATGGTTTGCCGCGTCAGCTAAGCCTGAGCACGGGTATGGATGCGCTGACGCAACTTATTGAACCCTTCCTATCGCACAAGGCCACTGCGGCCACGGATGCGCTGACAGCAGCGGCGATCCTGCCGACGATGCGCGCACTCATCCGTCTGAGCCAGGGCGAAGACGCCGGGGCACGGGCCACGATGCTGAATGCGGCGCATCTGAGCGGCATTGCATTGGCCAATGCGGGGCTGGGCGCGGTGCATGGCTTTGCCGGGGTGATCGGCGGTCAGACCGGCCGCCCGCATGGGGCCATCTGTGCCGCCTTGTTGCCCGAGGTGCTACGCGTCAACCGTCTGGCTTGCGCGCGGGCCGGGCAGGCTATGGGCAAATTCGCCGCGCTGGATGGCATGATCTCCGAGGCCTTCGGCAGCGCGTTGCGTCCGGCGGAGCAGCTTTTGGCGGGGTTCAATGCCGCGCAGGGGCTGGCGGGGTTGGGGCTGGAAAAGGCATTGGACTTAGATGTGCCTGCCGTCGTTGAGATGGCCAAATCGGCGTCATCGATGAAGGCCAACCCGGTGGAACTAAGCTCGCAGGATCTGACGAAAATTCTCGAAAACTGTCTCTGACAGCCGGTGATGGGCTTCCCTAGGCCGGGAGGTCCTGCCAGCAGGGCAGCAGGTCGTTGGGTTCCGGGGTGGCCTCATAGACGGCGCGGGCGATAGCGCGGGCCAGACAATCCGCAGCCGCTGCACCGAGATGAGACAGGACAAAGGCACGATCCCCGCTGATCGGTGTGGCGCGCGTCGAAACACCGAATACCAGATCGCCATCATGGGGCGTGTGCGCGGGCACCAGCGCGCGGGCCAACCCGTCATGGGCGGCCACCGACAGCCGGTGACATTCCGCCTTGGTCAGATCGGCATCTGTTGCGACGATGGCGATGGTGGTGTTTTGCCCGGCGCTGGTGGCCTGTGCCAGTTTGGTCTGTGCCATCCCCGCATGCAGGCCACGACGCGGATCCGGCCCCAGCCCGCCGAACTCATTCTCCTGCTCGAAGGCTGCGGCCCAGAAGTGGCGGCTGTTCGGGGTAAGCGGGCTGCCCACGGCGTTGACCGCCACCAGCGCGCCGACGCT
This sequence comes from uncultured Celeribacter sp., assembly GCF_963675965.1. Lineage (NCBI taxonomy): Bacteria > Pseudomonadati > Pseudomonadota > Alphaproteobacteria > Rhodobacterales > Roseobacteraceae > Celeribacter > uncultured Celeribacter sp. The sequence goes on along the minus strand of NZ_OY780935.1, from coordinate 1,594,131 downwards.
GTGCCCCTGCACCTGAGCGGAGGCAGAGCCCAGACCGCCTTTGACGTTCCCGGCAAGGGCGCCATATCCGGCTCCGGTGCTGCCGAGTGCAAACTCTGGTGTCGCTGCTTCGAAAGCGCGGCGGCCCAGAGCGCGATAGGGCGGGCTGTCCCACTGTTTGTCACCGCCATTGATCAGATCGAAGAGGATAGCGCCGGGGACAATCGGCACGCGCACCGGACCGACCTGATGCCCACGGCCCATTTCGACCAGCGCGTCCGAGACCCCGGAGCAGGCCTCCAGCCCGAAGGCTGAGCCGCCCGACAGCACCAGCGCATCGATGTCGCTGACCAGTTTGTCGGGAGCGAGAAGGTCGGTTTCCCGTGTCCCCGGCGCGCCGCCCATCACATGGACAGAGGCGATAAAAGGCGCCTCGGACGTCAGCACCGTGACCCCGGTCTTGATCCGGGCGTCGCTGGCATTGCCGACACGCAGACCGGGCACATCGGTAATCAGGTTGCGGCGGGGCTTGGTGGCATCTGAGGACATGGCAGGGGACCTTTTTGACTGGCGGCGGTGTGTCTTCTTGTAACCGCCTTCAGGCCCGTGGGGTCAAGCCTGCGTCTTGGGCTGTTGTGTCACGCCGTCGTCAGCAGCCGCGTGGTGACGGTGTCGGGTCAGCCAGGCCAGAAGTACAGCCAGCAATGTATAGCCGACCGTCAGGGCCAGTTGCAGTTCGATCGTTCCGGCAACATCCCGGGCCTGCGCGCCCATCTGGTCGACGGCAACAATGGCCGGAATCGCGCTGGAGGACGGCACGAGAAGCGCCAGCAGATGCAGCGGTGCCGGGATGGATTCCACCGGCCAGGAGATACCTGACAGAAAGAACAGCGGCAGCCCGAGAACGACGAGGAAAAAGACAACGCCTTCACGCCAGGGAATGGCGATGGCCACGGCAAAGCCCATGGCGGTGCTGGCGCAGAGGAACGGCAGGCTCACCATCATCAGCGTGGCGATGTCGCCGGTGCGCGGGATGTCATAGGCAAAGGGCAAGAACAGCTGGGTGAACAGCGTCCAAAGCGTGTAGAGCGCGACATAGGCCACAGGGGTGGCGACAAGGTTCACGCCTTTGGGCAGAGGGCGCCCGGCGTGCAGCAATCCGATGCCCATCAGCAATGTTTGTTGCAGGATCAGAACAAAGGCCGCTGGCACGATATAGGCGGCGTAGCCTCCGGAGGGGTTGAAGACCGGAATGCTGGTGACTGTGACCGGGGCAATCAGAGCGCGGGCCTGACCGTCATCTACACCGCGCGCGGTGAGGCGGTTGTAGTTCACCTGCGCGCCAAGGTTTCGGGCCACGCCAGAGACCGCAGACATCAGGTTGGAGTAGATCAGCAGATAGCTGCCATCGCCAAAGGCGGCCACCGGGGCGGGCCGGTTGGAGAGCAGATCCTGTTCGAAATCCTGCGGGATCAGGACGATGCCATAGGCGTCGCGCTGGTAGAAGACGGCGCGGGCGGCCTCCATAGTCGCGACCGACTGCACGATTTCCACACGGTCGCTGGCATCGAGGTTGCGGAGAAAGGCTCGGCTGGCAGTGGAATTGTCCTGATCGATCGCCACCACAGGCACGTCACGTACGAGCTCGCCGACATAGGGCTGAGGATAGAGCAGGCTGTAGATGAAAATCGCCGCGACCATGGTCGAACGCGCGCCGGGGTCGGCCAGAACGTCGCGCAAGGCATTCAAGACGGCTTTGAGGAATGTGATGAGAACGCTCATTGGGTCTGCTCCGCTTCGGTCGCGGCGACCGATCTCGCCGCAGACTTGCGCAGCATCACCCACAAAAGGATGCCATAGACCAGACATTGCGCCGTAAGCCAAACAAGGCCGGGCAGGGTGAATTCCACGGGGGTCCCGCGTAGGGCCTGATCGGTGCGGATTTCCAGATAGGGTGTCAGCGGGATGATCCCGCTCCAGAGCTGCGCAAAGGTCGTCATGCCGAAGCGGGGGAAACTGACCCCGGCATAGCCAAAGGCCGGTGCCACGATAAGGGCGCTCATCCCCAGTGCATTGGTGACATCACGGCCAATCAGGGCAATCAGGGCGCCCAGAAACTGACAGGTGATCACAAAGAGTATTCCGGCCGTGATATAGAGCAACACATTGCCATGGAAGCTTGCGCCAAAGACACCATAGAGCATTGCATCGCCCAGCAGCAGGATCAGCACGGCGGACAGCGTATAGGGCGCCAGCTTGCCGATGATCGCGTTCAAGGACCCGTCTGACAGGCGCATCACCCGAGCCATGCCAGCCTTCGTGTGGTGATCGCGGGAAAAGGACAGAACCGCCGCTGCACAGATGAAGATTTCCAGCACGGTCGGCAGGATCGAGGACAGAAGGAACTGGATATAGTCGAGCGAGGGATTGAACAGCGGGCTTTGCCGCACCGGGATCGGGGTGACCATATCCATGGCCTGATCCGGGCCGATGCCGCGGGCTTCCAGCGTGCGCACCGATACTCCGCCGGAAAATGTCAGCGCCGACGTTCCGATGCTGCGCGCGGCGATGCCGCCCACCGTCAGAAACTGATTGTTGGAGAAAATGATGACTTCCGGGCTCTGGCCCAGCTGCAGATCCCGGCCCATGTCATGTGGGATCATCAGAATGGCATAGGCTTTGCGTTCCAACAGCAGCTGGCGGGCTTCTGTCAGATTGGCGACATGGGTGCGCACGTCGACATCCGAGGCGGCGTCGACCATTTGCACCAGTTGCCGTGACAGGGTGGAGCCGTCCTGATCCAGCACCGCCACCGGCAGGGCACGCGGCAGACCGGCGGCAAAGACCATGGCCAGTCCGAGAAAGATCACCAGCGGGAAAGGGATCAGCATGAAGGCCAGCGCCGGGCGGTCCGCGATCTGGCGAAGCTCCCGCCGGAAGATGCGGCGAAAGCCCGGTGGATAATGCCGAGGTGCCATGGCTCAGCGTCCGCGATTGGGGGCGGTTGGCCAGTCAACCAATGCGCTCATCCCCGGGCGCAACCCCTCGACGGGGTCGGTCGGTTCGGCGCGTACGGAAAAGGTGCGCAGGTCGAAATCGCCGGTCGCTTTGGTGGCGCGCCAGTTGGCATAGCTGCCCTCGACATTGATCGCGGTGATCTGCGCGGGCACCGGATCGCGGTCTTCACCAAGAGCGGGGACGCGCACCTCGAGTGCCGCGCCGACTTCCAGCCCCTGCAACAGATCTTCGCGCAGGTTGAAGGTGAACCAGGCATGATCGACATCGACGATGGAAATCAGCGGGGCCCCGGCGTTGAACAGCTTGCCGGGCTCTGCCATACGCGCGGTCACTTCGCCGTTGATCGGCGCGATGACGGTCATTTCATCGACATTGGCTTGGGCTTGGGTGCGTGCGGCTTCGGCTTGTTTCAACTGGGCCACGGCCACGGCTTTCTGTTCGTCGCTGGCGCCGTTGCGGGCCAGATCGAGATTGGCCTCTGCCGCGAACTGCGCCTGCAGCGCCGCGTCACGACTGTTGCGGGCCTGATCAAGGTTAGCGTCGGAAACCACCGAGGTGTCGCGCAGCTGGCTGATCCGCTCAAAGGTCTTCTGTGCCAGTGCGACATCCGCCTTGGCTGCCAGGAGTTGGGCCTGTGCGGTGGCGATGTTTTCCGGGCGCGTGGCATAGGCCAGATCGCGGTTGGCGGCAGCGACCGCCACAGCCGCCTCGGCATTGGCTAGGGCGGCGCGGACCAGCGGGCTGTCGAGCTGGACGACAGTCTGTCCCGTTTCGACCCGGTCGCCGAAATCGACTGGCGTGTCGCTGACCCGGGCGGTGACCATGGCGGAGAGGTCAATGCGCGTGGCTTCCACTTCGCCCTGCACCAGATAGGTTTCCGGTTTTTGCACGGTCCAGACCAGATAGCCCGCCGCGGCGGCGATGGCGAGCACGGCCAGGGCAGTTACTTTTTTCGTTTGCATCGCGGGGACCTCTTGCGGTACGGGCTGATTTAGAAAAATTTGTATTTTCCTAAATGTAATGAAGGCCCGAAGTCAATGACAGAAAATCAGGACAGCGACAAAAACCGGGCGCGAGGCCGTCCGGTTCTGCGGACTGAGGCCCAGACCCGTGCCGAACTGCTCACGGCGGCGCGCGCCGAGTTTCTGGAAAGCGGCTATTCGGGCACGAGCATCGGAGCGGTTGCGCAGCGTGCCGGAGTCTCGACGCGCACAGTCTATAAGGTGGTTGAAAACAAAGACGATCTGTTTCGGCAGGTCGTGCAGAAGGCGATTGACGAGGGGATTGAAAGCCTGACGAGCCCGATGCCAGATCCCGAGATTTACGGAGCGTCCGACGCGGCGTTTATCGCCTTGGCGCGGGCCTATGCCGAGCTGGTTCTGGGGCTGTCTTCGGTGCGCACCATTCGTGCTGTTTTTGCCGAACAGGACCGCTTTCCGGAGCTGCGCGAAAGCTATGTGACATCGATTCGCGAAGTGGCCGATGCCTTTGATCGCCGCTTTGCAGAGCTTTGCAAAGCGGCCGGACGATCGGACGGGGACGGGCAGCTTGCAGAGCTGTTGCGCCATGCGATCCACGGCAAACAGCGGGGGGCCGTGCTGGATCCGGGCTATGCGCCGGACGCGCGGGATATTTCCGACTGGGCGGATCTCTGTGTGCGGACCCTTTTGCATCTGCCGAATCCGGGGGAAATAGCCAGCTCAGATCTGTAAGCGACATGAAAAAGGCCCGCCAGACTGGCGGGCCTTTCTTGTCTTGCGATTTGCGGAAACCCTCAGAGTTTTTCCGTGAGTTCCGGGACGGCGTCGAAGAGGTCAGCAACGAGGCCGAAGTCTGCGACCTGGAAGATCGGGGCCTCTTCGTCCTTGTTGATGGCGACGATGACCTTGGAGTCCTTCATACCCGCGAGGTGCTGGATCGCGCCGGAGATGCCGGCGGCGATGTACAGCTCGGGGGCGACGACCTTGCCGGTCTGGCCGACCTGCATGTCGTTGGGGGCAAAGCCGCTGTCAACGGCCGCGCGCGAGGCGCCCACGGCCGCGCCGAGCTTGTCGGCGAGCGCTTCGATGATCGCGAAGTTCTCTTCCGAACCCACGCCACGCCCGCCGGAGACGACGATCTTGGCCGAGGTCAGTTCCGGACGGTCGCTTTCGACCACCTTGTCTTCGATAAAGGCCGACAGGCCGGTGTCGCCCGCGCCGGCCGCCGCTTCGACAGAGGCCGAACCGCCCGCGCCCGCCGCCTCGAAGGTCGAGGTGCGGAAGGAGATGACCTTGGTCGCATCCGAGGATTTGACCGTCTGCACCGCATTGCCGGCATAGACCGGGCGTTTGAAGGTCTCGGCGTCCACAACCTCGATCACATCCGAGATCACCATCACGTCCAGCAGTGCGGCGACGCGCGGCAGAACGTTCTTGCCGGTGGTGGTCGCCGGTGCGGTGATGTGGCTGTAGTCGCCGGCCAGGGACACGATCAGCGCGGCGAGGTTTTCGGCCAGCCCATGGGCATAGGCGGCGTCATCGGCGACCAGCACCTTGGCCACGCCGTCGAGCTTGGCGGCCTCGTCACCGGGCGCGCCACAGACCAGAACCGTCACGTCGCCCAGCTTGGCGGAGGCGGATACGGCTTTCGCGGTGGCGTCGAGCGCAACTGCGCCGCCGGCCACTTCTGCAAGACACAAAACAGCCATCAGACGAGACCTCCCTCTTTGAGTTTCGCAATCAGTTCGTCCACCGAACCGACCTTGATCCCGGCGTCACGGCCCTTGGGTTCTTCGGTGGCGACCACGCTCAGACGCGGGCTTGTGTCGACGCCATAATCGGCGGCGGTTTTCTCATCGAGCGGCTTCTTCTTCGCCTTCATGATGTTGGGCAGCGAGGCATAGCGCGGTTCGTTGAGGCGCAGATCGGTGGTCACGATCGCCGGAAGCGGCACGGCAATGGTCTGCAGGCCGCCGTCGACTTCGCGCGTCACCACGGCCTTGCCGTCGTCGATTTTGACCTCAGAGGCGAAGGTCGCCTGACCCCAGCCCAGAAGCGCGGCCAGCATCTGGCCGGTGGCGTTCATGTCGTTGTCGATCGCCTGCTTGCCGAGGATCACCACCTCGGGGGCTTCTTCCTCGACCACTTTCGCAAGGATCTTGGCCACGGCCAGCGGTTCGATGTCTACACCCTGGTCCTCGGTCACGAGAATGCCCCGATCCGCGCCCATCGCCAGCGCGTTGCGGATCGTATCCGTAGCCTTCTTCTCGCCGATCGAGACGATCACAACCTCAGTCGCCACGCCGGCCTCTTTCAGCCGAATGGCCTCTTCAACCGCGATCTCGTCGAACGGGTTCATCGACATCTTCACGTTTGCAAGATCGACACCCGTGCCATCGGTCTTAACTTTGACCTTCACGTTGTAGTCGATCACGCGTTTGACAGGTACAAGCACCTTCATTGCGTAAACTCCCTTAGACTATGCCGCCCGGACAATGGGGGCACTCAAGCTCTCCGGTCATGGTGTTACCGTCTTGCGCCTGCAGAAAACAGCCCCAAAACGCGCTTTTCCTGGCCTAAGACGTGACGTTTGCGCCTAAAAATGTCGCAGCGTCATAGGGTTTTCTCGGGCTTTGGCCGTGTTGCTAAGGGTTCAGCGATTGGCCCCCGGCACCCAGAGCACATCGGCCTTGCCATCGTCATTGGCCATCCGCGCGGCGCAGAAAAGCCAGTCAGAAAGCCGATTGAGATATTTGATTGCGGCGGGATTGGCATCGCCATCCTCCTCGGCCTGCAGCGCGACAGCCAGCCGTTCGGCGCGGCGGGCGACGGTGCGGGCGTGGTGCAGATGGGCGGCGAGCGGGTTGCCTGCGGGCAGGATGAAGCTTTTGAGCGGGGCGAGCACGCCGGTCATCGCGTCGATTTCCTGTTCCAGCCGGTCGACCTGAGAGGGCACGGTGCGCAGCACGGGATAGCCCGCGTCCTCATCGGCATCCATGTTGGGGCGCGACAGGTCCGCGCCGAGGTCGAACAGGTCGTTCTGAATGCGCGAGAGTGCGGCATCGGTGTCGCCTTCGGCATGCAGACGCGCCAGCCCCAGCGTGGCATTCAATTCGTCCACCGTGCCATAGGCTGAGACCCGGGTGGCGTGTTTCGGCGCGCGTGACATATCCGACAGGGAGGTTTCGCCACTGTCACCGGTGCGGGTGTAGATTTTGTTCAGAACAACCATGGGTCAGCCTCCCGATTTGCGTATGAGTACAAAAACGACCACGAGGATCACCGCCCCCAGCTGGGCCAGAATGCGGGCCTGCATCAGCTTGTTGGAGCGCTTCGCCCCCTCAACGCCACCCCGCCCGAACTGACCGATGCCAAGGGCGAGGATCACCAGAACGACCAGACAGGCCGCGCCGATGACATAGAGAAATGTGTCGGGCATATGCAGGCTCCTCCGCAGCTTTTCTTATGCACATAGCGTGTTTGGCTCTCTGGCCCAAGTCACGAATGCGGTCGGGTCAGACTTTGGCGATCATCCGGTCGATCAGGCGCTGGGGCAGAATGCGCCGGGCAATGGCGGCGACATAGGTCGGTGTGGTGACAAAGTAGCGGGCGTGGGGGCGCGGGCTTTCGAGCGCTTTGATCAGCTTGGCCGTTACTGCTTCCGGTCCCAGTTCAAAAGGGTCGGGGGTGCTGGCCTCGGCGGCTTTATAGAGCCGGGGCACAAGGGTATTGCGGTATTGTTCGGCGCGGGGCGAGGCCTGCCAGTCGATCCAGCGGTCGAACTGTTTGCGGGCGTTGAGGCGAAAGGCGGTGCCGATGGGGCCGGGTTCGATCAGGACGATGTCGATGGGGGTATCCCGCATTTCCACGCGCAGCGTGTCGGTGAGGCCTTCGAGTGCGTATTTCGTCGCGACATAGGCCCCGCGCCATGGCATGGCGGTCAGGCCCAGAACCGAGGAACAGTTGACGATGCGCCCATGGCCCTGCGCGCGCATCACCGGGATCACCCGTCGTGTCAGCGCGTGCCAGCCAAAGAGGTTGGCCTGAAAGATCTGTTGCAAGGCCGCTTCGGGCAGGTCTTCGACGGCGGCGGGGATGGCGTAGGCGCCGTTGTTGAACAACGCATCCAGCCTGCCATCGCTGCGCGCCAGAGCGTCGTTCAGGCCCGCTTCGATCGAGGCCGGATCTTCGTAGTCGAGCCGGAAGCTTTCCAGCCCTTCAGAGCGCAGACGCGCGGCATCTGTGTCCTTGCGGCAGGTCGCGAAGACGCGCCAGCCTCGGTCTTTCAGGGCATGTGCCGCATGGTGGCCGATGCCGCTGGAGCAGCCGGTGATGAGAATCGTTCGCATGAAAAAGCCTTCCCCACTTTTGGGAAAGGCTTATCGCATGAAGGGCGATGGTGGAAATCGCCATCCCGCGAAACTTTGGGGCACTTTGGCTTATTGGCCAATGGGGGACAGGAACCGGGCGGCCATATAGCCTTCGACGCCCGCGCCCTGGACCGAGATTTTGACCCAGCCGTTTTGCACCGGGGACACAAGCTGCACGATGTCGGCCTGTTCGACCTGGCCCAAAACGGCCGTGGCGGTGGAGGGGCCGGAGCGCACATTGACGCGTGTCGCGCTGACCTGACGCAGGGCTGTGTCCGAGCTGTCAGACGGTAGGGGGGCGGTTGTTGCGGCGGCGGGGTGCAACAATGCGTCGAGCTTTTCCGGGTTGGTGACGCGGGTGGTGGCTGTCGTGGTGCCGGTGTCAAAGCTGGCCAGCTGCACCATGCTGTCGATTTCAGTGCTTGCGGTGGAGCGTCGAGCCGTGGCGACTGTCGGGGCCGGTGTGTCCGCAGCATCGTCACGTTGTTCAAGCGAGGCCAAAGTCGGGACATAGTCCCCGCGACGGCGGCTGGGTTCGCCGAAGGCCTCCAGCAGCCGGTCGGAGGCAAGGGTGACGAGGGACACCCGTTTTTCGCGGGCCGCGTCATAAGTGGCCTGTTCCTCGGCGCTCAGATCCTGTCCGAAAACCATGAAGGCCCCGTACAGTCCGGCCAGTGTCAGTGCAGTCAAACGCAGCATGGTCGCCCCTTAGGTATTGTTCATTTCTTGTTTACGACATCAGCCCAACGCCCGTGACGGGGAAAAGGTTGCAAAAACTCCACCCTTTTGTGACTCAGCCGTGGGCGTGGTCGCGCGACGCGCTTGCCGAGGCGTGAGGCGCCAGCTATTCATCAAAGCCATGAGCAGTGATTTGACCAAAGATCCGACCGACGGAGGTATGCCGCAGAGCGAAACCTTCGAACCGCTTCGCCGTGCGATTGGCGAACGTTACCTGACCTATGCGCTGTCCACGATCATGCACCGGGCGCTGCCCGATGCGCGTGACGGGCTGAAGCCGGTGCACCGGCGCATTCTCTATGCGATGCGGGAATTGCGCCTGTCGTCTTCCGGGGGCTTTCGGAAGTCCGCGAAGATTTCCGGGGACGTGATGGGCAACTATCACCCCCATGGCGACGCCGCGATCTATGACGCCATGGCGCGTCTCGCGCAGGATTTCAACGTGCGCTATCCGCTGGTGCACGGGCAGGGCAATTTCGGCAACATCGATGGCGATAACCCGGCGGCCTCACGCTATACCGAGGCGCGGATGACCATCGCGGCCGAGGCGCTGCTGGAAGGGCTCAACGAAGACGCGGTTGATTACCGGGACAATTACGACGGGACGCTGCGCGAACCCGTGGTCCTGCCAGCCGCCTTTCCGAATCTTCTGGCAAACGGGTCTTCGGGCATTGCGGTCGGCATGGCGACGAATATCCCGCCGCACAATATCGGCGAATTGATCGACGCCTCGCTGCATCTGATCAAAACCCCGGACGCGCGGGACGACACGCTGCTCAACTATGTCAAAGGTCCGGATTTCCCGACCGGGGGGATCATTGTCGAGCCACGTGAAAGCATGGCCAAGACCTATGCCACCGGGCGCGGCGCTTTCCGGCTGCGCGCCAAATGGGAGGTCGAGGACCTCGGTCGCGGCCAGTGGCAGATCGTTGTCACGGAAATCCCCTATCAGGTTCAGAAATCCAAGCTGATCGAAAAGCTGGCCGAGCTGATCCAGACCAAGAAGGTTCCGATTCTCGCCGATGTGCGCGACGAAAGCGCCGAGGATATTCGCATCATTCTGGAGCCGAAATCCAAGAATGTTGTGCCGGATGTGCTGATGGGCACGCTGTTTCGCAGCTCCGATCTGGAAACGCGATTCTCCCTGAACATGAACGTGCTGATCGACGGGCGTACACCCAAGGTCTGTTCGCTCAAAGAGGTGCTTCGGGCGTGGCTTGATCACCGGCGCGTCGTGTTGCAGCGGCGCAGCCAGCACCGTCTGGAAAAGATCGATCATCGTCTTGAGGTGCTGGAAGGCTTTATCATCGCCTTCCTCAATCTCGACCGGGTGATCGACATCATCCGTTATGACGACGATCCTAAAGCCGCACTGATGGCCGAGGACTGGAGCCGCGATGTGCCGCGCGCCATGTCCGAAAAGGACTATCACTCGCCGTTGCCCGCCGCCGAAGGGCAGGGGGAACTGAGCGAGATTCAGGCCGAAGCGATTCTCAACATGCGTCTGCGCAGCCTGCGCCGCCTCGAAGAGATCGAACTGGTGCGCGAACGCGATGCGCTGCTGGAAGAAAAAGCCGGTCTGGTCGCGCTTTTGGCAAGCGACGATCTGCAATGGGTGCGCATCTCGGAAGAGCTGAAAGAGACCAAGAAGAAATTCGGCAAGGATTATGGCCCGCGCGGGGCGCGACTGACTGGTTTCGCCGAAGCAACAGAGGTCGAAGACGTGCCGCTTGAGGCGATGATCGAACGCGAACCGATCACTGTGGTCTGTTCGCAGATGGGCTGGATACGCGCGATGTCCGGTCACATCGATCTGACACGGGAGCTGAAGTTCAAAGACGGCGACGGCCCAAGGTTCATCTTCCACGCGGAAACCACGGACCGCTTGCTGGTTATGGGGTCGAACGGGCGTTTTTACACGCTGTCGGCGGCCAATCTGCCCGGCGGTCGCGGGATGGGGGAACCGCTGCGTCTGATGGTCGACCTGCCCAATGAGGTCGAGATCGTGGACATTCTTGTGCATGATTCCGAGGCCAAGCTGCTGGTCGCTTCCAGCGCGGGCAACGGGTTTGTCGTGGCCGAAAAGGATGTGGTGGCCCAGACCCGCAGCGGCAAGCAGGTGCTCAACGTCAAGGATGCCGAACGCGCGATGATCGTGCATCGGATCGCCGGGGACCATGTGGCGGTGGTGTCCCAGAATCGGCGGTTCCTTGTGTTCCCGCTCACTGAAGTGCCGGAAATGGCGCGCGGCAAAGGTGTACGGCTGCAGAAATACAACCAGGCACGCGGCGCCCAGGGCATGCTCGAACTCGATGGTGGCCTGTCGGATCTGACGACCTTTGTCTGGGGGGAAGGTCTGAGCTGGACCATGGGTGGTGGCAATACGCGCACGGAGAAAGATCTCAGCCAATGGCTGGGCAAACGTGCCAGCGTTGGCAAGCAGCCCCCGCATGGGTTCCCGAGAGATAACAAGTTTACATAATTTAAAGGTGGATATTGAAACGGCATGGCGGAGCTTCTGAAAACGGATTTTGAGGGGCGGACCATGCCGCTTTTGCGGCTGTCGCTCTGGACTGCGATTTTGACCGTGCTCACTTTGGGGTTTTACCGGTTCTGGATGAAAACCCGGCTGCGGCGCTATTTCTGGTCCTCGGTGCGGCCGGATCAGACGCCTTTGGAGTATGTCGGCAAAGGGATCGAGAAATTCACCGGCTTTCTGATTGCGCTGGTGGTGCTGGCGCTGCTGATCGGGGTGGTTGCTCTGCTGTTGGTCTATGCGTCCTTTGCCCTGTTTCAGGAAGACTTCGAGGCCTATGTCATCGCCGCCATTCTGGCTGTGCCGCTGGTCTATTTTGCGGCCTACCGGGCCAAGCGCTATGTCTACGCCCGCACCCGCTGGCGTGGTATTCGCTTCGGGCTGGAGCCTGCGGCCGGGGCCTATGCGCTGCGCGCCTGCGGGCATTTGCTTCTGGCTGTCGTGACACTGGGCGTGTTATGGCCGCGCCTGACGTTCAAACTGGAAAAATTCCGCACCGACCGCACGTTTTTCGGCGAAAGCCTACTGCATCAGGGCGGCAAATGGACGATGCTCCTGCCTCCCTTCCTGCCGGTGCTCATCTGCCTTTGGGTCACGGTCATTTGTTTTAGCCTTGGCCTGCAGATGGTAGAGCTGCTCGAGAGCGGAACGGAGCCATATGACGCGAAGTATATTGCCGTTCTGATGCTGTCCGGGGCGGCAGGGACGCTGCTCTTTTTCGTCTTTTACTTGCGTTACCGTGTGATCGCGTTTCGGAAAATGGTCAGCCACAAAACGGCGGGCGAAATCGGTTTGATTTCAACGGCTTCTTATTGGCGGATTTTCTGGATCACGGTGGGTGGCTATATGTTGACCAACCTCATGACCGGTCTGCTGACCTTTGTCGTTGTGGTGCCCGCTGGCTTCATCGTTGCGCGCTATGTGGTTCCCGATGATTTGGGAACACTGCCATTTGGAGGTGACCCAGCGGCGTCATTACTGGGGCCGGAACTCGCTGCCATCTTTGCGATCGTTGCGTACCTGCTCGGCATGTTGTTGTTTTCCGTGTTTCGTCAGACCTTTGTGCTGTTTCCGACATGGCGTCACTACGCCAGTACCCTGCATATCACCGGCGGCGAACATCTGGCCGAAGTGCGCCAGCGCACCCGTGATGAAGCGGCACAGGCCGAAGGCATGGCCGAAGCTTTCGATCTGGGGGCAGCGATATGAGTGAGAGCGCGAAAGGCCCCTGGGGGGCGGAACCCGAAGGTGTGCGCTGCGATTTCGTGGACGGCAAAACCGCCCAGCGGCACCTGGTTTACGCCACATGGGACGACAGCGGGACGCAGGTCGAACTGCGGCAATATGACGATGGCGAAGAAGTGCGGTGCTGGATCTGGTCGCTGGAGGATATGCGCTATGTCGAGGGGCAGCGCAAACTGCGCTGGGGCCAGGCACCTTTCGGGGTCTACACCCATCTCCAGACGCCCGCGGCTCGGCTTTACGTGCGTGACACGCGGCTGCTGCAGGATCTGGAGCGGCGCGCCCCCAATCTGGCGCAGCGCCCGCCAGTTCAGGGGCGGGGGCGCCTGTTGGGGCTTATCGGCGGTGCCGTGGCCTCGGTCGTGTTGATTGTCTTCGTGCTGATCCCGCTGATTGCGGATCAGCTGGCGACGATCTTGCCGGTCGAAGGCGAACGGGCGCTGGGCGACAAGACCTATGAACAGGTGCGCACGGCGTTTTCCCAGGGCTATCTGCCGATCCGGGAATGTCTGGCCGAAGACGGCGCGGCAGCGCTGCAGGTGATGGAAGACAGACTGGTGGCCGCCTCGGATCTGACGGCGGATGCGGTGACGCTGAGCGTGCTTGATTTCGACATGGTCAACGCCTTTGCCTTGCCGGGTGGGCGGATCGTGGTGATGCGGGGGCTGATCGACGAAGCCGAAACCCCGGATGAGGTCGCCGCTGTGATCGCCCATGAGATCGGCCATGTCGCCCACCGGGACCCGACCCGCCATGCGTTGCGTTCGGTGGGGACATTCGGGGTGCTGTCGCTGGTGCTGGGGGACTTTGCAGGTGGGTCCGTGGTGCTGCTTGGCGCCAACCAACTGGTCAATGCGCAATACAGCCAAGGTGCGGAAAGCGCGGCGGATGCTTATGCGCATGACCTTTTGCCACGAGCCGGGGTGTCTCCGGCGGCGCTGGCGCCGCTGTTTGAGCGGCTCAAAGAGGCCTATGGCGACAGCGAAGGTCTGGCCGCGCATCTGTCGAGCCATCCGCAGCTTGGCGATCGTGTGACGCGCGCGCGGGCCGCGGCTGAGGGCTACAAGGCGGCTAAAAAGGCGATCCTCACGCCCGATGAGTGGCGGAATTTGCGCAACATTTGCCGTTTCTGAGAAGGTGCGTTGCGCCAGGGTCAACTTGTCGCTACCACTGAGACGGATCAAATCAGGAGGATATCCAGTGTTTTCAGTTGCCCGTCGTGCGTTTCTCGGCCTGTCCCTTTTGACGCTTGTCGCCTGTGGAGATGCAAAGGAAATCACGCAAGATACGCCTCTCGTGAACCTTGGAGATTTCGCATTCGGTCACAATGTGGTTGTGGCCAAGGATATGCAAAAGGGTCCATTCTCGCGCACCGCCAGCGAAGCGGAGGTGGAAACTGCCCTGAAAGCGGCAATGCAGGAACGGTTCGGGCGCTACGATGGCGACAAGTTGTATCACATTGGAATCAAGGTCGACGCCTATGCGCTGGCCGGTCCGGGGATTCCGGTGCTGTTCACCCCGAAATCCGTGCTGGTTCTGACGGTCAACGTCTGGGATGACGCCAAGGGGGTCAAGCTGACCGAAAAGCCCAAGCTTCTGACCGTCTTCGAAGGGCTGCACGGGGCGACGGTGATCGGGTCCGGGCTGACGCGCTCGAAAGAGGAACAGCTTGAAATCCTGAGCAGAAATGCCGCGCTCAAGGTCGAACGCTTCTTGCAGGAAAACGGTCCGTGGTTCGGGATCGATCCGATTGCCGCCGCCGGATCCGACGCCGATGAGGCCAAGGCTGCGCTTGAGGTTCTGGCCCCCGACGCTGCGTCCGGGGCACAAGCGCCCACAAATGATAACTGACGCTTGATTTTCCTGCCCAGAGCCACTACCTAGCCCGCGATGTTAATTTCGGGCCAGTTTGTCGGCCCCTTCAAACCAAGAGGCGCCTGGATATGGCTAAGGAAAAGTTTGAGCGTTCCAAACCGCACGTCAACATCGGCACCATCGGCCACGTTGACCATGGTAAAACGACACTGACGGCAGCGATCACCAAATACTTTGGTGACTTCAAAGCCTACGACCAGATTGACGGTGCACCGGAAGAGAAAGCCCGCGGCATCACGATCTCGACGGCGCACGTGGAATACGAGACCGAGAACCGCCACTACGCGCACGTCGACTGCCCCGGCCACGCTGACTATGTGAAGAACATGATCACCGGTGCGGCTCAGATGGACGGCGGTATCCTGGTTGTGAACGCTGCTGACGGCCCGATGCCGCAGACCCGTGAGCACATCCTTCTGGCCCGTCAGGTTGGCGTTCCGGCGCTGGTCGTGTTCCTGAACAAAGTTGACCAGGTTGACGACGAAGAGCTTCTGGAGCTCGTCGAAATGGAAGTTCGCGAACTTCTGTCCGAATACGACTTCCCGGGCGACGATATTCCGATCGTTGCAGGGTCGGCTCTGGCCGCTCTCGAAGGTCGTGACCCGGAAATCGGCGAAGAGAAGATCAAAGAGCTGATGGCTGCTGTGGATGCTTACATCCCCGAGCCGGAGCGTGCGGTTGACCAGCCGTTCCTGATGCCGATCGAAGACGTGTTCTCGATCTCGGGTCGTGGTACGGTTGTGACCGGTCGTGTGGAACGCGGTGTGATCAACGTTGGCGACGAGATCGAAATCGTCGGGATCAAAGACACGAAGAAAACCACCTGTACCGGTGTTGAAATGTTCCGCAAGCTGCTGGATCGCGGTGAAGCCGGCGACAACATCGGCGCCCTGCTGCGCGGTGTTGACCGTGAAGGCGTTGAGCGTGGTCAGGTTCTGTGTAAGCCGGGCTCTGTGAACCCGCACACCAAATTCGAGGCTGAGGTTTACATCCTTACCAAAGAAGAAGGTGGCCGTCACACGCCGTTCTTCGCGAACTACCGTCCGCAGTTCTACTTCCGTACGACGGACGTGACCGGGACCTGCATCCTGCCGGAAGGCACGGAGATGGTGATGCCGGGCGACAACCTGAAACTGTCGGCCGAGCTGATCGCGCCGATCGCGATGGAAGAAGGTCTTCGCTTCGCCATCCGTGAAGGCGGCCGCACCGTCGGTTCGGGCGTTGTCTCCAAAATCCTCGCTTAATTAGCTCTGCTAATTTTCGAAACGAAAGAGGCGCCTTCGGGTGCCTCTTTTGCTTTTGAGTGCGAGGTTTCGAGGACACACAAACCAACATTTGTCCAAAATTTTCAGAGATGCGTCTCTGTCCTCGGGCTGTTACGCAGCTGTCGCAAAAGCTGCGTAGAGCTGCGTCATTTGACGAAGAGGATAGCGAGTTATGTCGTTGGCGCGCCTGTCTCCCCGCATTGCCCCTTTGGCCCTGTTGCTGATCGGCACATTCGCCACCGCGTCGATTGTGCCTTTTATGGGGGTCTATATCGTCGAGGGGCTGGGCAAGGAGCCGTTGCACATTACGCTGTACGCGCTGATCGTCCTGCCGTTGACCCTTGGGGTGAACCGGCATTTCGGCGCGCGCATCGATGCGGGGCGCCGGATTGCGCCGCTGTTGATCGCGTCTATGAGTGGCTATGTTGTCGCTGTGTCGGCGGCTTTGGTGTTTCACAGCTATCCAATGCTCCTGCTGGTCACAGCCCCCTGTATGGCGCTGTCGAACGGGGTGGTCTCGACCATGTATTCTTATGGCCGTCTGCGGGCAGAACACGATGGCTGGGACGTGACGCGCTACAATTCTTACCTGCGGGCGACGACCTCTCTGGGGTGGATGATCGGTCCGGCGTTATCGTTTTCGCTTGCCGGGGCCTTTGGGCAACGCTGGGTGTTCGTGATGGGGCTCGGGTTTGCGGGCCTGTGGCTTGTCCTCTGGGTCATGAGCTTTCCCAAAGAGTTTGCGGCCAGTGTGAAGCCCAAGGCGGAGGCGGAGGCGGAAGGCAGGCTGCGCAGCTCGCTATGGCTGGCCGCAGGCGTCTGTTTCCTGATGTCGCTGGCGCATGCGGCGGCTTCGGGGTCGATTCCGCTGTTTGTTCTGACCGAGGTGCATTTGCCCGCCTCAACGCCCGGGGTGATGCTGTCTGTCAAAACTTTGATGGAAGTCATCGTCATTCTGCTGACCCCGGCGATTCTGCGGCGCATGGGTGCGTTTCGCGCGTTGTGCCTGGCTGCGATTCTGGCCGCGATCACCTATATGCCGATGTCCGGGATCGCGACGCTGCCACGGGCGCTTGCGCTCGCGGCGCTGGAGGGTGTGTACTACGGGCTGTTTGCGGCTGTGGGGCTTCTCTACATGCAGAGCTTTGCAGGCAGACATTTGGCCGGTGCTACCGCGCTTTACATGAACGCGTTGTTTCTGGGTGCGCTGATTGCCACGCCGATCATGGGGGTGATCGCGCAATTCCTGAGTTTCGGGATGAACCTGCGGATCGGCGCGGCATGTGCCTGCCTGGCGCTGCTGGCCTTGGGCTGGATTGCCTTTCGAGAAGGTCGGCAGCGGAGCGTGGTGAAGCTCGCGCCCTGAGGGGATAAGTCCGTAATATCCGGGAAATCGCAATGTGAATGCGGAATTCCGTCCCGGAGCGTGATTTCTGCTTGCAAAGCCTTTGGGCCTTTCGTATCTCAACGCACGGCCTTAGGGGTATAGCTCAGCTGGTAGAGCGACGGTCTCCAAAACCGTAGGTCGCGGGTTCGAACCCTGCTGCCCCTGCCACTTCTTTCGACAAATGGTGTGGCGTCTGGTCAATGGGGTTGAAATCCCACCCGCGCTGGCGTACATGCGCCAAAACCTTGAGAGTGATGGAAGACACAATGGCCAAGACCAACCCGCTTCAGTTTGCCCAGCAGGTCCGCTCGGAAGTCTCGAAAATCGTGTGGCCGACCCGTCGTGAGGTCTTGCTGACCACTGTCATGGTGTTTGTCATGGCTGCGCTCACGGCGACGTTCTTCTTCCTCGTCGATCTGGCCATTCGCAGCGGCATGCAGGGTTTGCTGAACTTCTTTGGCTGATCTGCCGGGGGACCGGTTGGACAGCTTGTCTGAGAAGCCCCCGCTGTCGGGGGCTTTTGTTGTTTTGGGGCGCTGGCGTGCGGGGCCGAAAGGCTTGAACTTGCAGCGCTAAACCTGTAGAGCGGGCGCAATCTACCGACATGGCGTGCAGCGATTCGAGTTGCGCGCCGATTTATTGTTCGGGAAAGCGACACGTAAGTGTTTGGAATGTAATGACATCCCGGCGACAGCCGCGGAGACAAAAGAAAAGGCAAAGGCACCATGGCGAAGCGTTGGTACTCGGTGAGCGTCCTCTCGAACTTCGAGAAAAAAGTCGCCGAAGCGATCCGGACAGCCGTGGAGGAAAAAGGCCTGCAGGATCAGATCGAAGAGGTTCTGGTGCCGACCGAAGAGGTCATCGAAGTGCGCCGGGGCAAAAAGGTGACGACCGAACGTCGTTTCATGCCCGGCTACGTGCTGGTGCGCATGGAGATGACGGACGCGGGGTATCACCTGATCAACTCGATCAACCGGGTGACCGGGTTCCTTGGATCTTTCGGTAAGCCGGTGCCTATGCGCGATTCCGAAGTGAACGGAATCCTGAATCGGGTGGAAGAGGGCGTCGAGGCGCCGCGCTCCACCATCACCTTTGAGGTGGGTGAACAGGTTTCCGTGGCCGAGGGTGCCTTTGAAGGGTTCGACGGCATGGTCGAGGAAGTCGACGATGCGAACCAGCGCCTGAAGGTGTCTGTGTCGATCTTTGGCCGGGCAACCCCGGTCGAACTGGAATTCACTCAGGTTAGCAAAGCGACTTGAGTGAGCGTGGGCCGTTTCGGTCCGCATTGAGCCGTGGGAGGCAGGGGGCGCGCGCGCCGCTGAGCCGGACCACACAACAGAGAGCTCTGGCAGACGCGTCTGTCGGAGGTTGGAAAGGAAAAGCCAATGGCTAAGAAACTCGCAGGCACGATGAAGCTGCAAGTGCCCGCCGGTCAAGCGAACCCGTCCCCGCCCGTGGGTCCGGCGCTTGGTCAGCGTGGTATCAACATCATGGAATTCTGTAAGGCGTTCAACGCCAAGACGCAGGATATGGAGCCCGGTGCGCCGTGCCCGACCGTGATTACCTATTATCAGGACAAGTCCTTCACCATGGACATCAAGACGCCGCCCGCGTCTTACTACCTGAAAAAAGCTGCCAAACTGAAATCCGGTGCAAACCTGCCGGGTCGTGAAGTTGTCGGCTCCGTGACGCCCGCTCAGGTGAAAGAGATCGCCGAAGCGAAGATGAAAGACCTGAACGCAAACGACGTGGAGGCTGCGATGCAGATCATCCTGGGTTCCGCGCGTTCCATGGGCATCGAGGTGAAGTAATGGCTAAGCTTGGCAAACGCATCGTTGCAGCCCGCGAAGCCTTCGCTGGCAAAGAAAACGTCTCCGTCGAGGAAGCCGTTGAGCTGATCAAGGCCAACGCCTCCGCCAAATTCGACGAGACCGTTGAAATCGCTCTAAACCTCGGCGTTGACCCGCGTCACGCTGACCAGATGGTTCGTGGTGTTGTGTCGCTGCCGAACGGCACCGGCAAAACTGTCCGTGTGGCCGTGTTCGCCCGTGGCCCGAAAGCTGAAGAAGCTCAGGCCGCTGGTGCGGACATCGTCGGCGCCGAAGACCTGATGGAAACCATTCAGGGCGGCACCATTGAGTTCGATCGTTGTATCGCAACGCCGGACATGATGCCGATCGTTGGTCGTCTGGGTAAAATCCTGGGCCCGCGCAACCTGATGCCGAACCCGAAAGTGGGCACCGTGACCATGGACGTGAAAGCGGCCGTGGAAGCTGCCAAGGGCGGTGAAGTTCAGTTCAAAGCGGAAAAAGCCGGTGTTGTGCACGCAGGTGTGGGCAAAGCCTCCTTCTCTGCCGAGCAACTGGTTGAGAACGTGCGTGCCTTCGTGGACGCTGTTCAAAAAGCCAAGCCGACGGGTGCCAAAGGCGCTTACATGCAGAAAGTGTCCCTGTCCTCCACCATGGGCCCGGGCGTTTCCGTTTCCGTCGACAACGCGACCGGCAACTGATCTTTCAGTTCTGACGACTTTTGAAAGGCGCTCCTTCGGGGGCGCCTTTTGCGTTGGTAATATGTGCGCTTTGCGAAATAGTTAAGAAAAAGTTAACTTTGTATTGAAAGATGCGGCGGTTTTTGTCACGCTATACGTGTATTTTCCGGTGTCATGCAGACAAATGCGTGCGCCATCTTTTTAGGGTGCGACAGCGCCGAAAACCGTTTCTCCGACGCAATTTGAGACCATGCCTGTGCCATCTCTGGCGCATGTGTCGTGTCATGTGTTCGGGAGAGCGCCAGCTGAAGGGCAGAGTTTGGTGATGCAGTTGAGATTGAAGACCAGTGCGTCAAAGGCGGCGATGATTGCAGCTTTGATGATGGGGTTGGGGAGTGGAGCTTCGGCCCAATCCGTGGCCAATGTGAACATGTTCGGCGCGGATACCGCGTTTATCCTGCCGTCTGGCGGGGCCTTCGTGGGGGCGACTTTGACCGATCCGCGCGGCGGGGTGTCGGGCAACGACTGGGATGGCGACATCGCCTTGGGGATGGGATTCGGGGATCCGATCACATCGCTCGGGTTCGAGGTGGATCTGAACATCACCGGGGTTGAGCCCTTTATGGATTCGGGTGCGTTCACGCTCAAGGCGGCGCGGGCGCTGGCGTTGCAGCCGAACCATGTGGTCTTTGCCTCGCTCGGTGTCGGTAATTTCGCAGCCTGGGGCGATGCAGACGAGAGCGATGAAAACTGGAATGTGACGGTTAGCGGTCTGACGCAGATTCAGGGCAATCGCATGATCCATCCTCTGATGTGGACAGTGGGCTACGGGTCCGACACAACCCTGTCCGAAGCGGGCAGCAGTCTGACTGAAGAGGGCCTTTTCGCCGGTCTCGGCATCGGCGTGACCGAGTATGTCGGTGTGTCCGTGTCGGGCACGGAAAACCAGATGAATGCGGGTCTTGGCTTTAAAATCCCCGGGCTTGATGGCTGGGGCGTGAGCCTGGGCATGAATGACATCACCGACAATATGGATCGTCAGCAGAAAGTTCTGTCGATCAGCTATTCCACTTTGGACCTTTTCGGGAGGAAGTAAGATGAGCATGCGTTTCAAGACAGTTGCGGCAGGGGCCGCCATGATTGGTTTGTCGGGCGCCGCCTTTGCCGGCGGGTCCTCAGTTCCGACTCAAACCGGCAGCGCGCCGAGCGCGCAGACAGTGCAGGGGACGGTTGTGACGACTGCACTGTTGACGGCGGTCCCCTCCTCCTCCGGTAGGGCGGTTGGCAGCTCTGATGTTCCGGGGACGCCTTCCGGGGGGCTGTCACTCCCGAATTTGGGGCAGGCCATGATTTCTGTATATAGCGACGGCCCGGTTCGCGCTGGCCTGTCAGGGGCGGGCGGCCTTGGTGGTGGAGGTCTCGCTGGCGGAGGTCTCGGTGGTGGCCTCGGCGTAGGCGGCTCTGGCAGCTAAGGTCTGGAGATGCCGCGTGTTTGTGCTGGGGTCCGTTGCTGACACAGGGCTTGCGCTGTCGCGCGGTTATCTCTAAACACCCTCTTGCATCCCAGCGTGCGATTCGTCGTGCGCTGTTTTGCGTTTCGTCCGAGACGGTGGGTGTCAGTGATCTGACTGACATAATTCCTGCCTGAGACGGGAAAGACGACAAGTTATCCGATGGCTGGTCCTCGGGCGACTTTGGCGCAGCCCCGTAAACGGACTTCGTGCCGGATCAATTGGTCCGGTAGAAATGAGCCGGGAGGGGTGACCTTCCCATACTTGGAGTAAAACTGTGGATAGAGCACAAAAAGAAAAAATGGTCGAAGAGCTCGGCCAGATCTTTGACAGCTCTGGCGTCGTTGTGGTTTCCCACTACGAAGGTCTCACGGTTGCTGAGATGCAGGACCTGCGCGCGCGTATGCGTGAAGCTGGCGGGTCCGTTCGCGTTGCCAAGAACAAGCTCGCCAAAATCGCCCTCGATGGTAAGCCCTGTGAAAGCATTGCTGACTACCTGACGGGGATGACCGTTCTCTCCTATTCGGAAGATCCTGTGGCTGCTGCCAAGGTCGCCGATGCTTATGCCAAGGACAACGAGAAATTCGTGATCCTCGGCGGCGCAATGGGTGAGACCGCTCTTGATGTTGCTGGCGTCAAAGCCGTTGCACAAATGCCGTCCCGCGAGGAGCTTATTGCCTCCATCGTTGGCTGCATTGGCGCACCTGCTTCGAACATCGCTGGCGCAATTGGCGCTCCTGCTTCGAACATCGCGAGCATCCTGTCTACGATCGAAGACAAGGCTGCTGCATAAGCAATTAGAGGCCGACGTGGTTGTAAACACACGCGTTGGAACACATCTTAAACGAACGGAAACAGTACAATGGCTGATCTGAAGAAACTTGCTGAAGAGATCGTGGGTCTCACCCTCCTCGAAGCACAAGAACTGAAAACCATCCTCAAAGACGAGTATGGCATCGAGCCCGCCGCTGGCGGCGCAGTGATGATGGCTGGCCCGGCAGGCGATGCTGGCGCAGCTGCTGAAGAGAAAACCGAATTCGACGTCGTCCTGAAAGACGCCGGCGCTTCGAAAATCAACGTCATCAAAGAAGTCCGCGGCCTCACCGGCCTGGGCCTCAAAGAAGCCAAAGAGCTCGTTGAAGCTGGCGGCAAAATCAAAGAAGGCGTCGACAAAGCCGAAGCCGAAGACGTCAAAGCCAAGCTGGAAGCAGCTGGCGCGACTGTCGAGCTGGCCTAAGGGCCGCTTGCCCCTCGGGGCATTTCAAAATTTGAGCTGGACCCGGACTTTCCGGGTCCAGCTTGACCTGTCTTAGAAAGAGCCTTCGGCTGGAAGGTTTTTTCTAAGGAGAGGTTCAAGTCGGGAGCCCCCTTTGGGACGGGGGCAGGAATAGACCGGACCATCTCTGTTTCGTCAGGGCACAGACGCCGTCGCCCAACGGTGGCTGTTGTTCGCGAAAATTCGAAAGGTATAGACGCGTATGGCATCGTCCTTCCTTGGCCAGAAACGGCTCCGCAAGTACTACGGCAAAATTCGAGAAGTGCTTGAAATGCCGAACCTCATCGAGGTTCAAAAATCTTCTTACGATCTGTTCCTGAAATCCGGTGACGCTTCCGAACCGCAAGACGGCGAAGGCATCAAAGGCGTGTTCCAGTCGGTCTTCCCGATCAAGGATTTCAACGAAACGGCTGTTCTTGAGTTCGTCAAATACGAACTTGAATCGCCGAAATACGACGTCGAGGAATGTCAGCAACGCGACATGACCTATTCGGCACCGCTGAAGGTGACGCTGCGCCTCATCGTGTTCGATGTGGACGAAGACACCGGTGCGAAATCGGTGAAGGACATCAAAGAACAAGACGTGTTCATGGGCGACATGCCCCTGATGACGCCGAACGGCACCTTTGTCGTGAACGGCACCGAACGCGTGATCGTGTCTCAGATGCACCGGTCGCCGGGCGTGTTCTTTGACCACGACAAGGGCAAAACCCATTCTTCGGGCAAATTGCTGTTCGCCTGCCGCATCATTCCCTACCGCGGTTCTTGGCTGGACTTCGAATTCGACGCCAAAGACATCGTCTTTGCCCGCATCGACCGCCGCCGTAAACTGCCGGTGACCACGCTGCTTTACGCGCTGGGTCTCGATCAGGAAGCGATCTGCGACGCCTATTACGACACCGTCAACTTCAAGCTCGACAAGAACAAAGGGTGGGTGACCAAGTTCTTCCCCGAGCGTGTGCGCGGCACGCGTCCGACCTATGATCTGGTCGATGCGGCTACGGGCGAAGTGATCTGCAAGGCCGGGGACAAGATGACCCCGCGCGCCGTCAAGAAAATCATTGACGAAGGCAGCATCACCGAGCTTCTCGTGCCCTTCGATCATATCGTTGGCAAATTCGTCGCCAAGGACATCATCAACGAAGAAACCGGTGCGATCTATGTCGAAGCCGGCGATGAGCTGACCTACGAATTCGACAAAGACGGCGACGTCGTCGGCGGCTCCCTCAAGGAACTGCTGGATGCGGGCATCACCGATATCCCGGTGCTCGACATCGACGGTGTGAACGTTGGTCCCTACATCCGCAACACCATGGCGGCAGACAAGAACATGAACCGCGAAACCGCGCTCATGGACATCTACCGTGTCATGCGCCCGGGTGAACCGCCGACCGTTGAGGCTGCGTCCTCGCTGTTCGACAGCCTGTTCTTTGACAGCGAACGCTATGACCTGTCCGCCGTGGGCCGGGTGAAGATGAACATGCGTCTGGCTCTTGATGCGCCTGACACCCATCGCACCCTGCGTCGCGAAGACATCGTGGCCTGTATCAAAGGCCTGGTGGAACTGCGCGACGGTCACGGCGACATCGACGACATCGACCACCTCGGCAACCGTCGTGTGCGTTCGGTCGGCGAACTGATGGAAAACCAGTACCGCGTTGGCCTTCTGCGCATGGAACGCGCGATCAAGGAACGGATGTCCTCCGTCGAGATCGACACAGTGATGCCGCAGGACCTGATCAACGCGAAACCGGCGGCTGCGGCTGTCCGCGAATTCTTCGGATCCTCGCAGCTGTCGCAGTTCATGGACCAGACCAACCCGCTGTCCGAAGTGACGCACAAACGTCGTCTTTCGGCGCTTGGGCCGGGCGGTCTGACCCGCGAACGTGCCGGCTTTGAGGTGCGTGACGTGCACGTGACCCACTACGGTCGTATGTGCCCGATTGAAACGCCGGAAGGTCCGAACATCGGTCTGATCAACTCGCTGGCGACCTTTGCCCGGGTGAACAAATACGGCTTCATCGAAACCCCCTACCGCAAGGTGATCGAGGGCCAGGTGACGGATGATGTGCAATACATGTCCGCCACCGAAGAGATGCGTCACACCGTGGCGCAGGCCAACGCGACGCTCGATGAAAACGGCAAGTTCGTGAATGATCTCGTGTCCACCCGTCAATCCGGTGAACACGCGCTGAACCCGCCGGCCAGCGTCGACCTGATCGACGTGTCGCCGAAACAGCTGGTCTCCGTGGGGGCCGCGCTGATCCCATTCCTGGAAAACGACGACGCCAACCGCGCTCTGATGGGTGCGAACATGCAACGTCAGGCCGTGCCGCTTCTGCGTGCCGAGGCGCCGCTCGTCGGCACCGGCATGGAGGGCAAGGTCGCCATCGACTCCGGCGCCGCCATTCAGGCGAAACGTGCGGGCATCATCGACCAGGTGGACGCCACCCGGATCGTGATCCGTGCGACCTCTGATCTGGAACCGGGTGATCCGGGTGTGGACATCTACCGTCTGCACAAGTTCCAGCGTTCCAACCAGAACACCTGCATCAACCAGCGTCCGCTGGTGAATGTTGGTCAGCGCGTTGAAAAAGGCGAAGTGATCGCCGATGGCCCGTCCACCGATCTGGGGGAACTGGCGCTCGGCAAGAACATCATCGTCGCCTTCATGCCCTGGAATGGCTACAACTACGAAGACTCCATCCTGATCTCCGAGCGGATTGCCCGTGACGACGTCTTTACCTCGGTGCACATCGAGGAATTCGAAGTCGCCGCGCGTGACACGAAGCTGGGGCCGGAAGAGATCACCCGCGACATCCCCAACGTCGGTGAGGAAGCCCTGCGCAACCTCGACGAGGCCGGGATCGTCTATATCGGTGCCCATGTGGAACCAGGTGACATTCTTGTTGGTAAGATCACACCGAAGGGCGAAAGCCCGATGACGCCGGAAGAAAAACTCCTGCGCGCCATCTTTGGTGAGAAAGCCTCTGACGTGCGCGATACCTCGCTGCGCGTGAAGCCGGGCGACTACGGCACCGTCGTGGAAGTGCGCGTCTTCAACCGCCATGGTGTGGAAAAAGACGAACGCTCCCTGCAGATCGAACGTGAAGAGATCGAACGTCTTGCACGTGACCGCGACGACGAGATGGCGATCCTGGATCGCAACATCTACGCACGTCTCAAAGATCTGCTGATGGGCAAGGTCATCGTCAAAGGTCCGAAAGGCGTCAAAGCCGGTGTGACCGTCGACGAGGAGCTGCTGGGTCAACTGTCCAAGGGGCAGTGGTGGCAACTCGCACTGGAAGAAGAGGCCGACGCGCAAATCGTCGAGGCTCTGAACGCCCAGTACGAAGCCCAGAAACGTGCGCTTGAGCACCGCTTTGAGGATAAGGTCGAGAAAGTCCGCCGTGGCGACGACCTGCCGCCGGGCGTGATGAAGATGGTGAAAGTCTTCATCGCCGTGAAGCGCAAGTTGCAGCCGGGCGATAAGATGGCCGGTCGTCACGGGAACAAAGGTGTGGTGTCGCGCGTCGTTCCGATGGAAGACATGCCGTTCCTCGCCGATGGGACCCCGGTCGACTTCTGTCTGAACCCGCTGGGTGTGCCGTCGCGGATGAACGTCGGTCAGATTCTTGAGATTCACATGGGTTGGGCTGCGCGTGGCCTCGGCATTCAGGTCGATGACGCGCTGCAGGAATACCGCCGCTCCGGCGATATGACCCCGGTTCGGGATGCGCTCAAGTTCGTTTACGGCGAAGAAGTCTACGAAGAAGGCTTTGCACAGATGGAAGACGCCAACATGATCGAGGCGGCCTCCAACGTGGTCAACGGTGTGCCGATTGCAACCCCGGTCTTTGACGGGGCGAAAGAGGCCGACATCAATGACGCGCTGCGCCGCGCTGGCTTCGACACGTCGGGTCAGTCGATCCTGTACGATGGCCGTACCGGTGAACAATTCGCGCGGAAGGTGACAGTGGGCAAAAAATACATGCTCAAACTGCACCACCTTGTCGACGACAAGATCCACGCACGTTCCACGGGTCCGTACTCGCTTGTCACCCAGCAGCCGCTTGGTGGTAAGGCGCAGTTCGGTGGTCAGCGCTTCGGGGAGATGGAGGTCTGGGCTCTGGAAGCCTACGGTGCCGCCTACACCCTGCAGGAGATGCTCACCGTCAAGTCGGATGACGTGGCCGGTCGTGCCAAGGTCTACGAGTCGATCGTCAAGGGCGAAGACAACTTTGAAGCCGGCGTGCCGGAATCTTTCAACGTGCTTGTCAAAGAAGTCCGCGGCCTCGGCCTCAACATGGAACTCCTGGACTCGGAGGGTGAGGAGTAAGGGCCTCGGCCCTTACCCTCCCTCCCTTTCCGAGACAATCTGAGGAACTCAATAGATGAACCAGGAACTCACAACCAACCCGTTCAACCCGCTGGCGCAGCCGTCGACGTTTGACGAGATCAAGGTCTCTCTGGCGTCCCCGGAACGTATCCTGTCGTGGTCCTACGGTGAGATCAAAAAGCCCGAGACCATCAACTACCGGACCTTCAAGCCGGAGCGTGACGGTCTGTTCTGTGCGCGGATTTTTGGCCCGATCAAAGACTACGAATGTCTTTGCGGCAAATATAAACGCATGAAATATCGCGGCGTTGTCTGCGAGAAATGCGGTGTTGAAGTCACCCTCCAGAAAGTGCGTCGCGAACGTATGGGCCACATCGAGCTGGCCGCGCCCGTTGCACACATCTGGTTCCTGAAATCGCTCCCGTCCCGGATCGGCCTCATGCTCGACATGACGCTGCGCGATCTGGAACGCGTGCTGTATTTCGAAAACTACGTGGTGATCGAACCCGGTCTGACGGACCTCACCTACGGTCAGATGATGACCGAGGAAGAGTTCATGGACGCGCAGGATCTCTATGGCATGGACGCATTCGAGGCCGACATCGGCGCCGAAGCGATCCGCAAGATGCTGGCCAATATCGACCTTGAATCGACCGCAGAGCAGCTGCGCGAAGATCTCAAAGAGGCGACCGGCGAGCTGAAGCCCAAGAAGATCATCAAACGTCTGAAGATCGTCGAGAGCTTCCTTGAATCCGGTAACCGCCCGGAGTGGATGATTCTGACCGTGATCCCCGTGATCCCGCCGGAACTGCGTCCGCTGGTGCCGCTCGATGGCGGCCGTTTCGCGACCTCTGACCTCAACGACCTCTACCGTCGTGTGATCAACCGGAACAACCGTCTGAAACGCCTGATCGAACTGCGTGCGCCGGACATCATCGTGCGCAATGAAAAGCGGATGCTGCAAGAATCCGTCGACGCGCTGTTCGACAACGGCCGTCGTGGCCGCGTCATCACCGGTGCGAACAAACGCCCGCTGAAATCGCTCTCCGACATGCTGAAAGGCAAACAAGGTCGTTTCCGTCAGAACCTTTTGGGGAAACGCGTCGACTTCTCCGGTCGTTCGGTCATTGTGACCGGCCCGGAACTGAAGCTGCACCAATGTGGTCTGCCGAAAAAGATGGCGCTCGAACTGTTCAAGCCGTTCATCTATTCGCGGCTTGAGGCCAAAGGTCTGTCTTCGACCGTGAAGCAAGCCAAGAAGCTGGTTGAAAAAGAACGCCCGGAAGTCTGGGATATCCTCGACGAGGTGATCCGTGAACACCCGGTGTTCCTCAACCGTGCGCCGACGCTGCACCGTCTGGGCATTCAGGCCTTCGAACCCACACTGATCGAAGGTAAAGCCATTCAGCTGCACCCGCTGGTCTGTTCTGCGTTCAACGCCGACTTTGACGGTGACCAGATGGCTGTTCACGTTCCGCTGAGCCTTGAGGCCCAGCTGGAAGCACGCGTTCTGATGATGTCCACGAACAACGTGCTGTCGCCTGCCAACGGCGCGCCGATCATCGTGCCGTCGCAGGACATGATCCTCGGTCTCTATTACATCACGATGGAGCGCGAGGGCATGAAGGGCGAAGGCATGGTCTTCTCCGACATCGAAGAAGTCGAATATGCCCTGAACGCCGGTGAAGTGCACCTGCACGCCAAAGTCACCGCGCGGATCAAGCAGATCGACGAACACGGTCAAGAGGTGCTCAAGCGCTACGAAACCACCCCGGGCCGTCTGCGTCTGGGCGGGCTTCTGCCGCTCAACGCCAAGGCGCCGTTCGAACTGGTGAACCAGCTTCTGCGGAAGAAAGACGTTCAGCGCGTCATCGACACTGTCTATCGCTACTGCGGTCAGAAAGAGTCGGTGATCTTCTGTGACCAGATCATGTCACTGGGCTTTAAAGAAGCGTTCAAAGCCGGGATTTCCTTCGGCAAGGACGACATGGTGATCCCGGACAACAAATGGGACATCGTAGAAGGCACCCGTGACCTAGTGAAAGACTTCGAACAACAGTACATGGACGGCCTGATC
Source organism: uncultured Celeribacter sp. (assembly GCF_963675965.1). NCBI lineage: Bacteria > Pseudomonadati > Pseudomonadota > Alphaproteobacteria > Rhodobacterales > Roseobacteraceae > Celeribacter > uncultured Celeribacter sp. The sequence goes on along the minus strand of NZ_OY780935.1, from coordinate 1,565,050 downwards.
ACCCAGGGCGAGAAGTACAACAAAGTTGTCGATGCTTGGGCCAAGTGTAACGACAAAGTCACCGAGGCGATGATGAACACCATCTCCGCCACCAAACGTGATGAGAACGGTGCCGAAATGGAACCGAACTCGGTCTACATGATGGCGCACTCCGGGGCCCGTGGTTCTGTCACGCAGATGAAACAGCTGGGCGGTATGCGCGGCCTGATGGCGAAACCTTCGGGCGAGATTATCGAAACGCCGATTATCTCGAACTTTAAAGAAGGTCTGACCGTGCTCGAGTACTTCAACTCGACCCACGGTGCGCGGAAAGGTCTGTCGGATACGGCGCTTAAAACGGCGAACTCCGGCTATCTGACCCGTCGTCTGGTGGACGTGGCGCAGGACTGCATCGTGCGCGAAGTGGACTGTGGCACCGACATCGCGATCACGGCAGAAGCCGCGGTCAACGACGGTGAAATCGTCGCCTCGCTAGCCGAGCGTATTCTGGGCCGTGTGTCTGCGGATGATGTTCTCAAGCCGGGGACCGATGAGGTTCTCGTGTCCAAGAACGAGCTGATCGACGAACGCAAAGCCGACGCCATCGAGGCGGCTGGTGTGGCATCGATCCGTATCCGCAGCCCGCTGACCTGTGAGGCCGAAGAAGGCGTCTGCGCCATGTGCTATGGTCGTGACCTTGCACGCGGTACGCTGGTCAACCAGGGTGAGGCCGTCGGCATCATCGCGGCACAGTCGATCGGGGAACCGGGCACGCAGCTGACGATGCGGACCTTCCACATCGGCGGCGTTGCGCAGGGTGGTCAACAGTCCTTCCAGGAAGCCAACCAGGAAGGCACGATCGAATATCGCAACGCGATGCTTCTGGAAAACCGTCATGGCGAGAAAATCGTCATGGGTCGGAACATGCAGCTGGCGATCATCGATGCCAATGGCGTCGAGCGGGCTTCGTTCAAACTGGGCTACGGCACCAAGGTCTTCGTCGAAGACGGTGCGAGCGTGGCGCGGGGCGACAAGCTGTTCGAATGGGACCCCTACACCCTGCCGATCATCGCCGAGAAATCCGGTAAAGCGAAATTTGTCGACCTCATCACGGGCCTCTCCGTGCGTGACGAGACCGATGACGCAACCGGCATGACCCAGAAAATCGTGACCGACTGGCGGTCCGTGCCGCGGGGCGGCGATCTGAAACCGGAGATCCTGATCCTCGGCGAAGATGGCGAACCGATGCGCAACGAAGCGGGCAACCCGGTGACCTATCTGATGTCTGTGGATGCCATCCTCTCGATCGAGGACGGTCAGGACATTCAGGCCGGTGACGTTGTGGCGCGTATCCCGCGCGAAGGTGCGAAGACGAAAGACATCACCGGTGGTCTGCCGCGTGTGGCCGAACTCTTCGAGGCACGTCGTCCGAAAGATCACGCGATCATCGCGGAGATCGACGGCTATGTGCGCTTCGGCAAGGACTACAAGAACAAGCGTCGCATTTCGATCGAGCCTTCGGACGAAAGCATGGAGCCCGTCGAATACATGGTGCCGAAAGGCAAACACATCCCGGTGGCTGAAGGCGACTTCATCCAGAAGGGTGAGTACATCATGGACGGCAACCCGGCGCCGCACGACATTCTTGCGATCATGGGTGTTGAGGCTCTGGCCGAATACATGATCGACGAGGTGCAGGAGGTCTATCGTCTGCAAGGCGTGAAGATCAACGATAAGCACATCGAAGTCATCGTGCGTCAGATGCTGCAGAAATGGGAAATCCTCGACAGCGGGGACACCACTCTGCTCAAGGGCGAAGCGGTCGATAAGGTCGAATTCGACGAAGCCAACGCGAAAGCGGAAAGCAAAGGCGGACGTGCCGCGAAAGGTCAGCCGATCCTTCTCGGGATCACCAAGGCCTCGCTGCAAACGCGCTCCTTCATCTCTGCGGCCTCCTTCCAGGAGACCACACGGGTTCTCACCGAGGCGTCCGTTCAGGGCAAACGCGACAAGCTCGTCGGCCTCAAAGAGAACATCATTGTGGGTCGCCTGATCCCGGCCGGGACCGGTGGTGCCACCCAGCGTGTCCGCCGCATTGCCGCCGAGCGCGACAACGTGGTGATCGAGGAAGCGCGTGCAGAGGCAGAAGCCGCTGCACAACTCGCTGCCCCGGTGATGGAAACGATGGACGACGAAGCCGATACGCTGATCGTCGACACCCCGGAAGGCGACGAATAAGCGCTCCGCGTTTCAGACATGACAAAAGGCCCCGTGTTTCACGGGGCCTTTTTCTATGGGCAAATGCTGACCGCCTCGGGAGTCTGTTTTCGTCGGGGCAGAGGCTGCTGGACATCGTGCCGCCCCTTTTGCTCTTTGAATGTGGCTTTCTTGCCGAAAGGAAGAATGATAGCGGACAGGGGGAACAGGGCGCTGTGCCCGACGCCCGGAATCGGAATGGAATACGATGCCTCTGAGTGACAACATGCGTGGTGCCTTGCTGATGACGCTGTCGATGGCGGCGTTCACCACCAATGACAGCATGATGAAGGGGGTTCTTGAAGAGTTGCCGCTGTTCCAGGCGCTGTTCCTGCGGGGCGTTTTGAATCTAGTGATGGTGTTGACCGTGCTGCGGCCCTTTCTGGGACCGGTACGGTTCGACCTGCCGCGCCGGGATCTCTGGCTGATTGCTCTGCGGTCTTTGTCCGAGGTCGGCGGGGCGATCTGCTTTATGTCCGCTGTGCGTGCAATCCCCTTTGCCAATGCCACGGCCATCATGCAGACCATGCCGCTGTCGATCACGCTTTTGGGCGCCCTGTTGTTTCGCGATCCCTTGGGATGGCGGCGGCTTCTCTCGATCGGGGTGGGTTTTGTCGGCGTCTTGCTGATCGTCAAGCCCGGGACCGCGGGGTTTGAACTGGAAGGCCTCTGGGCGCTCGCGGCGATGATCTGCATCACCCTGCGGGACACGACCGTGCGGGCCATGGGGCGGGACGTGCCGAATTCCACGGTGACTTTTGCCGCAGTGCTGGCGGTCACGGTGGCCACCGGGTTTGTGAGCGTTCAGGAGCCTTGGCAGAGCCTCTCTCCGCTGTCGAGCCTTCAATTGATCGGCGCCGCCAGCTGTCTGCTGGTGGGCTATGTGACCTCCGTGACCGTCATGCGGATCGGAGAGATTTCTTTTGTTTCGCCCTTCCGCTATACTGCGTTGATCTGGGCGCTTTTGCTGGGGTTCGTGGCCTTTGGCGAATGGCCGGACGACTGGGCACTGGTCGGGGCAGGGGTGATTGCTCTCTCCGGGATCTACAATGTGCTGCGCGAAGCGCGTCTGCGCCGCCGTGCCGCCCGTGCGGGCCAGGCCTGACGGCTGTTGACAACCTTACCGACTCTCCATATACCGCGCCCCATCCGGCATAGGGGGACGTCCCTGCTTCGCCGACTTCTAAATCGTAGTGATCAAGATCCGGGCTACTTTGAAGCCTTGATCCTCTGGGAACTCACCGCGTCGTTCGCCTCGGAATGGGAACGATTGCGGGTTTTCGTGTTATGCGGACGCGTGTGACACACCGACATCGTAATCGCCCCGGCACGGCCCATGGCTGCCGTCGAGGTTCACATCTGTTAGGAAACGGGAAAGAGACCCTATGCCAACGATTCAACAGCTGATCCGCAACCCGCGTCAGCCCAAGCGCAAGACTTCCAAGTCCATGCACCTGGAGCAGTGCCCGCAAAAGCGTGGCGTTTGCACCCGCGTGTACACCACCACCCCGAAAAAACCGAACTCCGCTATGCGTAAGGTCGCCAAAGTGCGCCTGACGAACGGTTTTGAGGTCATCAGCTACATCCCCGGTGAAAGCCACAACCTTCAGGAACACTCCGTGGTTCTGATCCGTGGCGGCCGTGTGAAAGACCTTCCGGGTGTCCGTTACCACATCCTGCGTGGTGTTCTGGATACCCAGGGCGTCAAAGACCGTAAGCAACGCCGTTCGAAATACGGCGCCAAGCGTCCGAAGTAAGGAGATCACAGAATGTCTCGTCGTCACGCTGCTGAGAAGCGCGAAGTTCTGCCCGACGCCAAATATGGCGATCGCGTGCTGACCAAATTCATGAACAACCTGATGATCGACGGCAAAAAATCTGCCGCCGAGAAAATTGTCTACAACGCGCTGACCCGCGTCGAAGACAAGCTGAAAAAAGCGCCTGTCGAAGTCTTCCACGAAGCCCTCGACAACGTGAAACCGGCCGTCGAAGTGCGCTCCCGCCGTGTGGGTGGTGCAACCTACCAGGTTCCGGTTGAAGTGCGTGCTGAGCGCCGCGAAGCTCTGGCCATCCGTTGGCTGATCTCCGCGTCCCGCGCCCGCAATGAAAACACGATGGAAGAACGCCTTGCCGGTGAACTGCTCGACGCAGTGAACGGTCGCGGTGCCGCCGTGAAAAAGCGCGAAGACACCCACAAGATGGCCGACGCCAACAAAGCGTTCAGCCACTACCGCTGGTAACTTAACCGAAGGACGTAGAGCCCCATGGCACGCGACTATCCCCTCGACCGGTACCGCAACTTCGGTATCATGGCGCACATCGATGCAGGGAAAACCACCTGTTCTGAGCGCATCCTCTTCTACACCGGCAAATCCCACAACATTGGTGAGGTGCACGACGGTGCCGCCACCATGGACTGGATGGAGCAGGAGCAGGAACGCGGCATCACTATCACTTCGGCTGCGACGACCACCTTCTGGGAACGCACCGAAGACGGTCAGACCGCTGACACGCCGAAGCACCGCATGAACATCATCGACACCCCCGGCCACGTGGACTTCACCATTGAGGTGGAACGTTCGCTCGCCGTGCTCGATGGCGCCGTTGCCGTTCTCGATGCAAACGCCGGTGTGGAACCGCAGACCGAAACCGTGTGGCGTCAGGCTGACCGCTACAAGGTTCCGCGGATCGTGTTCGTCAACAAGATGGACAAAATCGGTGCTGACTTCTTCAACTGTGTTCGCATGATCGAAGACCGCACTGGTGCGCGTGCCATCCCCGTCGGCATTCCGATCGGCGCGGAAAACGAGCTGGAAGGTCTGATCGACCTCGTCACCATGGAAGAATGGCTGTGGCAGGGTGAAGACCTTGGTGCATCCTGGATCAAGGTCCCGGTCCGTGACACGCTCAAGGACATGGCCGAAGAATGGCGTGGTAAGATGATCGAAGCCGCCGTCGAAGAAGACGACGACGCGATGATGGAATACCTCGAAGGCAACGAGCCCGACGTGCCGACCCTGCGCAAACTGCTGCGCAAAGGCACCCTCGCGCTGCACTTCGTGCCGGTTCTGGGCGGTTCTGCCTTCAAGAACAAAGGTGTCCAGTCCCTGCTGAACGCCGTGATCGACTATCTGCCGAGCCCGCTCGACGTCGTCGATTACATGGGCTTCAAACCGGGCGATGAAACGGAAACCCGTGACATCCCGCGTCGCGCTGACGATGACATGGCCTTCTCGGGCCTGGCGTTCAAAATCATGAACGACCCCTTCGTTGGCTCCCTGACCTTCACCCGTCTCTACTCCGGCGTGCTGAAAAAGGGCGACACGATCCTGAACTCCACCAAAGGTAAGAAAGAGCGCGTCGGTCGTATGATGATGATGCACTCCAACAACCGTGAGGAGATCGAAGAAGCATTTGCAGGCGACATCATCGCGTTGGCGGGTCTGAAAGACACCACCACGGGTGACACGCTGTGTGATGCGAAGGATCCGGTGGTTCTGGAAACCATGACCTTCCCCGATCCGGTGATCGAGATCGCGGTCGAGCCGAAGACCAAAGGCGACCAGGAAAAAATGTCTGCTGGTCTGGCCCGTCTGGCTGCCGAAGACCCGTCCTTCCGCGTCGAAACCGACCTCGAGTCCGGTCAGACCATCATGAAGGGCATGGGCGAACTTCACCTCGACATTCTGGTTGACCGTCTGAAGCGCGAGTTCAAAGTGGAAGCCAACATCGGCGCTCCGCAGGTGGCTTACCGCGAGACGATCTCCCACGAGGTCGAGCACTCCTACACCCACAAGAAACAGTCGGGTGGTTCGGGTCAGTTCGCTGAGGTCAAACTGGTCATCACACCAACAGAACCGGGCGAAGGCTACTCCTTCGAGTCCAAGATCGTTGGTGGCGCGGTGCCGAAGGAATACATTCCGGGTGTCGAAAAAGGCATCAACTCGGTGATGGATTCCGGCCCGTTGGCTGGCTTCCCGGTGATCGACTTCAAAGTCGCGCTGATCGACGGTAAGTTCCACGACGTGGACTCTTCGGTGCTCGCCTTTGAAATCGCAGCCCGTATGTGCATGCGCGAAGGCATGAGAAAAGCCGGCGCGAAACTGCTCGAACCGATCATGAAAGTCGAAGTGATCACCCCGGAAGAATACACCGGCGGTATCATCGGCGACCTCACCTCCCGTCGTGGTCAGGTGCAGGGTCAGGACACCCGCGGCAATGCGATTGCGATCGACGCTTTCGTGCCGCTGGCCAACATGTTCGGCTACATCAACACCCTGCGCTCCATGTCTTCGGGCCGTGCGCAGTTCACGATGCAGTTTGACCACTACGAAGCTGTTCCTTCGAACATCTCCGAAGAAATTCAGGCCAAATACGCGTAAGCGTGGCCTCAGCCCAACACGGGGATCAGGGCGACCTGATCCCCAAACCGAATGAAATAGGAGGCCATCATGGCTAAGGAAAAGTTTGAGCGTTCCAAACCGCACGTCAACATCGGCACCATCGGCCACGTTGACCATGGTAAAACGACACTGACGGCAGCGATCACCAAATACTTTGGTGACTTCAAAGCCTACGACCAGATTGACGGTGCACCGGAAGAGAAAGCCCGCGGCATCACGATCTCGACGGCGCACGTGGAATACGAGACCGAGAACCGCCACTACGCGCACGTCGACTGCCCCGGCCACGCTGACTATGTGAAGAACATGATCACCGGTGCGGCTCAGATGGACGGCGGTATCCTGGTTGTGAACGCTGCTGACGGCCCGATGCCGCAGACCCGTGAGCACATCCTTCTGGCCCGTCAGGTTGGCGTTCCGGCGCTGGTCGTGTTCCTGAACAAAGTTGACCAGGTTGACGACGAAGAGCTTCTGGAGCTCGTCGAAATGGAAGTTCGCGAACTTCTGTCCGAATACGACTTCCCGGGCGACGATATTCCGATCGTTGCAGGGTCGGCTCTGGCCGCTCTCGAAGGTCGTGACCCGGAAATCGGCGAAGAGAAGATCAAAGAGCTGATGGCTGCTGTGGATGCTTACATCCCCGAGCCGGAGCGTGCGGTTGACCAGCCGTTCCTGATGCCGATCGAAGACGTTTTCTCGATCTCGGGTCGTGGTACGGTTGTGACCGGTCGTGTGGAACGCGGTGTGATCAACGTTGGCGACGAGATCGAAATCGTCGGCATCAAAGACACGAAGAAAACCACCTGTACCGGTGTTGAAATGTTCCGCAAGCTGCTGGATCGCGGTGAAGCCGGCGACAACATCGGCGCCCTGCTGCGCGGTGTTGACCGTGAAGGCGTTGAGCGTGGTCAGGTTCTGTGTAAGCCGGGCTCTGTGAACCCGCACACCAAATTTGAGGCTGAGGTTTACATCCTCACCAAAGAAGAAGGTGGCCGTCACACGCCGTTCTTCGCGAACTACCGTCCGCAGTTCTACTTCCGTACGACGGACGTGACCGGGACCTGCATCCTGCCGGAAGGCACGGAGATGGTGATGCCGGGCGACAACCTGAAACTGTCGGCCGAGCTGATCGCGCCGATCGCGATGGAAGAAGGTCTTCGCTTCGCCATCCGTGAAGGCGGCCGCACCGTCGGTTCGGGCGTTGTCTCCAAAATCCTCGCCTAATCACGCATAGGTCACGCAAGTGACCGATCGAATGAGAAAGGGCGCTCTTCGGAGCGCCCTTTTTTCGGTTCAATAAGGCAATGGGGGAGCTTGTAAATTTTAAAACTCGAATCGGAAGATGATTTAAGATTGTCTCACTTCATCAAGGGAATGGTCTAAAGTTGAAATGTGCTTATTTTAGGCGTAGCAATATTTAGGTTGCGGTACGTTTTGGAACTCAATTTATGCGAATAAACCATATTCATTGCCATAAATGTGACTGGAAAAAATTAGATTTGGATTGCAAATGGCGGCTTAAAGAGGCAGTAACTAAATTTAGTTACGAGGTTTGGTGAAATGTCTTCACAGCAAAAGCTAGTGGAGCGCTTTAAGACAGTTCCGAGTGACTTTACATGGAGAGAGCTAACGCGCTTGCTGTCGTACTATGGTTATGAAGAATATGAAGGTAGAGGCTCACGCAAATGTTTTCGCGCTTAGGGGCTGCCTCAAATTCGACTGCATCAACCACACCCTAAGCCAACGATGAAGAAAGCCGCTCTGAGGGATGTTCTCCAACTATTGAAAGAAGCTGAATTGCTATGAATGATCTCAAGTATAAAGGCTATGTCGGTTCTGCGGACGTTGATTATGAGGACGATGTTCTCTGTGGAAAACTTCTGTTTATAAAGGATTTGGTGACTTACGAGGCTGAAACCCCACAAGGGTTGAAACAAGCCTTTCAGGAGGCTGTTGACGATTATCTTGCGGATTGTGCAGAGCAGGGGGTGGATCCTGATGAGCCATTTAAAGGTAGCTTTAACGTGCGAGTGTCGTCCGATCTCCATCGTAAGCTTGCTTTGTGCGCGCGTGCGAAAGGCAAAGCAATGAATGAGTATATTGGTGATGTGCTCAAGTGCCATGACGAAATTGGTGACAATGGGCAAGTTCGGCCAAGAGTTGAGCATAAGTTTGTAGTTATTTCTTCCCCATCCGAGAAACGTATGGCCGCGAGTTCTGCCAAGGGGCAGGTGGTGTCGAAGCAAGAGAATGGAAAGTCATCTTGGTATGTTTCGGAGTCCACAAATGCCATCAATTAAATTTCTTTCTGTCGTCTTGTGTGAAGATGTGCGTCGCGAAGCTTCAGGCCAGGCAACAATCGTTGGAGCGAGTATAATCGGCCCTTCGTTGCATTCAGAGGATGAAACCGAAATTTCTCGCCTCGGTTTCTATCTCGAAGCGGAAATTTCTGATGTAAAAGAAATTGAATTTAGGTTGAGCGCCCTTGATTTTGAGGATTACCCGATAGAAGTTTCGATGGACTTTGAATTTGAGAACGATGCCGATGATGACACGAAAAGTATTGGTGCTGTTATCGTGTTCAATCATGAACGCGTAAAATTTAAAGGACCAGGTATGTATCAGCTACAATACAAATATAATGGCATTTCTTGGGAGCCAGTTAAGGATATCTATTTCCCTAAACGCCAAGATTAAAAACAGCTCTTGCCACAAAGCCCATACCCCTCTATATCGCGCGGGTTCTCTATGCAGAGAACGTTTGAAGAGGGATTCGCTTCGGCACAGTCCGGCGCCCGCTTCACAAGGTTCGACGTGGGGACGCAATAAGGCGATCTCGACCTCTCAACCTCAATAAGCCTACGAAAGGCATCGCATATGCAAAGCCAGAACATTCGTATTCGGCTCAAGGCGTTTGATTTCCGCGTGCTCGATTCCAGCACCCAGGAAATCGTGAACACGGCGAAGCGCACCGGCGCTCAGGTCCGTGGTCCGATCCCGCTGCCGAACAAGATTGAGAAGTTCACGGTTCTCCGTGGTCCTCACATCGACAAGAAATCCCGCGATCAGTTCGAGATCCGTACGCACAAGCGTCTTCTCGACATCGTTGATCCGACCCCCCAGACCGTGGATGCGCTGATGAAGCTCGACCTCGCCGCTGGTGTGGATGTCGAGATCAAGGTTTAAGGAGGGCTTCCCATGTTGCGCTCTGGTGTAATCGCGAAGAAAGTCGGCATGACCCGGCTTTTCATGGAAGACGGCAAGCAGATCCCTGTGACCGTTCTTCAACTCGACAACCTGCAAGTGGTCGCTCAGCGCACCACCGACAAAGACGGCTATACCGCTGTTCAGCTCGGCGCAGGTTCCGCAAAAGCAAAACGGACCTCTCAGGCCATGCGCGGCCACTTTGCCGCCGCCAACGTTGCGCCCAAGCGCAAAGTTGCGGAATTCCGCGTGGACGAGGACAAGCTGATCGAAGTGGGCGCGGAAATCTCTGCTGACCACTACCTTGAAGGTCAGTATGTGGACGTGTCCGGCACCTCCATCGGTAAAGGTTTTGCCGGTGCGATGAAACGCCACAACTTTGGCGGTCTGCGTGCCACGCACGGTGTGTCCATCTCCCACCGTTCCCACGGTTCGACCGGTCAGTGTCAGGACCCGGGTCGTGTGTTCAAGGGCAAAAAGATGGCTGGTCACATGGGCGCTGCCCGTATCACCACCCAGAACCTTCAGGTCGTCAAGACCGACGCCGACCGTGGCCTGATCATGGTCAAAGGCGCCGTTCCGGGCTCTAAAGGCGGTTGGGTCACCATCAAGGACGCCGTGAAAAAGGCGGCTCCGGCCGATCTTCCGCTTCCGGCTGCTCTGAAATCCGCTGCTGCTGCTGAGGCTCCCGCCGCAGAGGCTCCCGCAGAAGGAGGTGAAGCATGACTTTCAACGTGATCAAACTTGATCTGGACGAAGCTCTCTTCGGTCTCGAACCGCGTGCGGACATCCTGCACCGTGTGGTCCGCTGGCAGCGCAACAACGCGCAGCAGGGCACCCACAAGGTCAAGACCCGCTCGGAAGTGTCCTACTCCACCAAAAAGATCTATCGCCAAAAAGGCACCGGCGGCGCACGCCACGGGTCCCGCAAGGCGCCGATCTTCCGCAAAGGTGGTATCTACAAAGGCCCGACCCCGCGTTCCCACGGCCACGATCTTACGAAGAAATTCCGTAAGCTCGGCCTGAAGCACGCTCTCTCGGCAAAAGCCGCCTCCGGTAACCTCGTGATTATCGAAGACGCAAAACTTGCCGAAGCCAAAACCGCTCTGCTCGCCAAAGCGGTCAAGGAACAGGGCTGGAAACGCGTTCTGGTGATCGACGGTGCTGACGTTGATGCGAACTTCAAAGCTGCGGCTGCGAACCTCGCTGGCGTTGACGTGCTGCCGACCATTGGCGCCAACGTCTATGACATCCTGAAACGTGACACGCTCGTGATCACCAAAGCAGGTGTCGAAGCTCTGGAGGCTCGCCTGAAATGACCAACAAAGCTGAACTCTACGACGTGATCCGCAAGCCGATCATCACCGAGAAAGCCACCCTGGCTTCTGAAAACGGTGCTGTGGTGTTCGAAGTCGCCATCGACGCGAACAAACCGCAGATCAAAGAAGCCGTTGAAGGTCTCTTTGGTGTGAAGGTCAAAGCCGTGAACACCGTTGTCACCAAAGGTAAGACGAAACGTTTCCGCGGCATGCCCGGCAAACGCAAAGACGTCAAGAAAGCCTATGTGACGCTGGAAGACGGCAACGCGATCGACGTGACCACCGGTCTCTAAGTTTTAGAGATAGGTTTGAAATGAAGAAGCCCCTCGGTGAGAGCCGGGGGGCTTTTTGTATAGCTATAGGGTGGTTGGGAGCATCAAGTAGGGGTCCAACTTATCATTGAGCCTTGTCCCGCGTGCTAGATCGAAAAACCATCTTTCAATTTCATGCGCTTTGGCTAAAGCATCTTCCTTAGTTTTGTTCTCGTGGGCTGATAGTGTTTCGCCATTAAATGCGCGCTTCCTCAAGGGCTCCCAGATTTGAACTTGCTTATAATGCTCAAAAGCTTTTGAGGACATTTCTTCTATGAAGTCAGTGACCTCACCGGGAAAGACGTATCTCGCTGTTTGTAAGTGCTGTCGAAGCCGAAATGCATCTTCTAAGGATGGCTCACCGGCTCGAAATAAATTTCCTAGGACCTCTTTAATTTCTTGCAGCGTCTCAAGTCTTTTATCGTGAAGGGCGAGTTTGTAATTGGCGTTGGTTACAAGCTTATCATGACGATGCTGTCGATATTGTAGAAAGAATAGGCAAAAGGTTAAGCATGCTATTATGACTGTTGCGATAGTTGATGCCGTAACGTCTGAAACGTCGATGCAAAATGTGTAGTCATCAGCTAACTCAGCACACGCCATGGTTGATTTCCATTTTTGTCTATCTCGATTTTATTGGAGCGCTAATTCTGCGCGGAATCAAGGCGTAGCCGCCGCGCGAGCGCCTGCCCGTTCGGGCGGGCTGGCGCTTTGGCCATCTTCGTGCAATGCTTAGATCATGGAGTAACTTGGCTGGGATAAAGTGCGCCGTTCAGAGGGTGATGCGCCACCCCACGGGCAGGCGCTCGCGCTCATCTTCCACCCAGAGCGGATTATTTCCACTCCGCACTAGACTCCTCCCCCAACACCCACTATACCCCGCCCATCTCACGGCCCCGGATTCGTTCTTGGGGCCCGTGATTTGTGTGGGACGAGGGCCAGACGACAGTCACGAGAGCCCCCGGCCTTAGACGAAAACGGGTCGTAGCCGATACGCTACATCACATGACCCAAAGCTAACGGAAGACAGAAACTATGGCACTCAAGTCGTACAAACCGACGACGCCTGGCCAGCGTGGGCTGGTTCTGATCGACCGTTCGGAGCTTTGGAAAGGTCGCCCCGTCAAATCCCTCACCGAGGGTCTGACGAAGAACGGCGGCCGGAACAACACCGGACGGATCACGATGCGCCGCAAAGGCGGCGGGGCAAAGCGTCTCTATCGCATCGTCGACTTCAAACGGAACAAGTTTGACGTCGCCGCAACCGTGGAACGGATCGAATATGACCCGAACCGCACCGCGTTCATCGCGCTCATCAAATACGAAGACGGCGAACAGGCTTATATCCTGGCTCCGCAGCGTCTGGCCGTTGGCGACAAAGTTGTTGCTTCTGCCAAAGCTGACGTGAAGCCCGGCAACGCCATGCCGTTCTCCGGTCTGCCGATCGGTACCATCGTGCACAACGTCGAGCTGAAGCCCGGCAAAGGCGGCCAGATCGCCCGTGCAGCCGGCACCTACGCCCAGTTCGTGGGCCGTGACGGTGGCTACGCACAGATCCGCCTTTCCTCCGGCGAGCTGCGTCTCGTGCGTCAGGAATGCATGTGCACCGTTGGCGCCGTGTCGAACCCCGACAACTCCAACCAGAACCTCGGTAAAGCCGGTCGTAACCGCCACAAAGGCATCCGTCCGTCCGTCCGTGGTGTGGTTATGAACCCGATCGACCACCCGCACGGCGGTGGTGAAGGCCGTACCTCTGGTGGCCGTCACCCGGTGACCCCGTGGGGCAAGCCGACGAAAGGCGCGAAAACGCGTAAAAACAAGGGCACGGACAAGCTTATCATCCGTTCCCGTCACGCTCGGAAGAAGGGTCGCTAAGATATGGCACGTTCTGTCTGGAAAGGCCCGTTTGTGGACGCATACGTCCTCAAGAAGGCCGAGAAAGCTCGCGAGAGCGGTCGCAACGAGGTCATCAAGATCTGGTCCCGCCGTTCCACCATCCTGCCTCAGTTCGTTGGCCTCACCTTTGGTGTGTACAACGGTAAGAAGCATATCCCTGTCAACGTCTCGGAAGACATGATCGGTCAGAAGTTCGGTGAATATGCACCGACCCGCACCTATTACGGTCACGCCGCTGACAAGAAAGCGAAACGGAAGTAAGTCATGGGTAAGGTAGCAAATCCCCGTCGCGTGGCTGACAACGAAGCAATGGCGAAAACCCGCATGCTTCGCGTTTCCCCGCAAAAACTGAACCTCGTGGCTCAGATGATCCGCGGCAAGAAAGTCGACAAGGCCCTGACGGACCTGACTTTCTCCAACAAGCGTATCGCAGCAGACGTGAAAAAATGCCTGCAGTCCGCGATCGCGAACGCCGAAAACAACCACAACCTCGACGTCGATGAACTCATCGTCGCTGAAGCCTGGGTTGGCAAAAACCTGACCATGAAACGCGGTCGTCCGCGTGCCCGTGGTCGTTTTGGCAAGATCATGAAGCCGTTTGCGGAAATCACCATCAAGGTGCGTCAAGTTGAGGAGCAAAGCTAATGGGTCATAAGGTAAACCCGATCGGTATGCGCCTCCAGGTCAACCGCACCTGGGACAGCCGCTGGTACGCCGAAACCAAGGATTACGGCGATCTTCTTTTGGAAGACATCAAAATCCGTGAGTTCATCAAAGAAGAGTGCAAGCAAGCCGGCATCAGCCGTGTGATCATCGAGCGCCCGCACAAGAAGTGCCGCGTCACGATCCACACCGCACGTCCGGGTGTCATCATCGGCAAGAAAGGTGCAGACATCGAAGGTCTGCGCAAGAAAGTCGCCGCGATGACCGACAGCGAACTGCACCTGAACATCGTGGAAGTCCGCAAGCCGGAACTCGACGCTCAGCTCGTTGCCGAATCCATCGCGCAGCAGCTGGAACGCCGTGTGTCCTTCCGCCGTGCGATGAAGCGTTCCGTTCAGAACGCGATGCGCATGGGTGCCCTGGGCATCAAGGTGAACGTCGCTGGCCGTCTTGGTGGTGCTGAAATCGCGCGTACCGAATGGTACCGCGAAGGTCGCGTTCCGCTTCACACTCTGCGTGCAGACATCGACTACGCGCATGCTGAAGCTTCGACCGCTTACGGCATCATCGGCATTAAAACCTGGATCTTCAAAGGCGAAATCATGGAACACGACCCGCAGGCTCGTGACCGTCGCGCCGAAGAAGCCCAAGCCGGTCCGGCGCCCCGCGGCGACCGCGGCCGTCGCTAAGGAGGTCTGAGATATGCTTCAGCCTAAGCGTACAAAATTCCGCAAAGCCCACAAAGGCCGCATCCACGGTCTTGCCAAGGGCGGTTCCGACCTGAACTTCGGCACCTTCGGCCTCAAAGCCGTTGAGCCCGAGCGCATTACTGCGCGTCAGATCGAGGCTGCTCGTCGTGCCATGACGCGTCACATGAAGCGTCAGGGTCGCGTATGGATCCGCATCTTTCCGGACACCCCGGTGACCGCGAAGCCCGTCGAGGTTCGTATGGGTAAAGGTAAAGGCTCCGTGGACCGTTGGGTCTGCAAAGTCAAACCGGGCCGCGTGATGTTCGAACTGGACGGTGTGTCGGAAGACGTCGCGCGTGAGGCTCTGCGCCTTGCTGCGATGAAACTGCCGATCAAAACCCGTACGGTCGCAAAAGAAGACTGGTAAGGCGTGCAGGCCGCGTAAGCGGACTGTCACGAGTGTGCAGCAGTCGTTTTAAAACGAGAAGCGATGGGAGCACGCCCTGATCAAGAATAAAGACCCCCGCCGAGAGATCGGCGGGGGTTTTTCATGTCGGGGGGCACGGGCTTTTCGCTGTGCCGCCAGCGCGATTTCCACCTTGCCACTGGAAGCGCGCGCAGGGGGTGCCTATCTCTCTGCTGAACGAGACCCTGAGAAGGCCAACATGCGCGCACAAATTTCCGAACTCCTAGATCGCCCGATCTTCCGACATGTCATCATGGGGGTCATCCTGTTCAATGCCGTGATCCTGGGTCTTGAAACGTCTGGCCGGCTTATGGCGCGGATGGGCTGGCTGATCGAAACGCTCGATGCGATCTGCCTGAGCATTTTCGTGCTGGAGCTTGCGCTTAAGATCTACGCGCAGCGTTTGCGGTTTTTCCGCGACGGCTGGAACCTGTTTGATTTCGTCATCGTCGGCATGTCGCTGTCGCCCGTGGGCGCGGGTTTGTCGGTGCTGCGGGCGCTGCGCATCCTGCGACTGCTGCGGGTCGTCTCTGTGGTGCCGTCTCTGCGGCGCGTGGTTGAGGCCTTTATCATGGCCTTGCCAGGGATGGCCTCGGTGTTCCTGCTGACGGGGATCATCTTTTACATTGGGTCGGTGATCGCGACGAAACTCTACGGGCCGACATTTCCCGAATGGTTCGGGACGCTGGGCGCGTCCCTTTACACTCTGTTTCAGGTCATGACACTGGAAAGCTGGTCAATGGGCATTGTACGCCCGGTGATGGACGTGCACCCTCAAAGCTGGTTGTTCTTTGTGCCCTTTATTTTGGTGACGGCCTTTGCGGTGATGAACCTCGTCGTCGGTCTGATCGTTTCGACCATGCAGGACGCTCACCACGAAGAAGAAAACGCCGCCACGGGGAGCTACCGTGACGACGTTCTGGAGCGCCTTGATCGGATCGAGCGGGCTTTGGCCGCGCGGGAGTGATCTGTCTCACTCTCCCCATTTGTAGTTAAAGCTGACCGAGATGCGGTTTTCCTCTTCGGCCATGTTCATCACCACCTCATGGCGCAGCCAGCTTTCCCACAACATGATGTCGCCGGGTTCGGGGGCGACATAAATGAAGTTCTGCATCTCGCGCCGGGCGGCTTTGCGGCGGGGCGGGGCGGCCATCATCATGGCATGGCGCGGGTCTTCGAGCTTCAGGCGCGAGGCGCCTTCGGGCATGGCGACATAGGTGGTGCCCGAAATCACCGAATGCGGGTGAATATGGGCGGAGTGATAGCCGCCTTCCGGCAGGATGTTGATCCAGAGGTCTTCCAGCACCAGCGTGCGGCCATCCAGATCCAACTCCAGATCCTCTGCAAAGGCGGCGACGTGCTGGTCGAGCGCCTCGACGAGCTCTTTGAAGATGGGAAAGCGCCAGGGCAGGTCGGTCAGTGACGCATAGGAGGTGTAGCCCGGATAATCGTTGTCCTCGCACCATTGCTGGCCGGCTTCATCGTCTTCGGCGATGACATAGCAGGACTGTTCCAGTTCCTCGGTGCTGATCTTGGGGCCGAATTCGGCCAGTTTGGCGCGATAGAGGCGGGTGACGAAAAGGGATTCGATGTTGGGCATCTTCAGACTCCTGGCGGGTTTGGCCTGTCTTAGCGTGCAGGGCAGAGCTTGGCGAGGGGCAGGGCGTCGCACGATCTTCGCGGCCCGTCACGACCGGGCGCCGCAGTAGGGTGGCAGGGCAATACGTTGGCAGGGAAGATTAGTCAGAAAACCACAAGTTTTCCTTGCTACCACGGTGTCATGCCCTTATAGAGCAGCATCTCACAGATTCCCTGTCAGGGGAGTCGTGTGCTTTGACATAACCCACCGGACTGAATGTCACCCCCAAAAGGGCGCATTCCGGTGCTAACAGGAACCAAGGAGAGGCGAGATATGAACGCCCAGGAATTGCGTGCGAAAACGCCGGACGAGCTCAAGACTGAGCTTGCCAATCTGAAGAAAGAATCCTTCAACCTGCGCTTCCAGCAGGCCACGGGTCAGCTCGAAAACACCGCTCAGATCCGCAAGGCGCGCCGTTCGGCCGCCCTTGTGAAGACCATTCTGAACGAAAAAGCCAAAGCGGCTGAGTAAGGAGAGCGACCTATGCCTAAGCGTATTCTTTCCGGGGTCGTGACCTCGAACCAGAACGAACAGACCGTGACCGTGTCCGTGGAGCGCCGCTTCAAGCACCCGGTTCTGAAAAAGACCATCCGTAAGTCCAAGAAATACCGGGCTCACGATGAGAACAACCAGTTCAACGTCGGCGACACCGTCCGTATTCAGGAATGTGCACCGAAGTCGAAAACCAAGCGTTGGGAAGTGATCGTCTAAATCTTTCAGATTTGACGAGCCTCCTCCCAGCTTAATCGAAACCCTGGGGGCACCGATCACTGCAGATCGCCCCAAAGGTCGGGAGAAACCAAATGATCCAGATGCAGACCAATCTGGATGTCGCTGATAACTCTGGCGCTCGCCGAGTTCAGTGCATCAAGGTCCTCGGCGGTTCCCACCGTCGTTACGCCTCCGTGGGCGACATCATCGTGGTGTCGGTCAAGGAAGCCATTCCGCGTGGCCGTGTGAAAAAAGGGGACGTGCGTAAAGCCGTCGTCGTTCGCACCGCCAAAGAAGTCCGTCGTGAAGATGGCACCGCGATCCGTTTCGATCGCAACGCTGCCGTCATCCTGAACAACAACAACGAGCCGGTCGGTACCCGTATCTTTGGCCCGGTTGTTCGTGAACTTCGTGCGAAAAACTTCATGAAGATCATCTCGCTCGCTCCGGAGGTGCTCTAATGGCTGCGAAACTCCGTAAAGGCGACAAGGTCGTCGTTCTGGCCGGTAAGGACAAAGGCAAGCAGGGTGAAATCACCTCTGTGCTGCCGTCCAAAGGCAAGGCCATCGTGGAAGGCGTGAACATCGCCATCCGCCACACCCGCGCCACCCAAGGCGATCAAGGCGGCCGTAAGCCGGTTGCCATGCCGATCGACCTGTCGAACCTGGCGCTTCTCGATGCAAACGGCAAAGCGACCCGCGTCGGCTTCAAATTCGAAGGCGACAAGAAAGTGCGTTTCGCCAAGACCACGGGAGACGTGATCTGATGCTCGATACCGCAAACTACACCCCGCGTCTGAAGGCCGCGTATAAGGACAGCATTCGTGCCGCTCTGAAAGAAGAGTTCGGCTACAAAAACGACATGCAGATCCCGCGTCTGGACAAAATCGTTCTGAACATCGGTTGCGGCGCTGAAGCTGTGAAAGATTCCAAAAAAGCGAAATCCGCTCAGGAAGATCTCACCGCCATCGCCGGTCAAAAAGCGCTGGTCACGAAAGCCAAGAAATCCATCGCTGGTTTCCGCGTTCGTGAAGACATGCCGCTTGGTGCGAAGGTGACCCTTCGTGGCGACCGTATGTATGAATTCCTCGACCGTCTGACCACGATCGCAATGCCCCGTATCCGCGACTTCCGCGGCGTTCCGGGTACCTCTTTCGACGGCCGTGGCAACTACGCCATGGGCATCAAAGAGCACATCGTGTTCCCCGAGATCAACTTCGACAAAGTCGACGAAGTCTGGGGTATGGACATTGTCATCGCCACCACGGCGAAAACCGACGCTGAAGCCAAGAGCCTGTTGAAAGCTTTCAACATGCCCTTCAACAGCTGATCGCGCGAGGAGTTTTAAGAACATGGCTAAGAAATCCATGATCGCCCGTGAGCGCAAGCGCGAGAAGCTGGTGGCGAAATACGCCGCTAAGCGCGCTGCTCTCAAAGAGGTTATCTACGACCAAGAAAAGCCGATGGAGGAGCGCTTCCGCGCCTCCCTGAAGCTTGCTGAACTGCCGCGCAACAGCTCGGCTACCCGTCTTCATAACCGTTGCCAGCTGACCGGCCGTCCGCACGCTTACTACCGTAAGCTGAAGGTGTCCCGGATCATGCTGCGGGAACTGGGCTCTTTCGGCCAGATCCCCGGTTTGGTGAAATCGAGCTGGTAAGGGAGAGACAGATATGAACGATCCTATCGGCGATATGCTCACCCGTATCCGTAACGCTCAGTTGCGCGGTAAATCCGTTGTCTCCACCCCGGCGTCTAAGCTGCGTGGTTGGGTTCTGGATGTGCTGCTCGACGAAGGCTACATCCGCGGCTACGAAAAGGGCACTGATTCCGCAGGTCACCCGACCCTCGAAATCAGCCTGAAATACTTCGAAGGCACTCCGGTCATTCGCGAACTGAAACGGGTTTCCAAGCCCGGCCGTCGCGTGTACCTCGGTGTCAAAGACATTCCGTCTGTCCGTCAGGGCCTCGGCGTGTCGATTGTCTCCACACCCAAAGGTGTGATGTCGGACGCAAACGCTCGTGCCAACAACGTTGGTGGCGAAGTGCTTTGCACCGTCTTCTAAGGAGGTCATTCGATGTCTCGTATTGGTAAGAAACCGATTGATCTGCCCGGCGGCGTTTCCGCGTCCGTGTCCGGCCAGAAAATCGAAGTGAAAGGCCCGAAGGGCACTCACGCCTTCACCGCCACCGACGATGTGACCCTGACTGTTGAAGACAACAGCATCAGCGTGACACCGCGCGGGAAATCCAAGCGTGCGCGTCAGCAGTGGGGCATGTCCCGCACTGTGATCGCGAACATGGTGACCGGCGTCAGCGAAGGCTTCAAAAAAGAGCTGGAGATCAACGGGGTTGGTTACCGGGCTCAGATGCAGGGCAACGTCCTGAAGCTGAACCTCGGCTACTCCCACGAAGTGAACTTCGAAGTTCCGGAGGGCATCACTGTGACCGCTCCGAAACCGACCGAGATCACTGTGGAAGGTTCCGATCCGCAACTCGTCGGCCAGGTCGCGGCCAACATCCGCGAATGGCGTAAGCCCGAGCCCTACAAAGGCAAAGGTATCAAATACAAAGACGAGTATATCTTCCGCAAAGAAGGTAAGAAGAAGTAAGGACGCTCATCATGGCAAACAGCAAACGTACCCTGTTTCTGAAACGCCGCTTGCGCGTTCGGAACAAGCTTCGCAAGAGCAATGTCGGCAAGCTCCGCCTGTCGATCCATCGCTCCAACAAGAACATCAGCGCTCAGCTGATCGACGATGTGCAGGGCAAAACCCTGGCCGCCGCATCCACGCTCGAGAAAGATCTCGGTGTGGTTGGCAAGAACAACGTCGAAGCCGCCTCCAAAGTGGGTGCAGCGATCGCAGAGCGCGCCAAGAAAGCCGGTGTCGAAGAGTGCTACTTCGACCGTGGCGGCTTCCTGTTCCACGGCAAAGTGAAGGCTCTGGCCGACGCTGCGCGTGAAGGCGGCCTGAAGTTCTAAATCCCTTGTGGGAGGCGGTCCTGTCGCCTCCCCGATGATCCAGGTTAGGCCCGCTTGCCGGGCCTTTCACTCGGATTGAGACAACGGCGTGAAGCTACGCCACCATGAAAGGAATGCCTCATGGCAGAACGTGAAAACCGCCGGGATCGCCGCGATCGCGACGAAACCCCGGAATTCGCTGATCGTCTCGTTGCGATCAACCGTGTGTCCAAAACCGTGAAGGGTGGTAAACGCTTCGGCTTTGCTGCTCTCGTTGTTGTGGGCGACCAAAAAGGCCGCGTCGGCTTCGGCAAAGGTAAAGCGAAAGAGGTCCCTGAGGCCATTCGCAAAGCCACCGAGCAAGCCAAGCGCCAAATGATCCGCGTCCCGCTCAAGGAAGGCCGCACTCTGCACCACGACATGCATGGTCGTCACGGCGCGGGTAAAGTTGTGATGCGCACCGCACCGACCGGTACCGGGATCATCGCAGGTGGTCCGATGCGTGCTGTGTTCGAAATGCTCGGCGTGCAGGACGTTGTTGCGAAATCCATCGGGTCGCAAAACCCCTACAACATGATCCGCGCCACGCTGGACGGCCTCAAGAAAGAAGCCTCCCCGCGTTCCGTGGCTCAGCGTCGTGGTAAAAAAGTTGCCGACATCCTGAAAAAGGATGAGCCGGCTTCTGAAGCCGCTGAAGCGTAAGGAGATCTGGACATGGCTAAAACCATCGTTGTGAAACAAATCGGTTCTCCGATTCGTCGCCCGGCCAAACAGCGTCAGACGCTGATCGGTCTCGGCCTCAACAAAATGCACAAGACCCGTGAACTGGAAGACACCCCTTCCGTCCGCGGCATGGTCTCCTCGATCCCGCACCTCGTCGAAATCGTCGAAGAGCGCGGCTGAGCCGACCTTCTCCGTCTTGGAATTTTAAGATGCCCCGCTGTTTTCAGTGGGGCATTTTTCATGCGCCGCAGTTCGATTGGCTAAAAATTAGACAGTTTTAAAACTGCATGCATTTTGTGCATAGCGGGCAGTCCGATTCAGGGGGATGTCATTGTTCCTGTCTGTCTCTACATGAGCGTCACTCCCAGAGAGATCAAAGAAACAAGAGCGCGGAGCATCCGGCTCCGTCACTGCAAGGAACAAACACTATGGCACATATTGCACATCCCTCCGCCCGCACCTCCGGCTTCTCCCTGTCGCGCATGATCCGCACAGCCGTGGAGGGCATTCGCCTGTCTTACGCACGTCAACGTGCCTATTCGACCACATTCAACCAGCTCGACGCGCTGAGCGATCATGAGTTGAGCGACATCGGTCTCGGTCGGTCCGACATCATCGACATCGCCCGCGCCGCCGCCCGCGCTGTCTGAAACGTACCGCGTTCTCACCGAAAGGACCCGACATGCAAATCGCCGCCTCCTTCCCGATCCAATCCGGCCCGTTCACCAGCGCCCTGCGTGCACTGAAATCGGCATGGACCAAGGGTCCTGCACCGTGCTGGACTGAATACCTGCGTGAGACACGCAGCTGAGCCGGACCAGCCCGCAAAGGGCGGTCCCGAGCAAAGGCTTTGCAAGATCAAACACCCCGCAGAAGACTGTGGGGTGTTTTTGCGTGAAGAAGGTCTTTGTGTGAAGCGGGCAGGGGCAAAGGTTCAAACCGTCGCATTCAGGGACACAGCCCTTGATCGGCATCCCCTTTGCGTCTATACGCCCCCGGTGGACAGTCGTGTCCATCAGAATCAACACATGTAAGCCGCGTTTGCCCACTCCGTCGCTGGAGGGCACATCCGGCAAGGAGAAGCGACATGAAATTGCATGAACTGCGCGACAATCCCGGCGCAACCAAATCCCGCACCCGCGTTGGCCGTGGCCCTGGCTCCGGCAAAGGTAAAATGGGTGGCCGTGGTATCAAAGGTCAAAAGTCCCGTTCGGGTGTAGCGATCAATGGCTACGAAGGCGGCCAAATGCCGCTCTACCAACGCCTGCCGAAGCGTGGCTTCAACAAGCCGAACCGTGCGAAATTCGCCGTTGTGAACCTTGGCCTCATCGAAAAGTTCATCGAAGCTGGCAAACTGGACGCTGCCAACGTGACCGAAGAGACCCTCGTGGCCTCCGGCCTCGTGCGTCGTAAACTCGACGGCATCCGCGTTCTGGCCAAAGGTGAGGTCAAATCCAAACTGACCATCTCCGTGACCGGCGCCTCCAAATCCGCCATCGACGCTGTCGAAAAAGCCGGCGGTTCGCTGACTGTGGCCGCAAAGGCCGACGCGGCGGCCGAATAAGGCTTGTGAGAGGGGCCTTCGCCCCTTAAATCGGACCTTGAGTTTTCCAAGCGCCGCCCCCGGAAAGCCGGATGGGCGGCGCTGTCGCGAAGAAAGAGACCATTAATGGCATCTGCAGCAGAACAAATGGCGGCGAACCTCGACTGGGGCACCCTCGGGAAAGCCAAAGAGCTTCGCCAGCGTATCCTTTTCACCCTCGGTCTGTTGATCGTCTACCGTCTTGGGACCTATATCCCGGTGCCCGGTATCGACGGCAACGCGCTGAAGGACTTTATGGATCAGGCCGCATCGGGCCTTGGGGGCATCCTGTCGATGTTCACCGGCGGTGCGCTTGGCCGGATGGGGATCTTTGCCCTTGGCATCATGCCCTACATCTCGGCGTCGATCATCGTTCAGCTGCTGACCTCGTTGGTGCCCTCGCTTGAGAACCTCAAGAAAGAAGGCGAAGCCGGTCGTAAGAAAATCAACCAATACACCCGGTTCGGCACCGTCGCACTGGCGCTGTTCCAGGCCTACGGTCTCGCGGCGTCGTTGGAAGCCGGGAACCTCGCCCATGATCCGGGCTGGTATTTCCGCGCCGGTGTGGTGATCACGCTGGTGGGCGGCACCATGTTCCTGATGTGGCTGGGTGAGCAGATCACCAATCGCGGCATCGGCAACGGCATCTCGCTGATCATTTTCGTCGGTATCGTCGCCGAAATTCCGGGCGCGCTGGCACAGTTCTTTGCTTCTGGCCGGTCCGGTGCGATTTCGCCTGCTGTGATCCTGATCGTCGTGGCCATGATCGTGGCTGTGATCGCCTTTGTCGTGTTCATGGAACGCGCGCTGCGCAAGGTGCACATCCAGTATCCGCGTCGCCAGCAAGGCATGAAAATCTATGACGCGCAGTCTTCGCACCTGCCGATCAAGGTGAACCCGGCCGGCGTGATCCCGGCGATCTTCGCCAGTTCTCTGCTGCTGTTGCCGACAACGATTGCGACTTTCTCCGGGCAATCCGATCTGGGACCGGTGATGTCGACGCTTCTGGCCTACTTTGGGCCGGGCCAGCCGCTCTATCTTCTGTTCTTCGCGCTGATGATCGTCTTCTTCGCGTATTTCTACACTGCGAACGTGGCCTTCAAGACCGAAGACGTGGCGAAGAACCTGAAGAACCAGAACGGCTTTATTCCGGGCATTCGCCCCGGGAAGAAAACCGAAGAGCACTTGGATTATATCGTGACCCGGATCCTGGTGGTAGGCTCTGCCTATCTGGCAGCCGTCTGCCTTCTGCCTGAGATCCTGCGCAACCAATTTGCCATTCCGTTCTATTTTGGCGGGACTTCGGTGCTGATTGTGGTATCTGTGACCATGGATACCATCCAGCAAGTCCAGTCTCATTTGCTGGCGCACCAGTATGAGGGGCTGATCGAGAAATCTCAGCTGCGCGGGAGGAAGCGCAGCAAAAGAGGGACAGCAAGACGATGAATATTATTCTCCTTGGCCCGCCGGGTGCGGGCAAAGGCACTCAAGCACGCCGCCTCGTGGAGGAGCGGGGTATGGTTCAGCTTTCCACCGGTGACATGCTGCGCGCAGCACGGACGTCGGGCACGGAAATGGGTCAGAAGGTCGCTGCGATCATGGACGCCGGTCAGCTTGTGACCGATGAGATCGTGATCGGGCTGATCGCCGAGAAACTGGAAGAGGGCAGCGAAGGCGGCTTTATCTTTGACGGCTTCCCGCGGACGCTGGGACAGGCCGACGCGCTTGGTCAGCTTCTGGCGGACAAAGGGCAGACGCTTGACGCCGTTGTCCAGCTTGAAGTCGACGATGAGACGCTTGTCGCGCGGATCGTGAACCGCGCCAAAGAGGCCGCCGCCGCAGGCGAGCCGGTGCGCGCGGACGACAATGAGGACAGCGTGCGTATCCGTCTGATGGAATACTACAAAAAGACCTCTCCGCTGATCGGCTACTACTATGCCAAAGGCGATCTGAAGGCGGTCGACGGGCTGCAGGATATGGACGCAGTCGCCGCTGACGTTGCGAAAGCGCTGGCCTGACCGGTTAAATCACCCGGGCCTCTTGACGCTTGGGTGATTCCCCCGTATGGCAACCCATCCCCTTAGGGGTAAAAGATTCGCAAACGGGTCGCGCCCCAGCGGATCATCATCGAATTCAGCTGTGGCTCGCCGGCTTTGTCCCGCGAGCCTCCGTTGTGAAAAAAGGTTCCGGAACTACGGAACCGCAACGAAAGGAAAGACAACGTGGCACGTATCGCTGGCGTGAACATCCCGACTGCAAAGCGGGTTCCCATCGCCCTCACCTACATCACCGGTATCGGTAACACCTCTGCCAAAGCAATCTGTGACGCCGTTGGCATCGACGTAACCCGTCGTGTGAACGAGCTGTCCGACGCCGAAGTGCTCGCCATCCGCGAACACATCGACGCCAACTACACCGTCGAAGGCGATCTGCGTCGCGAGACCCAGATGAACATCAAGCGCCTGATGGACCTCGGCTGCTACCGCGGCCTGCGTCACCGTCGTAACCTGCCGGTTCGCGGTCAGCGCACCCACACCAACGCTCGCACCCGCAAAGGCCCCGCAAAGGCCATCGCTGGTAAGAAGAAGTAAGGGGAGATCTGAACTATGGCACGCGATACCCGTCGTACGACAAAGAAGAAGGCTTCCAAGAACATCGCCGCTGGCGTTGCTCACGTGAACTCCACCTTCAACAACACCAAAATCCTGATCTCCGACGTGCAAGGCAATGCGATCTCCTGGTCGTCCGCTGGCACCATGGGCTTCAAAGGCTCCCGGAAATCCACGCCTTACGCTGCCCAGATGGCCGCTGAAGACGCTGGTAAAAAAGCTCAGGACCACGGCGTCAAAACTCTCGAAGTCGAAGTTCAGGGCCCCGGCTCTGGCCGCGAATCGGCGCTCCGTGCGCTGGCCGCCGTCGGCTTCAACATCACGTCCATCCGCGACGTGACCCCAATTGCACACAACGGCTGCCGCCCGCCGAAGCGTCGCCGCGTGTAATCACAAAGACGATTTAAGGATCGCGGGCGTCACGCGCCTGCGGTCCGTTTTTGCGTTTTGAGACCCCTCGGGCGTCCCCCGCTTTCGGACATGGGCTGGAGGACAAGAATGGAGGCTACCGCATGATCCACAAGAATTGGGCCGAGCTCATTAAACCGCAACAGCTTGATGTGAAGCCGGGCAATGAACCCGCACGTCAGGCAACGATTGTTGCTGAACCGCTTGAACGCGGCTTTGGTCTGACGCTCGGCAACGCGCTGCGTCGTGTTCTGATGTCGTCGCTGCAAGGCGCGGCCATCACCTCTGTTCAGATCGACAACGTTCTGCACGAGTTCTCTTCTGTTGCCGGGGTACGCGAAGACGTCACCGACATTATCCTGAACCTCAAAGGCGTGTCCCTGCGTATGGAAGTGGAAGGGCCGAAGCGTCTTTCGATCTCTGCCAAGGGGCCGATGGTTGTGACCGCTGGTGACATTTCCGAAACCGCGGGTATTGAGGTTCTGAACAAGGATCATGTCATCTGTCACCTCGACGATGGCGCTGACCTGTTCATGGAGCTGACTGTCAACACTGGTAAGGGCTACGTGTCCGCCGATAAGAACAAACCGGAAGATGCGCCGATCGGCCTGATCCCGGTCGATGCGATCTATTCGCCGGTCAAGAAAGTGTCCTATGACGTGCAGCCGACCCGTGAAGGTCAGGTGCTCGACTATGACAAGCTGACGCTCAAGGTCGAAACCGACGGTTCCGTGACCCCGGAGGACGCCGTGGCCTTTGCTGCGCGCATTCTGCAGGACCAACTGGGCATCTTCGTCAACTTCGACGAGCCGGAATCGGCTGGTCGTCAGGAAGAGGACGACGGTCTGGAATTCAACCCGCTTCTGCTCAAGAAAGTGGACGAGTTGGAGCTGTCCGTGCGGTCTGCGAACTGCCTCAAGAACGACAACATTGTCTATATCGGCGACCTCATCCAGAAGACCGAAGCCGAGATGCTCCGCACCCCGAACTTCGGCCGCAAATCTCTCAACGAGATCAAAGAGGTTCTGTCCGGTATGGGGCTGCACCTCGGCATGGATGTCGACGAGTGGCCGCCTGAGAACATTGAAGATCTGGCCAAGAAGTTCGAAGACCAGTTCTAAGAGATTTGGGGGAGGCCGCGGCCTCCCCCGAGAATGCCCGCATCTGGCGGGGAACAACCGGGCATATCTATCAGTGAGTAGGGCCCCAAGGAGAGTGGCTGACACGCATCGGCTGCCAGACAAAGCAAAATACGCTAAAGGAGATATGAAATGCGTCATGCTAAAGGTTACCGCCGCCTGAACCGGACCCACGAACACCGCAAAGCGATGTTCTCCAACATGGCTGGCTCGCTCATTGAGCACGAACAGATCAAAACCACGCTGCCGAAAGCCAAAGAGCTGAAGCGCATCATGGACAAGCTGATCACCCTCGGCAAACGTGGCGATCTGCACGCCCGTCGTCAGGCTGCTGCTCAGCTGAAACAAGACAAAGACGTCGCGAAACTCTTTGAAGTTCTCGGCCCGCGCTACGCGGAACGTCAAGGTGGTTACACCCGCGTTCTGAAAGCTGGCTTCCGTTATGGCGATATGGCCCCGATGGCGATCATCGAGCTGGTCGACCGTGATCCGGCTGCCAAGGGCGCTGCTGACAAAGCCCGCCTGGAAGCTGAAGAAGCCGCCGAATTGGCTGACTAAGAGCTTATGCTCTGACTGAATTGAAAAGCCCCGCCAGCGCGGGGCTTTTTTATTGCCTCGCTGAAATTTGACCGAAAAGGCCTTGCGGGAACCAAAGCGTGGATGCCAAACTTTCGACATTGTTTGGTGGCATTGTGTGAGATGGGTTGGTTCAGTGTCTGGGGGCTGATAAAAACACGCGTCAGGAAAAAAATCGTGCGTCTGTGATTTGATTTGCGCACTATGTGAGCTAACTAGATGACGTTGATGCTCCAGTGGGTGGGGGCGCGGATTATAACGGGCAGTTTATTTATGGCGAATACAACTGAAGTGAGGCGTTTATTTGCGCTTTTACGGGAAAATGCTCCGGCGGGATATTTTGCGAGTTTGCATATTCGATTTGCGTCACCTTTGGTTTTGGACATGACATATGACCCCGCTTGGGTCGATCACTACACCGCAAATGTCTATGCATTGCGCGATCCCAAGATCGCTTGGGGTCTAAGCCGCGAGGGGCGTACGCGATGGAGCGAAATCGTCTTGCCCGATCCTTTTAACATCCTGCGTGAAGCGGCCGACTTTGGGTTGACCTACGGGGCGACCTTTTCCTGCGGACAGATTCAGTCGCGCTCCATCGTGAGCTGCGCGCGCGCTGATCGCGAATTCGACGATCTGGAGATGGCCAAAATCTCGACAATCGTGCGCACGCTGCACGAGGTCTCCGAACCGCGTGTCGATTTGACCCGTGCGCAGGTTCAGGCCTTGCAATGCATTGCGGGTGGCGATCGCCATGCTGCCGCCGCCGCGAAACTCGGCATTTCAGAGAGTGCCCTGAAGGCACGTTTGGTTTCGGCGCGCGAACGGCTGATGGCGCGCACCACCTCAGAGGCTATTCAAAAGGCCAAGGACATTCGCATTCTTTGAGCGTTGCGGGGGTGTGATCCCCCTTTCGTCTTCTCTGTGCCCGGCGTAGTCTTTCGTTATGGCTGATCTGTTTTCTTCCTCCGATCCTAAAAGCACGACAAAAGACGCTCCTCGTCCGCTTGCGGACCGGTTGCGCCCGCGTGCGCTGAGCGAGGTTGTCGGGCAACAGCAGGTTCTGGGGCCGGATGCGCCGCTGGGTGTGATGTTGCGCTCCGGGGCTTTGTCGTCTCTGATTTTCTGGGGGCCGCCCGGTGTGGGCAAGACCACCATCGCCCGGCTTCTGGCCCATGAAACCGATCTGCATTTCGTTCAGATTTCCGCCATTTTCACCGGGGTGCCGGAGCTGCGCAAAGTCTTTGAAGCGGCGCGTCTGCGGCGGCAGAACGGGCAGGGGACCCTGCTGTTTGTGGATGAGATCCATCGTTTCAATAAGGCGCAGCAGGATAGCTTTCTGCCGCATATGGAAGATGGCACCATCCTGCTGGTTGGCGCGACCACGGAGAATCCGTCTTTCGAGCTGAACGCGGCTGTGCTGTCGCGGTCGCAGGTGATGGTGCTGACCCGGTTGACGCCCGAGGATCTAGAGCAGTTGACCCACCGCGCCGAAACGGAGCTGGATGTCTCTTTGCCTTTGACCGATGCAGCGCGCGTTGCGCTTTACGAGATGGCGGATGGAGACGGGCGGACGCTTTTGAATCTGATCGAACAGATTGCGGCCTGGCGTGTCGAGGCGCCGCTTGATCCCGAACAGCTTGGCAAACGGCTGATGCGGCGGGCGGCAAAATACGACAAATCCGGGGATGAGCATTACAACCTGATTTCGGCCCTGCACAAATCCATTCGCGGCTCTGATCCAGACGCGGCGCTATATTGGTTCAACCGGATGCTGGAGGGGGGTGAAGATCCCCGCTATCTGGCGCGCCGGCTGCTGCGCATGGCGATTGAGGACATCCAGCTGGCCGACCCGCAGGCGCAATCCATCGCGCTGCACGCCTGGGAAAGCTATGAGCGGCTGGGCTCGCCAGAGGGTGAACTCGCGCTGGCGCAGGCCGTGGTTTATCTCGCGCTCGCGCCCAAGTCGAACGCTGTCTATGTCGCCTTTAAGGCGGCAAAAGAGGCCGCCCGCAAAACCGGGTCGGAGCCGCCGCCGAAACATATCCTGAATGCCCCGACCAAGATGATGGCAGAGCAGGGATATGGCGCGGGATACGCCTATGATCATGATGCCGAAGACGGGTTTTCGGGGCAGAATTTCTTTCCTGACAGCCTGCCGCGCACGCAGTTCTACAAACCCGTAGAGCGTGGCTTTGAACGCGATCTGGCCAAGCGGGTGGCCTATTTCGACAAGCTGCGTGAAAAACGAGGCGGTTGACAATAGGCGCCGCGGGCCACAGGAACGCGCAAAAGGCCAGTCCCATAAGGGGCAACGGGGCCAAAACCGATGAGGACGATGATGACACCCTTGATCCAGGTCGCATTGGGCGGCGCGATTGGAGCTTCGGCGCGGTATCTGACCGGCAATGCCGTGGCGCGCGTGCTGGGCAAGGATTTCCCATGGGGAACGCTGACGGTGAATTTCGTCGGCTCCTTTCTGATGGGCGTGATCGTCGTTGTTCTGGCCCATGAAAATGGCAACCGCTTTGCGCCACTCCTGATGACCGGGGTGTTGGGGGGCTTCACGACCTATTCGGCCTTTTCGCTGGACGCGATGACCATCTACGAGCGGGGCGAAGTCGGGCTGGCCGCGCTCTATGTCTTTGGCACGCTCGCATTGGCGCTGGGGGGCATCGCCCTTGGCCTTTATTCCGCACGGAGTTTCTACGCATGAGCAAGGTTCAATTGATCACCATCGGGGACGATCAGCCGGAACAACGGCTGGACCGCTGGTTCCGCAAGACCTTCCCGCAGCTGACGCAGGGCAATATCGAAAAGATGTGCCGTAAAGGCGAAATCCGTGTCGACGGTGCGCGGGTCAAATCGAATACGCGCGTGGCACCGGGGATGGAAGTCCGCGTGCCGCCGCTGCCCGATCCGAACGCGCCCAAGCCGAAACGGGACGCTGCCAATATCTCGGCGGCCGATGCCAAGATGATGCAGGATGCGGTGCTCTATAAAGACGATCATGTGATCGTCATCAACAAACCCGCAGGTCTGCCGACGCAGGGCGGCTCCAAGCAGCTACGTCATGTAGATGGTCTGTCAGAAGCGCTGCGCTTTGGCTATGACGACAAGCCACGCCTTGTGCACCGGCTCGACAAGGACACCTCGGGCGTGCTGGTGCTGGCTCGTACACCCGCCATGGCCACGAAGCTGACCGAGGCCTTCCGTCACAAGAACACCCGCAAGATCTATTGGGCGCTCGTGGCCGGTGTGCCGGTGCCCTATCTGGGAGAGATCAAATACGGGCTGGTCAAGGCCCCCGGCCATGGTCGGCGCGGAGAGGGCGAAAAGATGATCGCGGTGCATCCGCGCGACATTGATGCGACTGAGGGGGCAAAACGCGCGCATACGCTTTATGCGACGCTGTACCGTGTTGCCTCGCGCGCCAGTTGGGTGGCGATGGAGCCGATCACAGGCCGCACCCATCAGTTGCGTGCACATATGGCTGAAATTGGCCACCCGATTATCGGGGATGGTAAATATGGCGGCTCCGGGCAGGAAAACCTCGGCGATGGCTGGGGCGCACAGCTTGGGGGGATCATTTCCAAGAAACTGCACCTGCATGCGCGCAGCTTCACCTTTGAACACCCGGTCAAGCGCAAGACCATCACCGTGACCGCGCCCTTGCCAGAGCATATGAAGCAGAGCTGGGAGACCTTTGGTTGGACCGAGGATCTGGCCGCAGACGATCCCTTTGAGGAACTGCGCGGATGAAGCTGGTGATTTTCGACGTCGACGGCACGCTGGTCGACAGTCAGGCGCATATCATTGCTTCTGTGCACGAAGCTTTCACGCACCTCGGTCTTGCCGTGCCCGACCGGGATGCGATCCTGTCTATCGTGGGGCTGTCTTTGCCCATGGCGATGCGCGAACTCGCGCCCAGCGTGGGGGCGGAGCAGATCGCGCAGCTGACGGAATTCTATAAGACCGAATTTCATGCACAACGTCTCAAGCGGGGGGCGGAGGCCTCGCCGCTTTATCCCGGTGCCGAAGCTGCGGTGCGCGCCCTGGGAGGGCGTGAAGATATCTTGCTGGCGATTGCGACCGGCAAAAGCCGTCGCGGCCTGAATGCGCTGCTGGAGGCCTGGAAGTTCGGCAATCTGTTTCTGAGCACCCAATGCGCCGATGATCACCCCTCCAAACCGCATCCTTCGATGGTCGAGGCCTGCCTGAGCGACTGCGGCGTGGCGCGTGAGGACGCGATCGTGCTGGGGGATACAACCTACGATATGGAAATGGCGCGGGCGGCGCGGGTGCGGGGGCTCGGTGTCAGCTGGGGCTATCATGGCGCATCGGCGCTGAAGGAAACCGGCGCGCTTGCGGTTTTGGACGATTTCGGCCAATTGGTGCCGGCTTTGGAAGAGATCTGGAAGGACTGAACAGTGGCAGAATGGGCAGCAAAGCGGTTTTGGAAAAACATCACGGTGACGGAAAGTGCCGAGGGGTTCGGCATTCATCTGGATGGCCGCCAGGTGCGCACGCCCGCCAAGGCACCGCTCAGGGTGCCAACGCGGGCTTTGGCGGATCTGATCGCCGCTGAATGGGCCGCGCAGGCAGACGAGATTGATCCGAACACCATGCCTGCAACCCGGGGTGCCAATGCCGCCATCGACAAGGTTGCGGTCCAGCATGGCGAGGTGGCCGATCTTCTGGCTGACTATGGTGACAGCGATCTGCTGTGTTATCGCGCTGAATATCCGCGCGAACTGGTGGATCGACAGGCGCAGGGCTGGGATCCGGTTTTGGAATGGGCCACCTCGCATTTGGGGGTACAGCTGGTGCTGCGCTCCGGCGTGATGCATGCCCCGCAGGATCCGGCAGCGCTGGCGGTTCTGCGGGAGAAAACCCACGGGTTCACGGCATTTGAACTGGCAGCTTTCCACGATCTTGTGACGCTGTCGGGATCGCTGATTCTGGCCTTCGCCGTGACCGAAGGCCAGTTGGAAGCAGAGGCCGCGTGGAGCCTGTCGCGTATTGATGAAGACTTCCAGAGCGAACAATGGGGCGCGGATGAGGAGGCCGAGGAGGCCGCTGAAATCAAGCGCCAGAGCTTCCTTCAGGCGGCGCTGTTTTACCGTGTGGTCAATTAAGTAGCGCGGATTCAGCCGTCGCGCTCAAACAGCACGCGGAAATGCGAGTGATTTGAGCGGACGCACAGTTCTCATGCAGATTCGTGATCGCAGACTTGACGTTTCTGAATGAATCCTTCCACACTAAGCTCATTGAAGGGGCAGATGCCCATTTCGATATCGCCCCCGGTCCGGGGAGGACCGGAAAGAGCGCCGGGACAGGCGCAATATCAGGAAGAGGTAACTATGAAAAAATCCGTATTTCTTGGCGCGCTGACGCTGGCGGGTCTCGCCGCCGGTACAGCGATGGCTCAGGATTCCTCCACGCTGGCAGCCGTGAAAGACCGTGGCGCGCTGAAATGTGGTGTGAACCCGGGGACCCCCGGCTTTGCTGCACCGGACGCAAACGGCAACTTCGTCGGCTTTGACGTCGACGTATGTCGCGCTGTCGCCGCTGCCGTGCTGGGTGACTCCGAAGCCGTTGAATACACGCCGCTGACCTCTGCCGTGCGTTTCACCGCATTGGCCTCCGGCGAAGTGGACATGCTGGCCCGGAACACCACCTGGACCTTCTCGCGTGACGTCGACCTCAAGAACACCTTTGTCGGTGTGAACTACTACGACGGTCAGGGCTTCATGGTCCCCAAAGACCTCGGCGTTTCCTCCGCGAAAGAGCTGTCTGGCGCGACCGTGTGTATCGAAACCGGTACCACGACCGAACTGAACCTCGCCGACTATTTCCGTGTGAACAACATGGACTACGAACCGGTTCCGGTTGAAAGCTTCACCGAAGCGCAGACGCAGTTCCTGGCTGGGGCCTGTGACGTCTACACCACCGACGCCTCCGCACTGGCGGCTTCGCGTGCGTCCTTCGAAAACCCCGAAGCCTATGTGGTTCTGCCGGAAATCATTTCCAAAGAGCCGCTCGGTCCGCTTGTTCGCCATGGCGATGACAACTGGGGTGATATCGTGCGCTGGTCGCTCAACGCGATGATCGCTGCCGAAGAATACGGCGTGACCTCTGCCAATGCGGAAGAAATGTCCGCGGGTACCGATAACCCGGAAATCAACCGTCTGCTGGGTGTCGAAGGCGAACTGGGCGCGATGCTCGGCCTTGAAAACGACTGGGCTCTGAACATCCTGACCCAGGTTGGCAACTACGGCGAAAGCTTCGAGAAAAACATCGGCGAAAACACCCCGGTGGCGCTGGCTCGTGGTCTCAACGCTCAGTGGACCGAAGGCGGCCTGATCTACTCGCCGCCCTTCCGTTAAGACTGATCAAAGGGAAGGGCGCGGGGCACACCGCGCCCTTTTCCTTTACGGCCCTACCGATTTGACAAGAGCAAACTGCACGCATGCGGCTTAGCTGCACTGTGATGGGTAGGGTGTACTCAGGGGAAACAGGGGACCGTCTCTCATGACGACAATACCAGATGCGGAAAACCAAGGTTTTCGGCTCAGCCAGCTGATCTATGACACGCGGTATCGCTCCATGACCATTCAGGTCATCGCATTCATCGCTTTCATGCTGATCCTGGCCTTTCTTATTCGAAACACCATCATCAACCTGTCCAATCTGGGCAAGGACTTTGATTTTGGGTTTCTGTTCAGTCGTGCTGCTTACGACATCAACCAGCAGCTGATCCCATATTCATCGAATGACACGCATTTGCGAGCCACGATCGTCGGGCTTCTCAATACGCTGATGGTGGCCGTTCTGGGCTGTGCGCTGGCAACCGTCATCGGCGTTGTGGCCGGTGTGCTGCGCCTCTCCAAGAACTGGCTGACGGCGAAGATCATGACCGTCTATGTGGAAAGCTTCCGCAACATTCCCGTTCTGCTCTGGATCCTTGCCTTCATGGCGGTGCTGTCCGAATCTCTGCCCGCCCCGCGCGCATTTCGCGGAGAAACGCCGGACGCATCCATGTGGCTGTGGGATTCGATTGCGGTGACGAACCGCGGCACCTATCTGCCCGCCCCTGTCTGGGGACCGGGGTCTCTGGTGGTGGTGATCGTGTTCCTGCTGTCGCTGGTCGGTATCTGGGCCTTTGGCAAATGGGCACTCAAGCGGTTTGAAGCCACTGGACAGCTGTTGCCCACCTTCTGGATCAAGCTGGCCATCTTCTTTCTGCCGTCCGTTATTGTCTACTTCCTGATGGGGCGCCCGATCACCCTGTCGTTCCCGGAATTGAAGGGCTTTAACTTCGGTGGTGGCGTGCATCTGCGCAACTCGATGCTGGCGCTCTGGCTGGCGCTGAGCTTCTACACGGGGGCCTTTATCGCCGAAATCGTGCGGTCGGGGATCCTTGCAATTTCCAAGGGTCAGACCGAAGCCGCCTTTGCATTGGGCCTGCGCCCGTCGCGGACGATGAACCTTGTGATCCTGCCGCAGGCGCTGCGGGTCATCATCCCGCCGCTGATTTCCCAATACCTGAACCTGACCAAGAACTCCTCCCTGGCGCTGGCCGTCGGCTACATGGATTTGCGGTCGACGCTGGGCGGCACGACGCTCAACACCACCGGGCGCGAACTGGAATGCATGCTCTTGATGATGCTGATTTATCTGATCGTGAGCCTGTTCATCTCGTCCGGGATGAACCTCTACAACAAGTCCGTGAAGCTGAAGGAGCGCTGAGATGAGCACAAACACCTCCCTCTCCTATGTGCGTAAGGAAATGCTGGACCAGCAGCCTGCGCCGCGCTCCCAGGTCGGCGTATCGCGCTGGGTCCGTGAAAACCTGTTCTCGGGCTGGATCAATTCGATCCTGACGCTGGTCTCGATCTATGTGATTTTTATCGTGCTCAAAGGCACCCTGCCGTGGATTTTTGGCGGCGTCTGGGATGCCAATTCGCTTGATGAATGTCGCCAGATTCTGACAGAACGTTTCGGGGAAACCCACCACGCCTGTTGGGCGGTCATCCGCGAACGCTGGAACCAGTTGATCTACGGGTTCTATCCGGAGACCGAATACTGGCGTGCCAATCTGGCCTTCGTCCTGATGCTGCTGGCGCTGGCGCCCGTGCTGTTCGACAAGCTGCCACGCAAGATGCTGTGGATCACCATGGCCTTTCCCTTCTTCATGGTGTGGCTCGTCTGGGGCGGCACGATCTGGGGGGTGGCCTCGGTTGCTGCCGGTTTCGCGCTTGCTGGCCTCGCGTTCAAAGTCGTCGACCGTTTTGGCTCCATGGCCCTGTCATCGATTGCGGCCGTTGTGGCGGGCCTTCTGTGGTGGATTCTGATTGGGCCGATGCTAGTCGATGTGTTGAATTCAGCACTGCCAGTCGGGCACCTGCAAGAAGTCCAAAGCCGCGACCTTGGTGGCTTCATGATCTGTCTGATCATCGGCCTGTCGGGGATTGCTCTGTCGCTGCCGATCGGCATCGTTCTGGCGCTGGGCCGTCAGTCGGATCTGTTCATCGTGAAAACCATCTGTGTGGGCTTCATTGAATTCATCCGTGGGGTGCCGCTGATCACGCTGCTGTTCACCGCGTCGCTGCTGCTCAACTACTTCCTGCCGCCGGGGACGACCTTTGACCTGACCCTTCGGGTGATCATCATGGTGACGATGTTTTCGTCGGCTTACATGGCCGAGGTGATCCGGGGCGGTCTCGCCGCGCTTCCCAAAGGCCAGTATGAAGCCGCCGATGCGCTGGGACTCGATTATTGGAAGGCGCAGCGGCTGATCATCATGCCGCAGGCGCTCAAGATCTCGATCCCGGGCATCGTGAACACCTTTATCGGGCTGTTCAAGGACACCACTCTGGTGATGTTCATCGGCATCTATGACATGCTGGGCCTGTCCAACGCGATCCGCGCCAACGCGGCCTGGAACGGCATCTATTGGGAGCTGTTCATCTTCATCGGGCTCGTGTTCTGGATCTGCTGTTTCGCCATGTCCCGTTACTCTCAGTGGCTGGAGCGCAAGCTCCGCACCGACCATCGTTAAGAAAGGAGACCCTCATGTCTCAAGCTGCAGAACGTGTCGTTGATCGTTCCAACATGACCGTCTCCGACGAGGTGGCCATCCAGATCGTCAACATGAACAAATGGTACGGCGAATTCCATGTTCTCCGTGACATCAACCTGACTGTGAACCGTGGCGAACGGATCGTCATAGCGGGGCCCTCGGGCTCTGGCAAATCCACCATGATCCGCTGCATCAACCGCCTTGAAGAGCACCAGAAGGGCAAGATCATCGTCGATGGGACCGAACTGACCTCGGACCTCAAGAACATTGACCGGATCCGCTCGGAGGTTGGCATGTGCTTCCAGCACTTCAACCTCTTCCCGCATTTGACCATTCTGGAAAACTGTACGCTGGCGCCGATGTGGGTGCGTAAGACGCCGAAACGCGAGGCTGAAGATCTGGCGATGCATTTCCTGGAAAAGGTGAAGATCCCGGATCAGGCGCATAAATATCCGGGCATGCTTTCGGGCGGTCAGCAACAGCGTGTGGCGATTGCGCGTTCGCTGTGCATGCAGCCGCGCATCATGCTGTTCGACGAACCGACGTCGGCGCTCGACCCCGAAATGATCAAAGAGGTGCTCGACACGATGATCGAGCTGGCGGAAGAGGGCATGACCATGCTCTGCGTGACCCACGAAATGGGCTTTGCCCGTCAGGTGGCGAACCGCGTGATCTTTATGGATCAGGGGCAGATCGTGGAACAGAACGAACCGGAAGAGTTCTTCAACAATCCGCAATCGGATCGGACGAAACTGTTCCTGTCGCAGATCCTCGGGCACTGAGCTTTGTGATCAGAGACATGAAACGGCGCGGCAAACCGCGCCGTTTTTTCATGCCGTTCTCATGCGGCGATCAGAGTGCGAGCCGCTGACGTACCAGCGTCACCCAGTAAGAGCAGCCCCAGCCGATCACCTCATCGTTGAAGTTATACTCCGGGTGATGAAGATTGGCCGAGGGGCCAT
This sequence comes from uncultured Celeribacter sp., assembly GCF_963675965.1. Lineage (NCBI taxonomy): Bacteria > Pseudomonadati > Pseudomonadota > Alphaproteobacteria > Rhodobacterales > Roseobacteraceae > Celeribacter > uncultured Celeribacter sp. Next base: position 1,527,474 of record NZ_OY780935.1, on the reverse strand, counting down.
TGCCGATGTTGATCATACAGCCGGGCACCTTGTTGAGCATGAAGGCGAAATCTTCGCCTCCCAGCGTCGGCACCATATCGAGCGTGACCTTGTCGGCGCCAGCCACCGCGCGGGCGGCCTCAGCGGCATATTCCGTTTCCGTCTCATGGTTGATCAGCACTGGATAGCTGCGGTCATAGCCCACAACGCCGGTGCAGGCATGTCCCGCCGCGATCTGGGTGACGATCTGGCGGATGCGGGCTTCGACATGATCGCGGACGTCTTCTGAGAGGGTGCGCACAGTGCCAACCAGCGTGATTTCCTCGGGGATGACGTTGAAGGCATCGCCGCCCTCGACCACACAGAGCGACACGACATGAGACTCGAAGGGATCGACAGAGCGGGCGCTCATGCCGTGAATGGCCTGAATGATGCCCGCTAGTGCGGGAAAGGGGTCGATCGCATTGTGGGGTTGGGCCGCGTGGCCGCCCTTGCCGGTGATGCGGATCGTCAGCTTGTCGACCGCCCCCATGTTCGGCCCTGCAGAGGTGGTGAAACTGCCGACTGGCAGGTTTGGCATATTGTGCATGCCGTAAACTTCGTCACAGGGCCAGCGGTCGAACAACCCGTCTTCGATCATCGCCTGGGCCCCTGCGCCGCCTTCCTCGGCTGGCTGGAAGATCACGATCACCGTGCCGTCAAAGGCGCGGGTTTCCGCCAGATGTTTCGCCGCGCCGAGCAACATGGTGGTGTGACCGTCATGACCGCAGGCATGCATTTTGCCGGGCACCTTGGAGGCATAGGGCAGGCCGGTGGTCTCCAGAATGGGCAGGGCATCCATATCCGCGCGCAGCCCGATCATTCGGCCCGAACGGTTGGTTTGCCCGTGGATCACGCCAACGACGCCGGTTTTGCCCAGACCTTCGATCACCTCATCGACCCCGGCGGTCCGCAGCGCCTCGGCGACCTTCATGGCCGTGCGCGGAAGCTCGTAGAGCAATTCGGGATTTTCATGCAGATCGTGACGAAATGCGGTCAGCGCGGCCAGTTCGCGCGACACCCAGTTTCCAACGGCCATGGATCAGTCCTTTTTCATCTTGTAGCGAAAATCACAGTGGCTTGCGCCTTTCATGATCGTCTGGGTCCGGGTCAGTTCGATATCCGGATTGTAGCCAACGCAAAAATCGCCATCGCGATTGCACGACAGCAGATGACCGATGTCGCCAACGCCCATTTCCTTGTACATCTCTGCGTAGCGGCAGCGGGTGACGTTGAATTCCATGCGATCCGGTTCCGTGGTGAGCACGTCCATCTCCAGCGCGTCTTCCTTGGTCCAGTTCGGCAGGATTGCGGCGAAGTCGCTGAGGTTGGCAGGGTGATCAAGGTCTGCAGCCATGGCCTTGCCCTGATCGATGGCAGAGCGCGAACAGGTCTCGCCAATGACGGCTTCGGCCTCTGTGCGCCCGGACCGTTCCGAGATCACTTCGAAAACATGTTTGAGGATTTCTGCCTCGATGCGGCGGCGTTCGAGAATGGGGAGGTCTTTCATGGGGATACCTTTTCTCAGAGCTTCGGGTCGGTCCGGTCTTTGCGTTGCATCCACGCCAGATAGAGCGGGGCCACGCGCCGGGCGATGGGGTGAAAGGGCAGGGGATGTGGTTCCGTGATCGGCAAGGCCAGTCCGCGCGGGTCTTCCCCGTCGATGGCCCGGGCAATTTCGCGCCCCAGAGCATTGGCCAGAGCCACGCCGCGCCCGTTGTAACCGATCGGCGCCCAGCCGTTGGGGCCAAGGTTGTGCACGCGGGGAAAACGGTCCCAGTTCATCGCCAGATAGCCTGACCAGACATGGGTCATCTCCGGGGCTTCCAGCTGTGGAAAGCTGTCGGCCAGATTGCGAGCGACTTTGCGGGCCACACGGGCGCTGACATCGCCGCCGCCAATGATTGCCCCGCCAGTGATCAGACGGTTGCGCGCATCGTAGCGGAAAAATCGCAGATCGCCTCGCGTGTCCGACACGGCCTGACGCCCCGGCAACAGGGTGGCGCGCAAATTGTCGGACAGTGGGTTGGTGGCCATTTGCCATGAATGCACCGGGACTATGGACCGTGCGAGGCGGCGGGCCAGCCCCGGGGCCAACTCCCCGGTATAGGCATTGGTCGCAAGGATCAGCGCACGGGCGGTGACTGTGCCGCCGGGGGTTTTGACCTGCCATTGCGTACCGTCATGGACAAAGCTGTCGACACGGGTCTGTTCGTGAATGGTGCCGCCATGGCGTTCCACCGCGCCCGCCAGACCGCGGGCCAGAGCCAGCGGGTTCACATGGCCACCCGAGGGCGCCAACATGCCGCCATACCAATGGGCCGTGCCCATCAGTTCGGTGGTTGCCGCATGATCGAGATACTCGACGTCGAGCCCGAAACGACGCCAGGCTTCGACCCGTTTCTGGCTCAGTTTTGTGCGGCCCGGGGAATGGGCGGGCTGAAACCAGCCGCTCTGTTCCGCCTCGGCGTCGATGCCTTCTTGCCGGATGGTGTCGAACAGCATGCCAGCGGAAGCGCCGATCATCCGGGCAAACAACCGTCCGGTTTCGCCATAGCGCTGCTCCCAGGCGTCAGGTTCTGCTGAGGTCAGCGTCGGGATCACCTGACCGTTGTTGCGGCCAGATCCGCCCCAGCCGATGGCCTGCCCTTCCAGAACCATCACGGCGCGCCCGGCCTTGGCCAGATGCAGCGCTGCCGAAAGCCCGGAAAACCCGCCACCGATGATGACCGTGTCGGTTTCCGCGCCGCCGCTCAGGGGGGCGGCCGGGGTGCGTGGTGGGGCCGTGTCAGCCCAAAGCGACGGGGGGAAGGTAACGGAAGAAGTCATGTGATGCCTTTCGAGGCGCTGAGAGTAGAGTTTCTAGTTAGTAGTTTGCTGTGTAGATTTTTCTTCTGTGATTCGGCGCCAGATTGGTGTGATGTCGTGAGGTATTGGAAAAGGGCAGGGCAGAATGGCTGACATTACCTATGACGACATCGACCGGCGTATTCTGGACATCCTGCAGCAGGACAGCGAGTTGCCGATTGCCGACATTGCTGATCGCGTCGGGTTGAGTCCGACCCCGATCTGGCGCCGGATCAAGCGTATGGAGGCCTCGGGGCTGATCCGTGCGCGCGTGGCGCTGGTGGATCAGAAACAGGCCAATATTCCGATGACGATTTTCATCGGTGTCACAGCGCCGCGTCATGCGATGGAGTGGTTCACCAAATTCAGGGATCTGATCGAAGACATTCCCGAAGTGGTCGAGGCTTACCGGCTGACCGGGGCGACGGACTATATCATGAAGGTTGTGGTGCCCGATATCGCGGCCTATGACGAGGTCTATCAGCGCATGATCGAAGAACTTGAGTTTTCGACGGTCAACTCCTCCATTTCCATGGAGGAGCTGAAATTCACCACTGCAGTGCCGACCAAATACCTGTAGCCGTGGTCTGATCCTGCGGCGCGCCGATGTCAGGCGGCGCTCAGGCATTTTCGTGCACATGTCCGCCGAGATAGGCTTCGGCCACGCGTGGGTCATTGGCCAATGCGCTGGCGTCGCCTTCGATCACGATCTTACCGTGTTCGATCACCGAGGCCCGGTCAGAGACCCGCAGCGCGGCCTTCACATTCTGTTCGACCAGAAGCACGGCATAGCCTTCGTCACGGATCTTGCTGACCAGTTCGCAGATGAAGCCGACCAGACGCGGGGCAAGCCCCAGAGACGGTTCATCGAGCAGCAGCACCTTGGGTTTGCGCATCAGCGCCCGCCCGATGCACAGCATCTGCTGTTCGCCGCCCGACATTGAACCGGCCTGTTGCTTGAGCCGTTCCTCCAATCGCGGGAAGAGATGCAGCACATGGTCCAGCTCCTGTCGCCCAAGCGGTCCGGCGCCGATCATCAGGTTTTCCAGCACGGTCATGTTGGAAAAGATCTGACGCCCTTCCGGGGCCTGCAGCACGCCGCGCTCGACAATCTCGTGGCTTTTCAGTTTGGAGATGTCTTCGCCTTCCAAGAGGATCTCGCCGCCGGTGGCGTGGTAGATCCCCGAGATACAGCGCATGAGCGAGGTCTTCCCGACCCCGTTGGCCCCCAGAACCGAGACAATGCCACGCGCCGGCAGGCTGACCGAGACGTCGTGCAGGATGTCCTGAATGCCGATTCTGAGCGAGAGCGATTTGATTTCCAGAATATTGCTCATCAGTCGTCTCCCCCAAGATAGGCTTCCAGAACGGCAGGGTCCTGACGCACCACGGCGGGCACGTCGTCGGCGATCTTGCGACCAGAGGCAAGAACGACCAGCCGCTCACAGATGCCCATGACCAGCCCCATGTCGTGCTCGACCAGCATCACGGTGAGGCCTTCGTCATTCAGCCCGGTGATGAACTGTGCCAGTTCTGTGGTTTCTGAATCGTTCATCCCCGCAGCCGGTTCGTCGAGGATCAGGAGATCCGGCTGCATCGCCAGGGCGCGCGCGATTTCAAGGTATTTGCGCTTGCCGTAGGACAGGTTGGCCGCCAGATCGTCGGCATGATCAGCCAGCCCGACCTTTTCCAGCATGTCCCAACTGCGTTCGGAAATCTCGCGCGCACGGGACTTGCCGCCGAAGAGGGCGGAGAAAGGCCCGACGCCGAGCATGCCCAGAGCCCCGACAGAGATGTTGTCGAAGACGGTCATATTCGGAAACACCCGCAGGTTCTGAAAGGTGCGGGACATGCCCTTGTGTGCGATCTTATGGGCGGAGAGGCCGGTGATCGCTTCGCCCTTGAAACGCACCTCGCCCGAAGACGGCGGGGTGAAGCCCGAGATCAGGTTGAACAGGGTTGTCTTGCCGGCGCCGTTCGGGCCGATCAGCCCGAACAATTCGCCCTTGTGGACTTTGGTGGTGACGTCGTCGACCGCCTTGAGGCCGCCGAAGGCACGTGTCAGCCCGTCGAGTTCGAGGATTACATCCGTCATTTCCAACCGATCCCTTTCTGACCGTGCTCATCGGTCCAGCCCTCACCCAGCAGGCGGCGCGCAAAGTTCAGAGCAGAGACTTCGCCAAACAACCCTTTGGGCAGGAAGAGAATGGCACCGAACATCACGAAACCGACGATGATGTTGCGGATGTCCCCGACCGAGCGCAGGGCCTCTGGCAACAGGATCAGCAACAGCGCCCCGATCAGCACGCCGGGCAGGCTGCCCAGACCGCCGACCACGACCATGGTCAGGATCAGGATCGATTGCGAGAAGTGGAAGTCATTGGGCGAAATGTAGCCCGTGGTATAGGCCCAGAGCGCCCCGGCGATCCCGGCGAAAAAGGCCGAGATGACGAAGGACTGGATCTTGAGCGCGGTGACGTTGATGCCCATGGCTGAGGCGCATTGGTCATCTTCGCGCAGGCTGCGCAGGGCATTGCCGTAATAGGAGTGGCTGAGCCGGTTGAGGATCAGGATCGAAATCGCCACGATCGCCGCCACCACATAGTAGATGCCCAGATCGCTGTCGATTTCGAAGCCGAACAGGTCGATCCCGGAAAACAGCATGACCCCATTGGGGCCTTTGGTGAGCCCGACCCAGTTCTGGAACAGGAGATAGAGCATCTGCCCGATGCCGAGCGTGGCCACGGCAAAGTAGATCGACATCAGCCGCATCGTCGGCAGGGCGACGAGAAAGGCGATGAAGGCCGCAGCAAGCCCCGCCAGCGGCAGGCCGATGGTAAAGCCGATGCCGTGATCCGCGCCAAGAATGGCTGCCACATAGGCGCCGACGCCATAGAGGGACGCGTGCCCAAGGTGCAGCAGCCCCGCGACACCGGTGACCAGATGCAGGGAGGCAGCCAGCAGCATGAAGACAAAGGCCAGAGTGGCGATCTGATAGTAATAGCCCTTGTCAAAGCCCGCGAGTGCAGCCGGGACGATGCCAAAGATGATCAGGGCCAGAATGCCCTTGATGAGAAGTGACTTAGACACGTTCCCTCCTCGCCCCGAAGAGGCCTTGCGGGAAGAAAATCAGGGTGATCAGCAGGAAGGCATAGGCCACCATGTCGGACCAGACCGATGAGATGAAGCTGGTGGAGATGCTTTCCGACAGGCCGAGGATCATGGCGGAGATGACCGCGCCGGGGATCGAGGACAGCCCGCCCATGACCATGGCGACAAAGGCTTTGATGCCGGGGATAAAGCCCATGGAGGGGAAGATCGCGCCATAGTAAAGGCCGACCAGAATGCCTGCGAGTGCGCCCAGCCCCGAGCCGATCATAAAGGTGATGATGATCGTGCGGTCGGTGTTGATGCCGCAGTATTTGGCCCCAAGCGCATTGTTGGACACGGCACGGATCGACAGGCCGATCGGGCTTTTCTTGAGCATCCATTGCAGCCCGGCCAGCATCACGATGGTGATGCCGAAGATAATGATATCGCCGTTCACAATGGTGATCGGGCCAAGGTGGATCGGCTTATTGATCAGATGATCGAGGTCGATCGACTGGAATTCCGAGCCAAAGATGATCTCCATGGCTTCGCGGGCAATGATCGACATTGCCAGGGACGACATCAGCGTTGCCTCACGCATGGCGCGCGATTTCAGCGAAGCTTCGTCGGAAAAGCGGCGGAAAGGACGAAAGGCCAGCCGTTCCAGACCGAACCCGGCCAGCGCCCCTGCGGCCAGAGCGATGAAGAGAACCACCAATAGCGGCGGTCCAAAGGCCGAGATCGCCATGAGACCGGCAAAGGCCCCGATGGTATAGACTTCGCCATGTGCGAAGTTGACCACGTTCAACACGCCAAAGATCAGCGTAAAGCCGATGGCCATGAGCGCATAGATCATGCCCAGAGACACGCCGATGGCCAATTGTTGCAGGATATAAGGATCGAGCACGTCGTCCCCCTTTGTTCTTGTGGTCCTTTCCGCCGCAGGGGTGTGACAGGCGGCGGAAAGGAAAGGGTCAGGTCAGGTGAAGGCCGCTCGGTTTATTGCACTTCGACAAAGGCGCCGTCGATGACGGAGGCTTTGGTCAGCTCTTTGAGCGGCTCGCCGTTTTCGTCAAAGGAGGTGGTGCCGGTGACGCCGGGGAAGTCTTTGGTCTCGGCGATGGCCTCGCGCAGGCTGTCACGGGTGACATCAGGATAGGCTTTGGCAACGGCGGCCAGCATGATGTTTACGGCATCATAGGCCTGTGCCGGGAACTGACCGGGCGCGTTGTCGTGGTCTTTTTCCCACTCGGAAACGAACTCCTGAACGCTGGCATCCTCGCGGGTCGGCAGGAAGGTGGCCGTCAGCAGAAGCCCTTCGGAGGCGTCGCCGGACAGTTCGATCAGCTTGTCATTATAGGCCGCCGAGGTCGAATATACCGGGATTTCGGCATCCAGCTGTTTCATCTGTTTCAGGAACTGCGCGCCGTCTTCATAGAAGAAACCGGTGTAAATGGCGTCCGGCGACTGGTCTTCGATCTTGGTGATCACAGAGCGGAAGTCGGCGAGACCACGGTTGAAAAATTCGGTGAAGACCACTTCTCCGCCCATCTCTTCGAAGGGGGTGACAAAGCCCTTGACCACGGATTGGCCCCAGTCGGTCTGTTCGGCGATGACGGCGACCTTCTGAACGCCGTTGTCCATCATCCACTTGGCGTTGACAGCGCCTTCCTGGTCCTGGGTGGTGATGTTGCGGAACTGCCATTCGGAAATGCGGGCGAAATCGGGGTGGGAGGCAGTCTGCGACAGCTGCACCATGCCTGCCTTTTTATAGACCTGGGCTGCGGCCATCGACACGGTGGAGGTGAAGTCCCCCAGCACGCCGACGATGTCGTCGTTGTCGACGAATTTGCGGGCGATGGTGACGCCCTCTTTCGCGTCCGAACGCGAGTCTTCGTAGATGATCTCTACCGGCACCGGAATCGTGCCGGATGCATTGAATTTCTCCAGCGCGATTTCGGCGGCGTCGCGGAAGTCCTGCCCGTATTGGGCGGTGTTGCCGGTCAGCGGCAGCTGGTAGCCGAGTTTGATGCTGTCTTGGGCAAAGGCGGCCATCGGGGTCAGAGCCGTGGCTGCCGCAAGAGTAAGGGCGGTTCTGCGGGTCAGTTTCATGGGGGTGTCCTCTGTTGGTCGGATCTTGTCAGAATAGGTTTTCAGGAGGGGCGTCCGGGTGTGTCCCGGATCTGTTGGGTGGCGCGCGCGGGGACGCGCCCTCCATCAAGCGATGCTATTCGGCGGGGACGCCGGGTTCGACAACGAGACGGCAGCAGCCGGTCTTGCCGGGCTTCCAAGTCTCGCCTTTGAAGGTAAAACCTGCGGCGCCGAACATGCCAGCGTCAATTGCACCGGCGGCGCGGCAGAGCATCTCCAGTTCATCGCCTTCGCGTCCGCAGGCTTCCCAGTTGTCCTTGAGCGGGCAGCGGTGGAACTGAATTTCCATTCCCTCCGCGTCGCATTTGCGCAGTTCGGGGGCGAATAGGTGATCGCGGCAGGGGATGCCGGCCAGAAACTGTTCGGTCAGCGCCTCGATATTGGCCGGGCCATGGGATTTGAGTTTCTGGCCCATTTCTTCGCCGAGGCGGAAGGTGGCTTCGCCGATCAGGTCGACGGCTTTCTCACCGCCGAATTCTTCGCGCAGCACGTCGAACATATACATGTAGAATTTCGCGCGCATCGCATAGGCGCCGGAAAGCTGCTCCAAAGTGATTTCGGGCTTGGCGGGGGCGTCAGTCATGTGGGTCTCCATTCGTCAGGTCGTGGGGCGCAATGCGCGCCATCAAAGGTGTCAGTGGTCCGCGCCTAGAGCGCTGGCACGGGGTCATGTGTCGAAGGTGTGCGGGGGGCCACATCCTGTGGCATCCAGAAATCACGTAGGGCCTCACGGACGGGTTCGAAGACGGCGCAGTTCGAAAGTGACGGAACGTCACGTTCTGCCGCGAGTTGGTCCGCAAGAGTGAGAAAGCTGTCCATGTCCAGAGTGTCAGTTCGCTTGCCGTGGTCGGTGCGCAGCGCTGGGCGCAACCAGTAGTCTTTGAGAGTGGACGGTGCAGTGCGCACGCTGTCCCGGTGTCGCCATAGGCCCTGAGAAATATCCACATCATAGTCTGGCAGGAAGCGCAAGCCATTGGATGATATAAACAAAATCGCATCTGTTATGTAGTTTGCCGTCGCGGAGTCGAAAAAGTAATTATATCCGAGACGTACCCAGCCCGGGCGCATCAGGCTCTGGCCGTCCTGAATGGCCGCTTCAAAGGTTGCGGCTGCGCGTGACGGGATATGCAGCAGTTCATGGCCGTAGGGGCCTGCGCAGGAACAGCCGCCGCGCGCCTGGATTCCGAACAGGTCGTTCAGCAGCGCGACGACGAAGCCGTAGTGCAAATGCCGCCCCTGACAGGAGATGTTGAAGGACAGAACTCCGATGCGTGGCCGATCCACCGGGCCGAGGATCTCGATGCCCTCTGCCGTGGCGAGACGGGCAAATGCGTCGCGCATGAGCGCCTCTTCGCGGGCTTCGATGGTCTTTGCGCCGACCGCCTGTTTCAGCGCCATGACGGCCCCGGCACGAATGTCGCCGACAATGCCGGGGGTGCCGGCCTCTTCGCGTCGTTCGAGATCGCGCACATAGGTGTGATGGTCGGCAGTGACATAGCTGACAGTGCCGCCGCCAGCTACGCCGGGCTTTGATGTGCTGAACAGCGCCTTGTCCGCGATCAATACGCCCGAGGCTCCGGGGCCGCCGATGAACTTATGCGAAGAATAGACGATGGCATCGATCCGGGCCTCGGGGTCCTGTGGGTCGAGCGCCAGATGCATGTCTACATAGGGGGCTGCTGCGGCAAAATCGCAAACGAAGACCGCACCGTGGGCATGCAGACATTTGGCGATCGCGCAGAGGTCGCTGCGCAGTCCGGTCACGTTGGAGGCCGCAGAAAAGGCCCCGATCTTTGTGCGGCTGTCTGCATGCGCCGCAAGCCGTTCGCCCAGATGTGCCAGATCGACCTGGCCCGTCTCGGTCAGCGCGATGCGTTCGATCCGGGCTCCGCTTTCGCGCCAGGGCAGATCGTTTGAGTGATGTTCATAAGGGCCGACGAAAACGACTGGCGCTTCGCCGTTGCGTGCCTGGGCTTCGATCCCCATACCGCGCACGAGCCGGTCGATGGCTGCCGTGGCGCCACTGCCGGTGAAGATCACCGCATGGCTGTCCGTGGCGCCCACAGCCTTTGCGATGGTACAACGGGCCTCTTCGCGCAGTGCCGTGGTTTCGCGCCCGGTGTAGGAGGTTTCGGTATGTGTGTTGCCATAAAGCGGCAACACCTGGTTTTCGATGGTGCTTTCCAAAAAGCTGAGCGCCCGGCCAGACGCGATATAGTCCGCATAGACCAGCGGGCGCGGGCCGTAGGGGCCGGGGATCAGGTCACCGTCGCCGATAATGCTGTGCCGGATCTGCGCCAGCAGCGCCTCTGTCGCGGCTGTGCTGTCATCTGTCGTTTCGATACCTGCCGCGGGTTGGGCCATTCTGTGGGTTCCTCAAGTCTTTGCAGTGGTCCCTGACGTGACCGCTTGGGTGTCTTTGCGGGGTCTGGGGTATGCAAAAAAATGGGTACAATTGCGAAAATCATGCAATGGTCTTCTAATTATTTACTTAAAAAAGCAAAAATGAACTCATACTTAAGCGTTTATGTGGATCGATATGCGATTCTATTTCCTGCATTGCATGTTATGGGGAAAAATCTTCGAAGAAATCACGGTCCGCAGGCGTCATGCGCTGCGAAAACGGGCGCTTTGGGCATAAAAAACCACGAGCGCGGTGGCGGTCGCGCCCGTGGTTCCACGGGATTTGCCGGGAAAATAGGCAACTATGACAGGCTGACGCGGCTCCAGACGCAGTCATGATCCGACAGCGGGCGGTCGGTGGGGTCCAGAGAAGGCAGAATCCCTTTGTCATGGCAGCGCATCTGACGCCCGGCCAGCCAGTCGAGCTTCATCACCCGCTCCGGGTGGGGCGTGATCAGGGACGGGCGTGTGGTCATGCCCTCCGCCGTGAAGCCCCAGTCATAACCGTGCGCCTCGCCAAGGGCGAAAAGCGTTTCTTCGCGCCAGTCAAAATGCGGCGGCAGGTGGTTGCCTGTGTTCAGGTCGCCGCCGATCAGCACCGGCAGACCGGGGGCAAAGCGGTCGACAGCCGCAAGCAGCCGTTCGAACTGGATCTGGCGATGCGCCGCGTCGGCATTGCTTTCCAGATGGGTGGAAACAACGCAGACTGGTCCCTTCTCCGTCGGCAGGATGGCCGCCAGTGCCATGCGTCCGCCCAGACGTGGCTGGTCGGGATCGCTGCCGGTGGTGAACCAGTGGCCGTGGTCGTCGAGCCGGATCAGGGTCACCTTGTCGAAGGGGACAGAGGACAGGATCGCATTGCCGTGCCATCCGAGCGCATTGGCATCATCGATGCAGTAGGGGCGTTCGGTCGGTCCTCCGAGCCCGAGTTCGTGAAACTCGACGCCAAAGGCGTAGACCATGCCAAGGGCGCGGGCCATGTCTGCGGTGGTGTGGCGCTGACCGGTGCGGGCCATGCCGTGATCGACCTCTGACAACAACACGACGTCCGGGGCGATGGAGGACAGATGCGCGGCCGTGCCGTTAGGGAACAGGCAGCGTTCGACGTTCCATGCCGCGACGGTAAACTGCCCAGGCAGGGTTTTTCGCGCGGTCGTTCCGCCCAGTTGCACTGCGTTCATGGCCTGCACCTCGGCCATCAGGGCGCGGTGGGCCTCTGCGGTGCGCGGTGTGGCCAGCAACCGCGCACGCTCTGCCGCGCTCACCGGTGGCAGCGTGTCCAGCAAGGAAATCACAGTGCAGTCCCGCCCATGGCGTGTTGCGGCGCCTGCTGGCGATTGGGAGTCGTGGTGGAAACGGGGAGGCGGCGACCCGTTTCCGGGTGGAACAGGCAGAGACTTTCCAGCTCAAAGCTGAGGCGAAGCGGCCCGGTGCCGACATCGGTGTCTTTGGGGACATGCAGGGTCAGGCGCTGATCCTGGCTATGGCCATGAAGCAGGCGGTGAGCGCCCAGTTCCTCGATCAGGTCGATGGTGACCTGCAGCGGCCCAACGGGATCAATCTGCGCGTCTTCAGGGCGCAGGCCCAATGTCACCGGGCCGGTATGATCGGTGTGCAGGGGCAGGGGCTGATCGTTGAAGGTCAGGCTGCCGTCGATCATCTCTGCGGCCAGAAGGTTCATCGGCGGGGCGCCCATGAAGGAGGCGACAAAGGTCGAGGCCGGGTTGTGGTAGATTTCCGAAGGGGTGCCAATCTGTTCGATCCGGCCACCGTTCAGCACGATGATCCGGTCAGCCATGGTCATGGCTTCCACCTGATCGTGGGTGACATAGATCGACGTCACCCCAAGGCGCCGTTGCAGGGCCTTGATTTCGATCCGCATCTGGTTGCGCAGCTTGGCGTCGAGATTGGACAGGGGTTCATCGAACAGAAACAGCTCCGGATCGCGCACGATGGCCCGGCCCATGGCCACACGCTGCCGCTGGCCGCCCGACAATTGGCTGGGCTTGCGGTCCAGATAGTCGGTGAGATTGAGCATCTTGGCCGCTGCATCCACTTTCTGCGCGATGACATTGGCAGGTGTTTTGCGGTTCTTGAGCCCGTAGCCGATGTTCTTGCGGACCGTCATATGCGGGTAGAGCGCATAGTTCTGAAACACCATCGCGATGTCGCGATCCGCCGGGTCGATGTCGTTGACCACACGGTCGCCGATGGACAGCGCCCCTTCGGAAATGTCTTCCAGACCGGCGATCATGCGCAGCAGGGTCGACTTGCCACAGCCCGAGGGTCCGACGAGCACGACGAATTCGCCGTCCTCAATATTGAAAGAGCTGGGGGTGACGGCTTCGAAACCGTTGGGATAGATTTTGCGGACAGAGTCCAGTTTGACCTGAGCCATAGTGTGAATCCTTACTTGTCCGATTCCGTCAAACCTTTGACGAACCAGCTTTGGAAGAAGATGACGACCGCGACGGGCGGCAGGAAGGCGAGGATTGCCAGGATGTTGGCGCGTCCGAATTGCGGGATTTCATTGCCGCCTTCGAAAATCTGCGTGATCTGTTTGATGCCGCGGACCAGCGTGTACATGCTTTCTTCTGTGGTGATCATCGTCGGCCAGAGATATTGGTTCCAGCCGTAGACAAACATGATGATGAACATTGCCGCGATCATCGTGCGCGACAGCGGGATCAGAATGTCGATGAAGAACTTGATGGGACCGGCGCCATCGATGCGCGCCGCTTCCACAAGCTCTTCGGGCACCGAGCGGAAGAACTGCCGGAAAAAGAAGGTCGCCGTGGCCGAGGCAATGAGCGGCACGATCAGCCCGGTATAGGTGTTCAGCAGACCCAGATTCTGCACGACTTCATAAGAGGGCAGAATGCGCACTTCCAGCGGCAGCAGCAGCGTCGTGAAAATCAGCCAGAAGGCCAGCGTGGCAAAGCGCAGGCGGAAATAGACGATGGCATAGGCGGCCATCATCCCGACAATGATCTTGCCAAGGGCGAAGCCGATGCCGAGGATCAGCGAGTTGCGGAACATGCTCATCCCCGAGTTTTCGCCGGAGAAACCGGTGGCGTCGAACAGCGCCAGATCGATGTTGGTGCCGAGCTGGTCGCCGATTTTCAGCTGCGGGCCAACGCGCATGCTTTCCACATCCGGCACGGTCGCCATTTGCAGAATGACCAGCAGAGGGGCGAGCATGATGAAGGCCCCGATGATGAGAATGACATGATCCCCGATAGCGTCCCAGCGCAGGCTTTTGCGGCGCGTGGCGGGCACATAGGTCGATGAAGCGGTGTGATCTACCATGACGAACCTCAGGTGTAGTGGATGCGCCGCTCAACGAGGCGGAACTGAAAGATGGTAAGCGCCAGAACCAGCACCATGAGAATGACGGATTGTGCAGAGGACCCGCCCAGATCGCCGCCGCGGAACCCGTCCACATAGACCTTGTAGACGAGGGTCATTGGGTTGTTGCCCGGCTCGCCTTTCAGAATGGCGTCGATCGTGCCGAAGGTTTCGAACAGCGAATAGGTGATGTTGGTGATCAGCAGGAAGAACCCGGTGGGCGCCAGCAGCGGAAAGGTGACGTCCCAGAACCGGCCAGAGGCGGATCGGTTGTCGATCAGCGCGGCTTCGCGCACCGATTTCGGGATCGATTGCAGCCCGGAGAGGAAGAAAATGAAATTCACCGGGATCTGTTTCCAGACAGAGGTCACCATCATGGCAAAAGCTGTGTCATAGTAGTTCACGCCGATGACGAAGTTATGGCCAAAGCTCTGGATCAGCTCGGTCAGCGGCCCCCAGCGCTGGTTGAAGAGGATCAGGAAAACAAAACCGGCGACGGGCGGTGCCACGGCATAGACCCACATCAGCAGCGTGCGATAGGTCTTGGCGCCGCGCAGCACCTTGTCGGCTTTGACCGCAAGCAGCAGGGCCAGTGCAAGCGAGCAGAACGTCACCAGCACGGTGAAGACCAGCGTGAACAGGGCGATGCGCCCATATTCGGCATTGCTCAGCAGGCTGCTGTAGTTTTCCAGCCCGACAAAGGTCGATCCAAAGCCGAAGGGATCTTGCAGGTAGAAAGATTCTTTCACGGCGTGCAGGGCAGGCCAGTAAAAGAAGATGGCGATGATCGCGAGCTGCGGAACGAGCAGCAGGATCGGCAGCCAGCGGTTGGCGAAACCAGCGCGTTTCATAGGGGATCCTTTCAAAAGGTCTGGCGGCCACCCCGATGTGTGGCCGCCAGATTGAGATCGCGAACAGGATCAGTTCTGCGTCTTGGCAAAGCGTGCGAGCAGCTCGTTGCCTTCTTTTTCGATCGCCGCCAGAGCGTCGTCGACAGAGGTTTCACCCTGCAGGATGCGGGAGAATTCGCGGTTTTCGACGTCACGGATCTGGGGGTAGAAACCCATGCGGTAGCCGCGGGTGTTTTCACCGGCTTGCAGCGACAGCTGTTTGATGGCGGTTTCAGCGGCCGGGAAGCGGTCGTAGTGGCCGTCTTCTTTCGCCATTTCATAGGCGGCTTCGGTGATCGGCACGTAGCCGGTTTCCTTGTGCCAGTAATACTGGATTTCCGGCGAGGTCAGGAAGTTGAAGAAGGCCGCAGTGGCTTTGTTTTCTTCGTCGCTGTGACCGGACATGGCAAACAGGGACGCGCCACCGATAAAGGTCTGATAGCCCTCTTCGGTGATCGAGCTCCAATAGGGCAGGTAGGTCGAACCAAAATCGAAGGGCAGGTCCATTTTCATCAGGCCGCCGAAGTCGCCCGAGGACCCGATGTACATCGCGGCTTTGCCAGCTTCGAATTGTGCCTGGTTGTCGTTCCAGCCGGTGCCGAAGAAGCCCAGATAGCCTTCGTCCACCCATTGCTTGGCGTGGGTCCAGTGCATTTTGAAATCGTCGGTGTTGACGAGGATCTTGGTGCCTTCCGCGCCGCCATAGCCGTTGTCGTTGGAAGCAAACGGCAGGTTATGACGGGAGAAGAAGTTTTCAGAGAATTCCCACGGCAGGTGCGTCTGAACCAGCGGGATGTAGCCAGCTTCTTTCAGCGCCGGAGCGGTGGTGGTTTCGAATTCTTCGTAGGTCGCCGGGGCTTCGACGCCGGCAGCTTCCATAGCCTGTTCGTTGAAATACATCACCGGCGAGGACGAGTTGAACGGCATGCCGATCATTTTGCCGTCGTTGTCGGCGTAGAAATAGCGCACGCCGGAGATGTAGTTTTCGATGTCGAAGTCATAGCCGTTGTCCGACAGCAGATCCTGCACCGGAATGGTCGCACCCTTGGCACCGATCACCGTGGCGGAGCCGGCGTCAAATACCTGCATGATGTTCGGTTGCTCGCCGGCGCGGAACGCCGCAATGCCTGCGGTCAGCGTCTCTTCATAGGAGCCTTTGAAGACCGGAGTGATCTTGTAGTCGTCCTGCGAAGCGTTGAATTCTTCGGCAATGTGGTTGACGACGTCGCCCAGGTTGCCGCCCATGGCGTGCCACCACACGATGTCGGTTTCTGCAAAAGCAGCGCTGCCGGCAAAGGCAAGGGCGGCTGCCGCCGTGGTGAGTTTCAAGGTGTTCATCACACTGTCTCCGGTCGAATATGTTATAGGGTGCGCCCCCCTGCGGGATGTCTGGCGCGGCATTGGTTCGTCCTTTTGCATGGCAAAAGAACGCGCAAAGAGACGCAGGTCCGGATGTCCTGACGGCGCCGCGCCTCTTGTGCACCTGTGCTCACCTAGCGATCTCATGTGATGGTTCTGTGAAGCTTTTTTGTCGGAAATGACAAATCCCGTTAGCGCCCAAGCTGTGCAGCGCAGGGGGATGATGCAGGGGGGTGATCATGCAGCACAGAGGTCGGGCAGCAGCGGGCAGGGCCGGATCGCTGAGGGCGGGACGCGCTGGCCGTTGCCGAGTTTTTCCAAGGCGCTTTGGTCGGCGCAGGCCCTGCCCGGTTTTTGATCCTTTGGATTAAAACTGCATTTTGATTGAACAAAATCGCGCTAAAGGCGATTTCCCTCATAGGTTGTGTTCTTGGTCAGGGCCCGGCTGATGTAGCTTTGAAGATACCGGATGATCGGTCTGCAGGTCATCTGCGTGGGGAGGAGGGCAGGCGTGTTTCATGAGAGTGAGAGATGGTAAAAACATTAGATCTGCGTCAGTTTTCATCGGGGAAATCCCCGGAGGCTTTCACCGCTGCTTTGGGAGAGGCCTGTCGGCAAAGCGGTGTCTTTCTTTTGACAGAGCATGGCATTCCGCGTGCGCTGTTGCGTGAGGTCCTTGAAGAGGCCGACCGATTCTTTGCGCTGCCCTGTGACGAAAAGACCGCGCTTGATATCCGGAAGTTTCCCGGCAATCGCGGCTGGGCCGGCGAGGGCGTCGAAGTGCTTAATGGCCGTAAGGATCAACCGCTGCATAAGGAGAGTTTCAGCATCGGTCTGGACCTGCCGCCGAATGATCCTCGGGTTCTCGCAGGCGAGCCGTTCCGCGCCGCCAATGTCTGGCCGGATCTCGACAGTTTCCGCGATGTGATGCGCGACTACTATAAGGAGATGCTGGGGCTGGGGCGCATGCTGATGCGCGCGGTCGAGCGCGACCTGTCACTGCCCGGCGGGTTCTTCCAGTCTCACTATGTTGATCCGATGGCCACTTTGCGCTTGTCGCATTATCCTGCCGATCCCTGGGGGCTGGCCGCTTGGCGCGCGGAGTGTGAGACCGGCAGCCTGTCAGCCGATGCAGGTCTGCAATATGATTATGGCGGCTTCACCGTGGTGCTGACTGACGGGTCGGGCGGGATGCAATATCGGGATCTGTCCGGTCAGTGGCGTGACGTGCCCGACGTGCCGGGCGCGCTTCTGGTGATGGTAGGGGATTGCCTGATGCGCTGGTCCAACGGGATCTATCGTTCTGCCCCGCACCGTCTGGCTCCGCCCTCAAAGACCCGACGCCTTGCGGCCTTCTACTTCGATCCGCACCCCGACAGTCTGGTCGCGCCCCTGCCGGGCACCGGCCAGCCGGAGTTCACCCCGGTGCACGCGGCGGATTACCTGTCGGCGCGGCTTCAGGAAATCTACCTGCAGGCCACGGCGGCGCAATAGCGGCTGCGCGCGTGATCTGCGGATCCCTGTGTCGCGCTGGACAGCCCGTCTGGTGCGACGTAGATCTGGGGAACAGGGGTATCCTGAGTGACATAAGCGAGGCAGGTCGACACATGACATCATGGGATGAAGACTGCGACGCCATCGGGCTTTTGTGCCCTTTGCCGGTTCTGCGCGCACGCAAGCGGTTGCTGGCAATGCGTCCGGGACAGGTGTTGCGGCTGCTGGCCTCGGATCCTGCTGCCGTCATTGATGTCCCGCATTTCTGTGCCGAAGCGGGGCATGAATTTCTGTCGATGTCTGAGGCTGACGGTGGCCAGATCTATCTGATCCGCCGCGGCTGAGGCCGATCAGGTGGTCGCCAGCATCGCTTCGGCGGTGGTCAGGTCTGTTTCCGTGTTGATGTTGAAAAACGGCACCGTCGGGTCCGGCACGTCAAAAAGCACGGGCACGGCGCCTTTGCCTTCGGCGAATTGCTGCATCCGGCGCTGGTTGCGCATCAGGGCGACGCGCAGGTCATTGCGCAGTGTGACCGGCCAGAGCGCGCAGGTCGGGTGCCAGCGGATGTCGCCGGTCTCTTCGGTGACGGCAACGCCAAAGCCTTCGGGCCGCGACACCTGGTGCAGGCGGTCCACCATATCCAAGGGGAAAAAAGGCGTGTCCGTGGCGACCGTCACAATCGCATCAAACCCTTTCGCCGCCGCCCAGTCGAGACCCGCGAGAACCCCGGCCAGAGGCCCCTGGGCCTCTGCCGTGCCGTCGGGCAGGATCGGATAGCCGAATTCGGAATAGCGTTTGGGATCGCCATTGGCGCTGATCGCCAATGTGGCACATTGCGATGCCAGCCGGTCGATGACCCGCTCAATCAGCCGCTTCCCGCCAAGGGTCACCATGCTTTTGTCGACCCCGCCAAGGCGCGCGCCTGTGCCGCCTGCGAGAATCACGCCGGGAACATGTGCCATATGGTCACTCACTCCTTACTTCCCTCAATATGCTTCATTGTTTATGCCGGGGAAGAACAGATCAAGGGGCAGGTGCATGCTGGGATATGTTGTCATGGACGGGCGCGGGGAAACCGACCGGTTGTTGCGTGAAGTTGCGCATCGCCTCACGCGGGAGGGGTGTCGGCTCATCGGGGCGGTTCAGATCAATGAAGACATCGCGGGTCAGACGCGCTGTCAGATGGATCTGGAACTGCTGCCCTGTGGTGATCGCATCCGGATTTCGCAAAGCCTTGGGGCCCAGTCGAAGGGCTGTCGTCTGGACGCGGAGGGCCTTGAAACAGCGGTCGCGGCGACGGAAAGGGCGCTGGAGCAGGGCGGGGATCTGGTGCTGCTCAACAAATTCGGCAAGCAGGAACTGTCTGGGCGGGGCTTTCGCGATGTGGTTGGAACGGCGCTGATGCAGGGCGTTCCCGTGTTGCTCGGCGTCAATCAAAAGAACCTTGATGGCTTTCTCAACTTCGCGCAGGATGTAGCTATTGAAGTGTCGCCAACGGTTGAGGCCGTTTGCGCGTGGTGTGAGAAGAATTTTGAAGATTGCCTTTGATTTGGGCTGTATTGATTAAAGCTAGGGCAACAAATGGGCGTTTGGGTCTGTTTGAGCGAGAGAGCGGATGAATCGTTTACTGAGTGTCCACCATGGCGCGAATTAAGGCCATGAACGGTGCGCTTTCCATCATTGTTGTCGAAACCGACCGCACGCGGGCGCAGCTGATCGTGGACAGTTTGGCGCAGGCGGGGGATTTCGACATTTCGATCCTCTCCAAGGTCACTGGGCTGGCGCGAGAAATTCAGGCGCGCAATCCCGATCTGGTGCTGATCGACATTGAAAACCCGTCGCGCGATACGTTGGAAGAACTGGCGCTGGCCTCCGGGCCGCTGGATCGTCCCGTGGCGATGTTCGTGGATAAATCAGACGAAAACCTGTCCGCCGCCGCGATTGAGGCGGGCCTGTCCGCCTATGTGGTCGATGGGTTGCAGGCACAAAGGGTCAAACCGATTCTGGATGCCGCCATTGCCCGGTTTCGCATGTTCCAGCGCATGCGCACGGAACTTGAGGAAACCAAGAAGGCGCTGGAAGAGCGCAAGGTAATCGACCGGGCCAAGGGCATGTTGATGCGCGCAAAAGGGATCGGGGAGGATGAAGCCTATTCGCTCCTGCGCAAAACGGCGATGGATCAGGGCAAGCGCGTCGCCGATGTCGCGCAGGCCCTTGTCACCGCAGCGGGGCTTTTGTCATGAAGGACGCTATTCTTTCCGTCGGATATATTCCGCTTGTGGATGCCGCACCGCTGATTGTGGCGCAGGAGATGGGCTTTGCCGCGCAGGAAGGCCTTGCGCTGGCCTTGCACAAAGCGCCCTCATGGTCCTCGCTCAGGGATATGTTGTCCTTCAGGCAGGTCGATGCAGCGCATATGTTGTCACCTGTGCCCGTGGCCACGGCGCTGGGGTTGGGCGGGGCCGGTGCGCCTCAGGCGGCGGTGTCCGTTCTGTCGGTGAATTGCAATGTTGTGGGCGTTTCCAATGATCTGGCGGCGCGGTTGCGCGGGATCGGGCATGAGTTCGGCTTTGACAATGCCGAGGCGGCGGGCCGGGCGTTGATCGCCGCCGCCCCGGGACGCCTGCGTCTGGGCGTGCCGTTCCCGTTTTCGATGCATGCCGAGCTTTTGTATTACTGGTTGTCGGCGTTGGGGCTGCCCGCGCCGCAATCCGTCGATATTCGTACAGTGCCGCCGCCGCTGATGGCAGATGCGATCGAGGCCGGGGAAATCGATGCCTTTTGTGTGGGCGAACCCTGGGGTTCCATGACGGTTGCCAATGGTGTGGGTGAGCTGTTGTTGCCTGGCAGCGCGATCTGGTCGTTTGCGCCGGAAAAGGTGCTGGCCATGCGCAGCGACTGGGCCGAGCAGGAAACCGGTCTTCGGCGTCGGTTGATCCGCGCGGTGTGGCGTGCCAATCGCTGGCTGGGCACGCCGGACAGCCGTCTGCTGGCGTCAGAACTTCTGAGCCGTCCGGAGTACCTCAATCTGCCTGCGGAGTTGCTGGAGCGGTCGCTGAGCGGGCGGCTGGTGATTTCCCGGACCGGAGAGGAACGTCTTGTGCCAGGGTTTGCCGAATTCTTTGCCGGGGCGGCCACGATGCCCTGGCAATCTCAGGCCGAATGGATCGGCAGCATGCTGGCGGCGCGCACCGGGCTGGACCGGGACGCGGCGCGGCGGGCTGCAGGATCGGTTTTCCGCACCGACCTCTATCGCGAAGCGCTGGCAGGGACCTCTGCAGTTTTGCCACTGGAGCCGTCAAAGCCAGAGGGGGGATTCGACGTGCCAACCCCGGTGCCGTCGCAGGAGGGGCAGTTGGTTTTGCCGCGCAACAGATTCTTTGATGGGCGCGTTTTTAATCTGAATAGTGAATGATGCGCAATTTTTATGCATCATGCCGAGGTGGCGGCTTTTTCGGTTTCGCGACTGCGAAGAGGGTTTTGCGTCTGCAGCGTATTTCCCGGCATAGATAAGGTATCGCATGGCAACGATGCCGCGATACGGAACATAGTCCCGATGATCGGGACATTGAGCAAAGCCGCTCGATAGATCGCCCTTCTCCTCCCTGGCGGTCTGTCGGCGGCTTTTTTCGTTTTTGCTCGCAGGGAAAGAAACATTCGGGCAAAGTGATAACAGGGACAGACGAATGAAAAACCTTCTCCTCGGCCTCGCGGCTACGACAGCACTCGCCAGCCCCACATGGGCGGAGATGCTGGATCTTGAAAAGGACGTGCTGACGTTCGGCTTTATCAAACTCACCGATATGGCCCCGCTGGCCGTGGCCTATGAACAGGGCTTTTTCGACGATGAAGGCCTGTTCGTGACTCTGGAAGCGCAGGCAAACTGGAAAGTGCTGCTGGACGGTGTGATCGACGGGACTCTCGACGGGGCGCATATGCTGGCGGGTCAACCGCTGGCCGCCACCATCGGTTTTGGCACCGAAGCCCATATCATCACGCCGTTTTCCATGGATCTGAACGGCAATGGCATCACCGTGTCGAATGAGATCTGGGAAGAGATGAAGCCGAACATTTCCGTTGATGATGCGGGCAAGCCGGTGCACCCGATTTCCGCCGAGGTGCTTGCGCCCGTCGTTGAGAAATACAAGGCCGAGGGCAAGCCTTTCAATATGGGTATGGTGTTCCCGGTGTCCACTCACAACTATGAGTTGCGCTATTGGCTTGCGGCCGGGGGTTTGCATCCTGGGTATTACAGCCCGGACAATATCTCCGGTCAGATCGGGGCCGATGTGTTCCTCTCCGTCACCCCGCCGCCGCAGATGCCGGCGACGCTGGAGGCCGGGACGATCTATGGCTATTGCGTCGGCGAACCGTGGAACCAGCAGGCCGTTTTCAAAGGCATTGGTGTTCCGGTGATCACCGACTATGAGCTGTGGAAGAACAACCCGGAAAAGGTGTTCGGCATCACGGCGGAATTCGCCGAAGAGTATCCCAATACCACGCTGGCCGTCGTCAAGGCGCTGATTCGGGCCGCTATGTGGCTGGATGAGAACGACAATGCCAACCGGCCCGAAGCGGTCGAAATCCTGTCGCGTCCCGACTATGTCGGTGCGGATTACGATGTGATCGCGAACTCGATGACCGGCACCTTCGAATATGAAAAGGGCGACACCCGCGACGTGCCCGATTTCAACGTGTTCTTCCGCTACAACGCGACCTATCCGTTCTATTCTGACGCCGTGTGGTATCTGACGCAGATGCGCCGCTGGGGGCAGATCGCTGAGGCGAAACCGGATTCGTGGTACGATGAGGTCGCTCGTTCCGTCTACAAGCCGGAGATTTATCTCGAGGCGGCCAAGCTTCTGGTCGACGAAGGCCTCGCCAATGAAGAGGACTTCCCGTGGGAGAGTGACGGCTATAAGGCGCCGACCCCCGCCGAAGATATCATCGACGGCATCGCCTATGACGGCAAGACGCCCAATGCCTATCTCGACAGCCTGCCGATCGGCCTTAAAGGCGAGCAGATTGTCGAAGGCACAGAGGTAAAGGGCTGAGCCCGGACCCGGATATGACACGCGCGGGGCGCGCGCGTGATGACATCGGACAGAAGGCCGATGCGCGCCCCCCTCTTTTTCGCCACTTCTCTCTTCGTGAGGACCCGCCATGACTGCCATCGACCCCCAAGCGCTGGATGCCGAGACAAAAGCGGCCCGCCGTGCGAAAACCTTTGCCCGGATCAACAAGGCCGACACATGGTTTCAGGTCCTGGGCCTGAGTTGGATGACGCCTGTTCTTAAGGCTGTGGCCGGGGACAACCCCCGTGCTCAGATGAAGGAAATCTGGAAGCTTTTGGGCGTGCCTGTTCTGGCCATTCTGGCGTTTCTGCTGCTCTGGGGCACGCTTGCGCCGAAGGTCCAAACCTCTCTGGGTGCCATTCCGGGGCCTGCTGCGGTCTGGGATGAGGCCGTGAACCTGCATCAGGACGCCCTCGAGAAGGCGGAAAAGAAAGCGGCATTTTTGGAGCGCGTCGAGGCCCGCAACCAGCGCTATATCGAACGCGGTGATCTCGATAAGGTCAAGGACATCCCCTACACCGGGTCGCCCTCCTATTACGAACAGATCTGGACCTCGATCAAAACCGTGTTCTTCGGGTTTCTGATCGGCTCTGCCATTGCGATCCCGCTGGGCATTCTGGCAGGGCTGTCGCCCTATGCGAATGCGGCGATCAACCCGCTTGTGCAGATATTCAAGCCTGTGTCGCCGCTGGCGTGGCTTCCGATCGTGACCATGGTGGTTTCGGCGCTCTACACCAACAATGACGGGATGTTTGCCAAGTCTTTTCTGGTCTCGGCCATCACCGTGACGCTCTGTTCGCTCTGGCCGACGCTGGTGAACACATCGCTCGGTGTGGCCTCCATCGACAAGGATCTGCTGTCGGTGTCCAAGGTTCTGAAAATGAGCACATGGTCGAAGATCACCAAGCTGGTGCTGCCTTCTGCCTTGCCGCTGATCTTTACCGGGCTGCGGCTGAGCCTAGGTGTTGGCTGGATGGTTCTGATCGCCGCTGAAATGCTGGCGCAGAACCCGGGGCTGGGCAAGTTCGTCTGGGATGAATTCCAGAACGGGTCGAGCCAGTCGCTGGCCAAGATCATCGTCGCCGTGCTGACCATCGGGATCATCGGCTTTCTGCTGGATCGTGTGATGTACGCGCTGCAGTCCCTCTTCACCTTCTCAAACAACCGGTGAGTGTCATGAGCGTGCTTGAGTTCAGCAACGTTTCGAAAAGTTTTGGCGAAGGCCTGCATCGTACGGATGTCCTCAAAGACATCAACCTGACGGTGCAGGAGGGGGAGTTTCTGGTGCTGCTCGGGTTTTCGGGCAGCGGCAAAACCACCCTGATCAACCTGATGGCCGGGCTGGATGTACCGAGCGCCGGGCAGGTCAGCTATCGCGGAGTGCCGGTTCAGGGACCGGGGCCGGAACGCGGTGTGATCTTTCAGAATTATTCCCTGCTGCCCTGGCTGACGGTCAGCGGCAATGTTGGCGTGGCCGTGGACACGATCTTTCCGGATCTGTCCAAGTCAGAGAAAGCGGCCAAGGTGGCGCATTTCGTTCAGATGGTCGGCCTGTCGCATGCGGCTTCGCGGCGTCCGGCGGAACTGTCGGGCGGGATGCGTCAACGGGTGAATGTGGCGCGTGCACTGGCGATGAACCCGGATGTTCTATTGCTGGACGAACCTCTGTCCGCGCTGGACGCGCTGACGCGGGCCAATCTGGCCGATGAGATCGAACATATCTGGGACGCCGAGAAAAAGACCTGCGTGCTGATCACCAACGATGTGGATGAGGCCATTGTGCTGGCCGACCGCATCATCGCGCTTAATCCCGACGGCACGCTGGGCAAGGAGTTCACCGTGACAATTCCGCGTCCGCGCGACCGTGGAGCGATGAACCATGATGAAACATTCAAGCGGCTGCGCGCTGAGGTGACGACCTATCTGATGGATGTCGGCATCACAGCCAAGACCGAAGGGCATAAGGTCCTGCCCAATGTCATGCCGATCCACGGCCATGCCGCCGCCCCGGGTGTGCCCAGCGCGATCAACAAGGCGCAGGAAGGGCTGATCGACAACAAGTTCCTCAGTTTCGAGGGGCTGCACAAGATCTACCCGACGCCCAAGGGCCCTTTGACCGTGGTGGAAGATTTCAATCTGCAACTGAACCGGGGCGAATTCATTTCGCTGATCGGCCATTCGGGCTGTGGCAAATCCACTGTGCTGACCATGGCGGCGGGGCTGAACGGCATTTCCAGAGGGGCGATCAAGCTGGACGGGTTTCAGGTGCGCGGCGCCGATCCGGAACGTGCGGTCGTTTTCCAGTCTCCGAACCTGTTTCCCTGGCTGACCGCAAAAGAAAACGTGTCAATCGGTGTCGACCGCGTCTATCCGACGGCGTCACAGGCAGAGCGTCAGGATGTTGTGGAATATTACCTTGAGCGGGTGGGTCTTGCCGATGCAATGGACAAACCGGCCTCTTCGATGTCCAACGGCATGCGCCAACGCGTCGGGATCGCCCGGGCCTTTGCGCTGTCGCCGAAACTGCTGTTGCTGGACGAACCCTTTGGCATGCTCGACAGCCTGACGCGCTGGGAATTGCAGGAAGTGCTGATGGAGGTCTGGGAACGGACCAAAGTAACGGCGATCTGTGTCACGCATGATGTGGACGAAGCTATCTTGCTGGCGGATCGCGTGGTGATGATGACCAACGGACCGCAAGCCACCATCGGCAAGATCACCAGGGTCGACCTGCCGCGCCCCCGGTCACGCAAGGCGCTTTTGGAGCATCCGGATTATTACCGCTACCGCGAAGACGTTTTGGGCTTTCTTGAGGAATACGAACACGGTTCCAAGCCCAAATCGGCAAAAGCAAGCCCCCGGCCTGTGGCGGCGGAGTGAACAGGGAGTAGGAACATGGATCGTCAGCGTATAGCTCTGGTGCAGGACAGTTTTGGACGGCTGCGGCCGCATTCGGACCGTTTGGTCATCCTGGCCTATGAAAACTACTTTGCGATGCATCCCGACCAGCGGGCGCTGTTTCCCAAGGATCTGACGCTGCAGGGGATCAAGGTGATGTCCACGCTGGCCGTGTTGGTGCACGGGCTGAAGGATCTCGACTCCTTGCTGCCGCGTCTGAGCGAACTGGCGCAGATCCATGCCGACTATGATGTTTCAGCGGCTCATTATCAGGATTTTGGCACGTCTTTGATCTCTGCGATCGAGACCTGCCTTGGTGCCCCTCTCACGCCAGAGGAACGCGAAGCTTGGTCGGAAGCCTACAGCATGTGGGCCAAGACCATGCTTCGCGCCGCCTCCGGACAGGAGCGTGTGCGGTGAAAGAGCGGCTGGTCGTGATCGGAGCGGGGATGGCTGCGGGGCGGCTTTTGGACCATCTGGCCGAAGAGGTGCCGGACGCCTTTGACGTCACTTTGTTCAATGCGGAGCCGCGAGGGACCTACAACCGTCTGATGCTGTCGCCTGTTCTGGCCGGCGATATGGCCTATCAAGATATCGTCACGCATGATGCGGCCTGGTATGCGCGCCATGGGGTGCGCTGCCATTTTGGCACACAGGTGCAGGCCATCGATCGCCGCCGCAAGGTCGTCCGGTCTTCGGTGGGGGAGGTGCCCTATGACCGGCTTGTGCTGGCGACGGGGGCGTTGCCATTTGTCGTCCCGCTGCCGGGCCATGATCTGCCCGGCGTGATTGCCTATCGCGATCTGGAAGATACGGCGCAAATGATCGGGCTGGCCCAACGCCGGAACGCGCGGGCCGTGGTGATTGGCGGCGGCTTGCTTGGGCTTGAGGCCGCTGCGGGCATGGCTGCGCGTGGCATCCGGGTCACCGTCGTTCATAAGAACGCCTATCTGATGGATCGCCAGCTCGATCGCGCGGCGGCGCGGCTTCTGCAAAATGAACTGGAAACGCGGGGGATCGAGATCCTCTGTGGGGCTCAGTCGCAGGAGATTCTGGCTGATGCGAACGGGCAGGCGCGGGCGCTACGTCTGGAGGACGGGCGTGAACTGACGGCGGATCTGATCGTGATGGCCGTGGGCATCCGCCCGAACACGGACCTTGCCGTTGCGGCGGGACTTGACGTGGGGCAGGGTGTGGTGGTGTCCGACCAGATGCAGACCTCTGATGGGTCGATCTATGCGCTGGGCGAATGCGTGGAACATGATGGACGGCTGTTCGGGCTGGTCGCGCCATTGTTCGATCAGGCCCGGGTGCTGGCGCGCAGTTTGCAGGGGCAACCCGATGCCTATGTGCATAAAGAGCTGTCGACCAAGTTGAAAGTGACCGGCTGCGATCTGTTTTCGGCAGGCGATTTTCACGACGGGGTCAGCCGCGAATGCATCACCTATCTGGATTGCAAAGCACAGACATATCGGCGGCTGGTGCTGGAGGGCAACCGTCTGATTGGCGCGGTGCTCTATGGCGATACGCAGGATGGTGGCTGGTTCTACACCCTGATCAGGGAGGGTGCGGATGTGAGCGCTCTGCGCGATACGTTGATTTTCGGTCCGGGCTATCAGCCCGAGCCATCGGTTGCGGGGGCGAGGTCGCCAATCGGGCAAGATCGCCACCCCTGTCCGCCGATGGAGGCCGTGGCATGAAGACAGATTCGACCAATCCACAGATGCGCTCCACCTGCCCCTATTGCGGTGTGGGCTGTGGCGTGCTGTTGCGCCCGGATGGGGCTGGCGGGCTGGCGGTGCGTGGCGATCCCGATCATCCGGCCAATTTCGGACGTTTGTGTTCGAAAGGTTCGGCGCTGGGCGAAACCGTGTCGCTGGAAGGTCGCCTCCTGTCGCCAAAGATTTCCGGGCACGAGGCGGGCTGGGAAGAGGCGCTGGATCTGGTCGCGGACAGGTTCCGTTCGGCCATCCGCGATCATGGCCCGGACAGTGTGGCATTTTATGTCTCGGGGCAGCTTCTGACCGAAGACTACTATGTCGCCAACAAGCTGATGAAAGGCTTTATCGGTTCGGCCAATATCGACACCAATTCGCGGCTGTGCATGGCCTCGACCGTGGCCGGGCACAAACGCGCCTTTGGCACGGACACCGTGCCGGGCACCTATGACGATCTGGAAGAGGCGGATGTGATCGTTCTCGCCGGGTCCAATCTGGCATGGTGCCATCCGGTGCTCTATCAGCGCATTCTGGCGACGCGCAAAGCACGGCCCGAACAAAAGCTGGTGGTCATCGATCCGCGCCGCACGGCGTCTTGCGATCTGGCGGATCTGCATCTGCCGATTGCGCCGGGGGCGGATGTGGCCTTGTTCAACGGACTTTTGGCGGAAATTGCGCGCCGGGGCCTGATTGATCATGACTTTGCGCAGCATGTGAATGGTCTTGAGGCGGCGGTGGCTTTGGCCAAGAGCGAAGATCTCTCCGTCACCGGCCTTGATCCGGACCTGCGCGCGGCTTTCTACGACCTGTGGTGCGGCACGGAAAAGGTCGTGACGGTTTTTTCCCAAGGGGTGAACCAGTCGTCCTCGGGCACGGATAAGGTCAATGCGATCACCAATTGTCATCTGGCCACCGGGCGGATTGGCCGTCCGGGGTTGGGGCCGTTCTCCGTCACCGGGCAGCCCAATGCCATGGGCGGGCGCGAAGTGGGCGGGCTGGCCAATATGCTGGCCTGCCATCTGGACATTGAAAACGCGGATCACCGCAATGCGGTCCAGAGCTTCTGGAATGCGCCCGCGATGCCGGACCGGGCCGGACTGAAAGCGGTGGACCTGTTTCGCGCCGTGGGCGAAGGCAAAATTCGTGCTCTATGGATCATGCACACCAATCCGGCGGTCACGATGCCCGACGCGGATCGCGTGCGGGATGCGATTGCCGGATGCGATTTTGTCGTGGTGTCCGATATCACGGGCGCGACAGATACCGCGCGTCTGGCCGATGTCCTGCTGCCCGCCACCGCATGGGCCGAAAAAGACGGCACGGTGACCAATTCCGATCGGACGATTTCGCGCCAGCGCGCGGTTCTGCCGCCGCCGGGGGAAGCGCGTCCCGACTGGGCGCATCTGGCCGGGGTCGGGCGCCGTATGGGCTTTGCCGGGGCGTTCGACTTTCAATCGCCCTCCGAGGTGTTTCGCGAATATGCCGCCCTGTCGGGGATCGCGGGCGGTTTCGGCAAGGACTTCGATATTTCCGACCTCTCCGCGATTTCCGCCAGCGACTATGACAAGCTGGCCCCAACGCGCTGGCCCATACGGGACGGCAAGGCCGGGGGGCGCTTTTTTGCCGATGGCCAGTTCTTCACGGCGGATGGCAAAGGGCAAATGCTGCCCGTGGCCTGGAAGCCGCTGGCAGCCAAAACCGAAAAGCGCTATCCCTTCCGGCTGAACACTGGCCGGGTGCGCGACCAGTGGCACACGATGACGCGCACGGCCCGCTCGCCGCGGCTGTCGGCGCATTTGCCGGAGCCATTCGTGGAAATCCATCCCGAGGACGCACGGGAGCGGGGCATCGGGCCGGCCACGCTGGTCGAAGTGCGCAATCCCACCGGCAATGCGATCCTGCGGGCGGCGATCTCGGACCGGGTGGCGCGGGGTGACATCTTTGTGCCGATGCACTGGACCGGTGAAACCGCGCCGAGCGCGCGTATCGATGCTTTGGTGCCTGCGGTCACCGATCCGATTTCGGGTCAGCCGGAAAGCAAAGCGGCTGTGGCGGCGATCACTACGTTTCAGGCCGCCTGGTATGGGTTTGCGATTTCGCAGCATCCGTTGCGTCCCCGGGCCGATTATTGGGCACAGGCCCGGACCTACCGCGGATATCGGATGGAACTGGCCGGACGCCAGTCGCCCGAAGATTGGGAGGCGGACGCGCGAGACCTGTTCGGCCTCCCGCAGGCAGATCTGCAGATCATGCGCGATCCGGCACGGGGTACGGTGCGGATCGCCTTTCACCAAGAAGGCGCCTTGGTTGCGGCCCTGTTCGTGTCGCGAGAGCCTGTTGCGGTGATGCGCGACTATCTGGTCAACCTGCCCGGTGAGGCGGCGCCTGGGGTTCTGTCGGGCACCTCGCCCAAGGATCAGCCGGACCCGGGACCAGTGCTCTGCTCTTGCTTCAATGTCGGCGTGAATACTATTCTGGCGGCAATCGAAACGCGTGGGTTGATGAGCGTCGATGCCATCGGTGAGGCGCTGCAGGCGGGCACGAATTGTGGCTCTTGCCGCCCGGAACTCTCGGCCCTTCTGGCCCGCGCCTAAGGACAAGAAACAGCCGAATGAGCATTGCAGAATTCGTCCGGATTCTCGGACGTGGTCCGGGCCGGTCCCGGTCCCTGACATTTGACGAAGCGCAAGAGGCGCTGGCACGGGTGCTGCGCGATGAGGCCGCCCCTGAAAGCATTGGTGCCATGTTGATGCTAATGCGCATGAAGGGCGAAACCCCTGAGGAAATCGCCGGGTTCACCGCGGCGCTGCGGGCCAGCCTGCAGGCAGTGCCGACGCCGGATCTGGACTGGCCGTCCTATGCGGCCGGACGCACGCGCGGTCTGCCGTGGTTTCTGCTGTCTGCCCGTCTGGTGGCTCAGGCCGGGCATCGGGTGCTGATGCACGGCTGGAACGGTCTGGGCGAAAGCGGTCATCTGGTTCGAGAGGGATTGCCTTTTGCCGGTATCCCAGTGTGCACGGGGCCTGCGCAGGCGGGCGCCACGCTGGCACAGGATAGAATTGCCTATCTGCCTTTGGAAATTTTCTGTCCCAAACTGCTGTCGCTTTTGCAATTGCGTGCGGATTTAGGATTGCGGTCCTGTCTGAACACCGTGGCGCGGATGATGAACCCGGGCGGGGCTTCAGCCTCGGTGCAGGGGGTGTTTCATCCGCCTTATCGGGAACTGCAGGCAGATGCCTCTGCCTTGCTGCAGCTTGAGGCGATGACGGTGATCAAAGGTGGGGGCGGGGAATTCGAACGCAACCCGTCGAAAGACATTCAGGCCTTTGGTCTGCGTCATGGCGCCCCCTGGGAAGAGCTTTTTCCCGCGCAAAGAGATAGCAGCCGCAAGCTGAACGACGGGGAAACCGATCTGAGCCGGCTTCGGGCGCTTTGGGCCGGAGAATTGAACGATGAGTTTGCGCTAAGCATCGTTTTGTCCACCGCTGCGCTGGCTTTGGACACGCTGGGCGACCCGGCGCCGATGCAGACCGCAAAGCGGGTGTGGGACACGCGAAATGCCCGTTAGCGCCCTGTTTTGTGGTGAACATATCGCCTTAAACGGGTATTTTCTCGATTTGGCCGTATTTTTGTCACCTTTTCCCAGAATGACTGAAACATCTCAGGCTAAGGAGAGCCAAGATGGAAGTCACAAACTGGGTGCAAGATGCGCTGACCCAGTGGTATTCTGAAGCAGACGTGCTCGATCACATCGTACTGATGGTGGTGGGGGTCGGTTTGATTGTAATCGCCGTGGTGGCGCTGTTTGCGACCTCGGAGGGTGGACGGTTGCGCCCGGATGTGCAGGTCGGCCCTGCGACACTGCCCATGCACCATGTGCCGGGAGAGCGTCACATGGTGGCCGAACGCGACCTCAAGGGAGATGCCTTCCAAAGGCGTATCGAGACGATGAACCCGGAGCGGAGGGAAAAAGAAACGGGAGGGTCATGATATGGCCAGAATGGTGTTGCAAGCCCTGCTCTTCAGCGCGCTGGCGCTGGGATTCATCCTGACGAAATCCGACGGTTTGCGTCAGGCGGCGCGCACGGGGGATGCAACACATCTGCTCGACAGCACGCGGGCCTCTGCCTCGCTGGCATCTCTTACCGGTCAGGAACTTGGATATTCGGCGGGCGTACAGCCCTGGTACACAAAGCTGGACCCGCGCCGTTGGGGAGATGACACGGCCACGCCCGCAAAGCTGAAACCGAAAACCATCGTGGTGCCCACGACGGGGCCGCAGGATCAGGCTGATCTGGCGCTGCGCATGGCGGCAGAGGGGCTGGATCCCGGGAAGGTCGCCGGTGTGGTAGCGCTCGACTGAGATGAAGGGTTGCGGGCACTCATATCGTGACCTCGACACCTGGCAGGTTCAGTTCTTTCATCAGGTCGCGCACTTCCTGACGGGCGGCGACGTTGGAAATGTTCATTGCAGATTTGACGCCGATGTCTTTGAGATCCAAAAGCGTCAGCCCGCGTGGGAAGAGTTCACGGAAAATCACTCGTTCTGAGAAACCGGGGGCCACGCGGAAGCCGATGCGCTTGGACAGTTCCTGCATCGCGTCGCCGATCTTTTTCTTGTTGTGCATGGCCTGCGCGCCAAGACGGTTGCGCAAAACCACCCAGTCTATCGGTTTCAGCCCGGCCTGTGCCCGCAGCTGACGTGCATTCCAGACCATTTCGGAATAGACTGAGGGGCCAAGGATCTTGTTGGTGTCGGGATCGACACGGGCGAGCAGATCGAAGTCGATGAAACTGTCATTCATGGGGGTGACCAGCGTGTCGGCCAGTGTATGGGCGACCTGCGACAGCCGTGTGTGCGACCCGGGGCAGTCGATCAGGATAAAGTCGCAGCTGTCTTCCAGCCCGCTGACCGCCATCGACAGGCGACGATCATAGATGTTTTCCCCTTCGGCCAGATCGGTTGCCTCGATCTGCGGCAGGTCGCGATACTCGGGCGTCGGCAGATCCAGCCCTTCGCGCAGGCAAAATGACAGCCGGTTTTCCAGATAGCGCGCAAATGTCTTTTGCCGCAAATCAAGATCCAGCGCGCCGACCCGGTGGCCCATGCGCGCAAGGGCGGTTGCCACATGCATGGACATGGTCGATTTCCCGGCCCCGCCCTTTTCATTTCCGACGATAATAATATGCGCCACGTCCCGTATCCCGTCTTTTCCACACGCTTTCTGTCTGCGTGCTGTCCAAATTTTGGTATCGGTATGCCGCCCTTTGGTCGTCCCATGCAAGTGTCTTTCCCGCGTGCGTGACGTTCCCGTTTGAGTTGTTGCTGAGGTGTTGCGGTCCTGCCGGTGCAACTTTTTCCGGGGGAACAGCGTTTGTGCTACAATCCCTGCTGCCCGGTGTCGGGCGGTGTAGTCATGAGGAAGGACATTTATGAAACGCTTTATCTTGGGAACGGCGGCCACCGGTTTCGGCCTGGCAAGCCTTGGGATGGCTGTCCCGCTGACAGCGCAGGATCTGACCGCTGAGACGGAAGCGGAAGCGGCCTTGGTCGAGACGCTCGGCGTCGAAGGGTGTGCAGAGGCCGAGCCGCCCTGTTTGACTGAAGAGGGCATGGTTTTGTTCGAAGATGGCACCGAAATGTCTCTCGAAGAGGCGCAGGCTCTTTTGAGTGCAGAAGATCCCGCGCCGACACCCGGGGCCGAGGCGGCCGCAGATATTGAACATGAAGAGGTGATTGAGGAAGAGATCCTGGCCGAAGACCTCGCGGAAGACATGGCTGTAGAGCCTGAGGTCGCGCCCGAAGCTGAGCCTCGCGCCGGGAGGAGGTCTTGCCGGTCGAAGAGGCTGAGATCGCCCCCGCAGAAGAGGAAATGGACGCGGAAGCGGTCACTGAGGAGCCTGTCGTCGAGGCCCCCGCCGAGGAACCTGTGGCCGAAGAGGCAGATGTGCGCGACCCGATGCCGGAGGAAGAGGCTGCAGAGGCGCCGACGGCAGAGCAGGTGAGCGAAGAGGCCCCCGAGCCGCGTCCCGCAGAGATTGAGGCCGAAGCCGAAGCCTATGAAGAGGCGCAGGAAGAAATGCAGGCGGAAGAGGCGCAGGCCCCTGAGGCTGAAGCAACGCCCGAAGCGGAGCAGGTGACAGAAGTCGCTGAGGAAAATCCCGAAGCCGCCGGCGAGGCCGTTGCGGTCGAAATGACCGAGGAAGATCTGCAAGAGCAGGCTCAGGCGGAAGCCGAGGCTGAGGCTCAGGCCGCAGAAGAAGTGCCTGCGGCCGCCGCTGCCGCCGCTGTCTCTGAGGACGGAACTGAGGGTGAACCGGCAGCGGATGTCGAGGTGCAGACCGAAACCGTGACCGAAGAGAACTCTCGCGCTTCGGACGAAGAATTCGCCCGCGCCGAGACGGAAAGCGCCGACGAAGACGATGGTCTCTCCAATCTGGAGAAATTCCTGATCGGGGCCGTTGGTGCCGCCGTTGTCGGTCAGGTGCTAAGCGACAACGATCAGGTTGTCGAAAACACCGGCGACCGGGTTGTTGTGGAACGCGACGGGCAGTTGCGCGTCCTTAAAAATGACGATGCCCTGTTGCGCCAGCCGGGGTCGGATGTGACGACCGAGACCTTCCCTGACGGCTCGACCCGCACCACGCTGTCACGGGCTGATGGCACGCAGGTGGTGACCATCCGTGCCGCGGACGGGCGCGTGCTGCGTCGGGACCGTGTGTTCGCCAACGGCGAACGGGTGGTGCTGTTCGATGACACCCAGCAGGTCGACTCAGTGGATGTGACGGCTTTGCCGGAGGCGCCGAAAGAGCGTGTGGAATATGCGGAAGACGAAGACGCTCTGCGGGCTGCGCTGGCGGCAAGTCAGGCGCAATCGAAGGCGCTGAACCGTCGTTTTTCGCTGAATCAGATCCGGTCGATCCGGGCCGTGCGTGAACTGGCGCCGGAGATAGAGCTGACCAGCGTGAACTTTGCATCGGGTTCTGCGGCGATCTCGCCGTCAGAGGCCGAAGAACTGGCGGCACTGGGCCGGGCGATGAAACAGGCGATTACCGAAAACCCGCGTGAGGTGTTTCTGGTCGAAGGCCACACGGATGCCGTAGGTAAGGCCAGCATGAACCTCGCCCTGTCAGACCGTCGTGCCGAAAGCCTGGCGCTGGCGCTGAGCGAATATTTCGACGTGCCGCCTGAAAACATGGTCGTGCAGGGCTATGGCGAACGCTATCTCAAGGTGCCGACTGTCGATGCCGAACGGGCCAACCGCCGTGCCGCGGTGCGCATCATCACGCCGCTTCTCGGGCAGGCCGTGGCCTCGGAACAATAAGCCTAAGGCATGATGATGGGGGGGGCGGAGCGCACGCAGGCGAGTGGCCCTCCAACACGTCCCGAAAACAGACATTGATAGGCACTGAAACGAAAAAGACCCGCCAGAGATGGCGGGTCTTTCCAATACCGAAAGGTCTGCCAGGCTCAGAAGCCGAGACCCGCGTATTTGTTTTTGAACTTGGACACACGGCCACCGGCGTCCATCAGGCGGGAGTTGCCGCCGGTCCATGCCGGGTGCACGGTCGGGTCGATGTCGAGGGACAGCGTTTCGCCTTCGGCGCCCCAGGTGGAGCGCATCTGAACGATGGTGCCGTCGGTCATTTTGACGTCGATGAAGTGGTAGTCGGGATGCGTATCTTTTTTCATCGGTCAGGTCCTTACGCTTCGAGCGGCTTGTAGTTGGAAACTTCCGCGATGCGGGCAGATTTGCCGCGGCGCGAACGGAGGTAGTACAGTTTGGCGCGACGGACGCGGCCACGACGAACGACCTCGATGGAATCGATGTTGGTGGAATAGAGCGGGAACACACGTTCCACGCCTTCACCGAAGGAAATCTTGCGCACGGTGAAAGAGCCAGCGATGCCCTTGCCGTTTTTGCGGGAGATGCAGACACCTTCGTAGTTCTGCACACGGGTGCGCGTGCCTTCGGTCACTTTGTAACCGACGCGAACGGTGTCACCGGCTTTGAAGTCCGGGATGCTTTTGCCGAGCGCTTCGATCTGCTCAGCTTCGAGTTGGGCGATAAGATCCATCGCTATTCTCCAATTTGCTCGTGGTTGTTGTCCACGAAGGTTTCATCCGCCTCAGAGCTCCGCGTCTTCGATCGGGTCCATCAGGTGATGCCCGCGGGAGGGTTCAAGCGTGTTTACTTGGTCGTCCGTGCTTATCCGTCGTGGTCGCTGAAGAAACGACCGGACAAATACAAAACGGTCCGCGAAACGATTCCCGTTCAGCAGACCGCTGCTCTATAGGCGTTTGTCCCCTGTCTGGCAAGCCCGAAGCCCTGCAAGAGGCGCAATCTGCCTTGGTGAGGAAGGCTCCAACGGCTATAGGCTTGGGGGGAGCGCGCTCATACTCGGCTGGCGCGACCATGTCGGGCAATCGGGAGGATCCAGAATGAACCAGAATGCAACCGGTCAATGTCTTTGCGGAGCAGTGAAATTCCGCATTTCCGGCGATTTCGAAAGCTTCTTCCTGTGTCATTGCGCACGCTGTCGAAAGGACAGCGGATCGGCCCATTCGGCCAATCTGTTTTCATCGGTGGCACAGCTGTTCTGGCTCTCGGGTAAAGATCACGTTCGGACATTTCACTTGCCCGGATCGCGTCATGTGAAGAGCTTTTGCAAGACCTGCGGGTCCGCTCTGCCTTTTTCCCATTCCGATGTTGGGGTTGACGGTGGGGCCCTTCTGGTCGTGCCCGCAGGGTCGCTTGAAAGCCCGATCGATCTTCGGCCCACGGCCCATATCTGTCTGTCCAGCCGCGCAGACTGGGACCGCGATCTGGCGGCGGTCGTTGGGATTGACGGGCTTCCCGGGTGACCGCGCGCTCAGTCGTCCGTTTGGCCCGACTGAGCGGCCTTATAGGCCTCCCACATGTCGGGACGGCGGTCGCGTGTGATTTTCTCGGCCATCTTCTGGCGCCATTCGGCGATCTTGCCGTGGTGGCCCGACATCAGAACCTCAGGAATCGGCAGGTCGCGCCATTCGGCAGGGCGGGTGAACTGAGGGTGTTCCAGAAGCCCGTTGGAGTGGCTTTCTTCCTCGACGCTTTCTGCATTGCCGAGAACCCCGGGTAACAGGCGTACGGTGGCGTCGATCATCGCCTGCGCCGCGATTTCTCCGCCGGTCAGGACGAAGTCGCCCAGCGACACCTCCTCGATGCCGTAATGATAGAGTACGCGGTCGTCGACGCCTTCAAACCGGCCGCAGATCATGGTGATGCCGCGGGCACGTGACCAGCGTTTCGCGGTGACCTGATCAAAGCGTTTCCCGCGCGGGCTGAGATAGATCAGCGGCCAGTCGGCGCGGTCGGGCGGAGTGCCGTTCATCGCGAAATCGATGGCCTCGCCCATGACGTCAGGTCGGATCACCATGCCCGCGCCGCCACCGGCGGGCGTGTCATCGACATTCTTGTGCTTGCCGATGCCGAATTCACGCAGGTGAATTTTTTCCATCTGCCAGAGCCCATCCTGCAGCGCCTTGCCGGTCAGGCTTTCGCCCAGAACGCCGGGGAAGGCCTCGGGAAACAGGGTGATGACCTTGGCCTTCCAGACCCCGGCCAGATCAGGGGTGTTGGTCATCAGTTCGCGCGGTCGCAGGGTCGGGCGCACGGCCAGGCGGCCATGGGATTTGTTTTGGGATTCGTTGGCGGCGGATGGCGAGGGGGTCGCGGGGCTGTCTGTCATGGCGGTTCTATAACCTGACTTTCGGGGCAGGGGAATATGTTCAGTCCCGGCCCCGAAACAGGGCCAGTTTTGCACGTTCGTAATCCTGCCCGCGCAACTCCGAACGGTTCAGCTCCAGAAGCTTTTCGCGCACCCCCATCGGCGGCGATACATTGGCGTTTCGGGGCAGGCGCAAATCTGGGCGCAGGGCGGTGAGGCCAAGGATTTTCAGAACCGGTTCGACGGGATGGTCCATATCCTCCAGCGCGCAACTGTGCACCGCTGCCGCGCCAAGCCGCAGGCGGATTTCGTCGAGGATGGCCGTGTGATCGGCGGCCTGTGCATATTTCTGACTGTAGAAATCCAGATCAACCCGAGCGCGTCCGCTGCTCAGCCGTTGCCAGTGGCAGGAGGCCAGCCAGCCGTTGCGCCGGGTGGAATAATAGACCTCAAAGCCATCGGCGCTGCCGGTGACGTCGCGCCATGCGTCACGGATCAGTTCGATCGCAACCGGGGCGGAGCCGTATTTGCCGACGCCCGCGCTACCGGGGAAATGCCCTGACAGGCTTTCGCTGCTGATCAGGATCGGGCGCGGGTCGTTGAGATCGAAACTGCTGAACAGATCATGGGCGCAGCCGGTGATAATCCGTTTCGTTTCCTTGCAGCGGTTGCCGGAAAAGGTGAGGACAGCATCCTGCAGCGCCGCCAGCGTCAGCCCGTTTTGCAGATAGACTTCGGCATGGGGCATGAATGTCGCGGCGTTCAGGGCGAGCGTGCGCTGCAGCGTCGTTGTGCCGGTTTTGTGAAATCCGGCGTGGATGACGATACGGCGTGTCACGCAAACAGCCCCTCCGGCGGATCGGCGATGATGCGGCCACTGGCCAGATCGACCGTCGGCACATTGGAGAGCGTGAAGGGCAGAAGCACCGGCACATTGATCCCCGGCCCGGTGACTTCCAGCAGATCGCCAGCGCCGTGGTTCAGGACATTGCGCACCGTGCCCAGCACTGTGCCGCCGGTGTCGAGCACGCTCAGCCCGATCAGGTCGGCGTGATAAAATTCATCATCGGGCAGGGACGGCAACTGATCGCGGTCCGCAAACAGAGTCACACCCTTGAGCGCATCGGCCTCTTCCTTGGTGTCCACTCCGTCGATAC
This sequence comes from uncultured Celeribacter sp., assembly GCF_963675965.1. Classification (NCBI taxonomy): domain Bacteria; kingdom Pseudomonadati; phylum Pseudomonadota; class Alphaproteobacteria; order Rhodobacterales; family Roseobacteraceae; genus Celeribacter; species uncultured Celeribacter sp. Next base: position 1,489,315 of record NZ_OY780935.1, on the reverse strand, counting down.
GTGCGGTAAAGCCGTTCTTGATCGCGCGGGTCAGGGTCAGTTCGAACGTGCGGGCGCCGTCTTCGCTGGTCAGCGGGCTGTAGTCGCCGATGGCCTCGGGGTCCGCGCAAAAGCTTTTGAGGCGCACCTCTCCGTGCACACCAAAGGCCCCTGCGATGGCGCCGACGATGATCCTGGTTTCACTCATATTGTCCTCCGGCTGTCTGCGTAGAGATTACCGTTCGATGAGCGCGGGGCAAGGTTGACGTGTCTCCCAGCCCAGACGTTCAAGTTCGGGATCCTGCGTGTTTTCTTCGGGATAGCCGATGCAGAGATAAGCCACCAGTGACCAACTGTCAGGTGTTTCAAGCTTTTCGCACAGGGCTTGCGGGTCGAGGATCGACACCCAGCCCAGCCCGATGCCCTCGGCACGCAGGCTCAGCCAGAATTGCATGATCGCCGAGACCACCGAATAGCGGCGCATTTCCGGCATGGTCTGCGCACCAAGGCCCTTGCCCTTGGTGGTGGCGTCGTCGCAGAAAACGGCAAGCTGGACAGGGGCTTCGCGCATGCCGGTCAGTTTGAGCGTCGCATAGGTCCGGGCCACATCGCCCTCGTACCCCTCCAGCGCTCTGGCATTGGCGGCTTCGAAATTCGCCAGAGCGACCGCGCGGGCGTCGTCGCTGGCGACACTAACCAGCCGCCAGGGCTGGGACAGACCGACAGAAGGCGCCATCTCAAAGCTTTGCAGGCAGCGGGTCAGGGTGTTGGGGTCGATGGGATCTGTGCGAAAACGGCGCACGTCACGGCGCCAGCGCATGAGAAGCTCCAAATCCTTGCGGAAAGAGGTCGAAAACTGCCCCGGAATATGGTGCATCGGCGTGATCCTTTGAAATCGTAGTCTTGGGGTGGTGTGTCCGCCCGGTCGCCAGTGTTGCGGTCTGGTCTGGCAGGCCAGCAATCAGAAAGCGCCGGACCTGCAGATGCAAACCCGGCGCCTCAGTGGCAAGGCCCGTCTTTCAGGGCAATGCGTGCAGGAGGTCCCGCAGGTGCGGGACCGTGCCTGTCTTATTCTTCCGCGGCAGCTTCTTCTTCAGCCGGAGCGTTGGCAGCCTCTTCCGCAGCGGCGGCAGCGGCTGCTGCTTTTTCGGCTTTCTCTTCAGCGCGGTCCTGAGCTTTCTTGCCCGGAACGGCTTTTTTCGGGTTGTTGCGCTCTTTTTTCTCAAGGACGCCGGCGGCTTCGAGCATGCGGGACACGCGGTCGGTCGGCTGTGCGCCTTTGTCGAGCCATGCTTTGATGGCGTCGATGTCCATTTTCACGCGCTCTTCACTGTCTTTCGGCAGCAGCGGGTTGTAGGTACCCAGCTTCTCGATGAAGCGACCGTCGCGCGGCATGCGCGAGTCGGCGGCAACGATGCGGTAGAAGGGGCGTTTTTTGGAACCGCCGCGGGCGAGACGAATTTTCATAGCCATGGTGTGTTTCTCCTGGAGTTAGCTACTTGAAGGCTCTGGGAGCCGATCATTCTTGGTGTTTTTCGTGGTGGTGGATGACTTCCTGAATGATAAATTTCAGGAAGGCTTTTGCGAATTCCGGATCGAGATCCGCACGCCGTGCGAGATCTTCGAGCCGGGCAATCTGTTTTTCTTCACGCGCCGGGTCCGACGGCGGAAGAGCGTTTGCGGCCTTGAGTTTGCCAACAGCCTGGGTGTGCTTAAAGCGTTCGCCCAGAGTGTAGACGAGGATCGCATCCAGCCGGTCGATGCTTTCGCGATGCTCCTTGAGGATTTCGGCGGCGCGTTTTTGGGTCTCGTTCATGCGTAGGCCTCCATGCCGCCGTCCTGCAGCGCTTCGGGGGTGGGGTGGCGATAGACAAGGCACTCATCAAGGCTTTCGCCATCCGGGCGTTCGGCGCTGTCGTCGCGTGTCGCGCCCATCCGTTCGGCCAGTGCGATCGACCGGTCGTTTTGCGGATCGATATAGGACACAAGCGTGTCACGCCCCATTTCGACATAGGCATAGTCACGCGCTGCAGTCGCAGCCTCCAGCGCATAGCCCTGGCCCTCAAACCCTTCGACAACGAACCAGCCCAGTTCCAGCTCTGGGAAATGCGGCGGTTTGCCGAGCGCGACCTGACCGACAAAGGTCCCGTCTTCCAGACGTTCCACGCCCCACGCCCCATGACCCATCAGTTGCCATTGCGCGACATCGCTGCAAAAGGCAAACCATGCCTGACGCCGGGTGAGCGGCCCATGCATGTAGCGCGACCGTTCGGAGGCGAACATGTCGGCGAAAGGACCGAAGTCGCTTTCGACATGACCGCGCAACCGCAGGCGCTGGGTTTCTATGGTGGGAATGAGGCGCATCTGGCTTATTTCTTCTTCCCGAGGCCCGAGAGATTGCCGGGCAGACCCATGCCGCCGCCCATGCCGGGCATGCCTTTGGGCATGGCGCCCTGCAGCGCCTTGGTGGCTTCGGCCATTTTCGCGGGATCCATATCGTCCAGACCCTCGGGGCCGCCCTTGCCGAACATGCCTTTGACCGCCTGTTTCAGCATGCCGCCTTTGCCCATTTTGCCCATCTTCTTCATCATGTCCGCCATCTGACGGTGCATTTTCAGAAGTTTGTTCAGCTCAGAGACCTCAAGACCGGCGCCTTTGGCGATCCGTTTCTTGCGCGAGGCCTGCAGCAGGGCCGGGTTGGCGCGTTCCTTTTTGGTCATGGAATTCACGAGCGCGATCTGGCGTTTGATGATGCTGTCATCAAAGCCGGACTGCTGCACCTGTTTGGCCATTTTGCCCATGCCCGGCATCATGCCCATGATGCCTTCCATGCCGCCCATTTTTTGCATTTGTTCAAGCTGCATCTTCAGGTCGTTCATGTTGAACTGACCTTTGGAGAAACGCTTGACCATGCGCTGGGCCTGTTCGGCCTCGATGGTTTCCTGAGCCTTCTCGACCAGCGCGACGATGTCGCCCATGCCCAGAATCCGGCCAGCGATCCGGTCGGGGTGGAACTCTTCCAGCGCATCCATCTTTTCGCCGAGACCGACGAATTTGATTGGCTTGCCGGTGACGGCACGCATCGACAGGGCCGCACCGCCACGACCATCGCCATCCATCCGGGTCAGAACGACGCCGGAGATGCCGATGCGGCTGTCAAAATTCTCAGCCGTGTGTACGGCGTCCTGACCGGTCAGACCGTCGACCACCAGCAGCGTTTCGCGCGGGGTGGTGATTGCCTTGACCTCTTCCACCTCGCTCATCAGCGCGTCATCAATGGACAGCCGACCTGCGGTGTCGAGCATATAGACGTCATAGCCGCCCATGGTGGCCTGTTGCTTGGCGCGTTTGGCGATGTCGGCGGGCTTTTGGCCTTGAACGATCGGCAGGGTGTCGACGCCGATCTGATCGCCCAGCACCTTGAGCTGGTCCATAGCTGCGGGACGGTAGACGTCGAGCGAGGCCATGAGCACGCGTTTGCCCTGTTTTTCCTTCAGACGTTTGGCGAGCTTCGCCGTGGTCGTGGTTTTGCCGCCCCCCTGCAGACCGACCATCAGGATCGGAGCCGGGGCGTTGTCGACCTTGAGTGTGCCAATCTCGCCTTCGTCGCCAGCCAGCACATGCACCAGTTCGTCATGCACGATCTTGACGACCTGCTGACCCGGCGTGACCGATTTGGTCACGGCCTGACCGGTGGCCTTTTCAGAGACGGCTTTGACGAAATCGCGCGCGACAGGCAGCGAAACGTCGGCTTCCAGCAGGGCAACGCGGACTTCGCGCAGCGCGGTTTTGACGTCGTCTTCGGACAGGGCACCTTGTTTGGTGAGCTTGTCGAAGACGCCAGAGAGGCGTTCGGACAGATTTTCAAACATGGGCCGTTCTCCTGTGTTCGATCCGGTACGGGATCAGGGGCCGTTGACGATATGCGCCATATGGGGGCGGCGCGGCGAAGTTTAAATCCCAATGCAACTTGGCCCCCGTGGGCGTATAACGCTGACGGGGGGCGATCCTGGCATCGGGCCTGAGGACCGGAAGGCATGTACTTCCGGGAAATTTGAACCGGTCTTTACGCGGGCACGTATAGAGAGTCAAGTGGCCCGCACCGGTCGACGCCTCCGGGATAGGGCGCTAGATATTCCGGGCAAAGGGCCTAGAGTTGCACTCACAGACAGCGCCGACGCGCCGGGGGAGACAGAATGCAGGACGCATATCATGACATGCGGGCAGATGCGCTGCTGGAGCAGGGGGTGCTCTATGTGGCTGGAGGGGCCGATTATGTCGATCTGGCGATCCAGTCGGCGCGTTCGCTGCGCCGCCACGATCCGCAGATCACCATCGACCTTGTCACGGATCTGCCCGAGAACCTGCCTGCGGGCCTGTTTGACCGGGTCACCGCCTGTTACGACATGCATGCGCGTGAAAAGCTGCGCGCCATGCCCGAAAGCCGCTTTCACCGTACGCTTTATGTCGATTGCGATACGCTATTCGTGGCTCCTTTGGGGGATCTGTTCGACATTCTCGACCGGTTCGAATGTGCGCTGGCCCATGATGTGCGCCGCGACTGGTCTTTGATCCGGCAGGGACGGGATCATGTGACCCCCTACGCATTTCCGCAGCACAATTCGGGCGTGTTTCTTTATCGACGGTCCGAGGCCATGTGGGCCTTTCTGGCTGAATGGGCGGAGCGCTTTTTTGCAGATGAACAGATTGAACGGGATCAGATCATTTTGAAAGACCTGCTGTGGGAAAGCGATCTGCGATTTTACGTCCTGCCGCCGGAATTCAATCTGCGCCGGGTGACGGTGATGGATGCCTGGGAGCCGCTGGACGCACGTCCGACAATTTTGCATTCGCACAGGTTTCAGGACCATATGCGCCAGGGCACCGAGAGGATTGCAACGCTTGAAGCGCTTTTGGAGGTCGAGCGGGAAGCATTGCGCAAGGAATGGGCGCAAGAGCTGCCCGAAGCGGCGCGCGGATGGGCATCTTTGCGCCGGGAAGGGTAAAAGCGCGCTTTCTTTCTTGCAGTTTTGAACAAATTGACTGAATGATTTGTGTATATGTTCTTTACTGCACATGAGGCCCCGGACGATGTCTGTTGAAAACTGGGATGAATTTCGCACCGCGTTTCAGGTCGCCAAAATGGGCACGGTCTCGGGTGCTGCGCAGGCGCTGGGGGTTCACCATGCGACTGTGATCCGGCACATCGACGCGCTTGAGGGGCGTCTGGGCGTGAAGCTGTTCCAGCGACATGCGCGCGGCTACACGCCGACCGAGGCCGGGATCGACCTGCTGAAAGTGGCCCAGACGACGGATGACCAGTTTTCCCAACTCGTGTCACGGATCAAGGGGCGCGGCGAAGAGGTGGCCGGTGAACTGGTGGTGACCTCCCTGCCGGGCATGTCCCTGCTGCTGGCGCCGGTGCTTACAGATTTCCAGCGCGAGCACCCCAATGTCACGGTGCGCTATCTGACTGGCGAACGCGTGTTCCGTCTGGAATATGGCGAGGCCCATGTCGCGATCCGTGCGGGTCAACCGCCGCAGGAGCCCGACAATGTGGTGCAGCCGTTTTACCGGCAGGCCTACGGGTTATACGCTCATCAAAGCTATCTGGACAAATTCGGGCACCCCGAGCCGGAAAACTACAGCGCCGAATTGCGGTTCGTGGCGTTGGACAACCGCGATTCCCGGGCGCCGTTTATGGTCTGGTTTGCGGAGAACGTGCCTTCTGACCGGATCGTGTTCCGCACCACCGAAGGCGAATCCATGGCCGAAGCCATCATGGCCGGGGCCGGGGCCGGGTTTTTGCCCATCTGGATGGCGCAACGCGTGCCCGAACTTGTTGAACTGATGCCGCCGACCGCAGAGTTGGACAGCCAGAACTGGCTTGTCACCCACGTTGACCTGCATCGGACCCCCAAAGTGCAGGCCTTCCTGACCTTCCTGAAAGCCCGCGCAAAAGAATGGCCCTGAGGCGGCTCTGAGCGGCGCCGGTCCGGAAAGGCCCATGTGCGCATGCGCGCAATGGACGGGCCTGTGCCCGTCGGCTAAAGGGCGGATGATTTTCTGACGGAGCAGTTTCGTGCCACATTCCGCAAGTGCTGTTGATCGGCGCAATGGGCATCTCGCGATGCTGACGTTTTCCTGTCTTGTTGCCGGGTCTTTTTCTCTGGGATCCATGGCCGCAAATGAAATCTCGCCCTTGGCAATCAATGCCGTGCGGTTCGCCTCTGCTGCGATTATGGTGGCGATACTGGCGCTGCTCACAGGTGGCATCCCGAAGGTGGCGATGCGTCAGCCCTGGCGCTATGCGATCCTTGGCGGCATTTACGCGCTTTATTTCGTGATGATGTTCTACGGGCTGAAAACGGCAGAGCCGGTGTCGGCCTCGGCGGTCTTTACGCTGACGCCCATTCTGGCGGCGGGATTCGGCTATCTCATCATGCGCCAGATCACGACGCGGCGGATCGCTCTGGCGCTGGTTGTCGGGGCTGTCGGCGCGCTTTGGGTTATTTTCCGCGCGGATCTGCAGGCCTTGCTGGCGTTCCATGTCGGGCGCGGCGAAGCGATCTATTTCATCGGTGTCGTGGCGCATGCGCTCTACACACCCTTGGTGCCGCGGTTGAGCCGTGGTGAGCGGACCTTTGTCTTTACCTTCTTCATTCTGCTGTCGGCGGCCATCGTCGCGCTGATCTTTGGCTGGCGCGATATTCTGGCGACGGACTGGACCGCGCTGAAGCCGATCGTCTGGATCACACTGGCCTATCTTGCCGTGGTCGCCACGACGATCACTGCCTCGCTGCTGGCCTTTGCCTCGGTGCGGCTCGCCGCCGCCAAGGTCATGGCCTACACCTATCTGGTGCCCTCCTGGGTCATCGTCTGGGAGTTTGCGCTGGGCCATGGCGTGCCCTCGGCCTTGGTCTTCGTGGGCATCGCGCTGACGATTGTCGCGCTGTATTTGCTTTTGAAACACGAGGCTTAGTGCGAAACCTCTCCGGGCGATTTGATCCGGCGCATGGTGCATTCCCCGCTCGTCGTGTTAGGGTTGTAGGAGAAGACATTGAACCATGAGAGGAGGAGACATGTTCAAGACAATTCTTGTTCCGGTCGATCTTGCGCACAAAGATCGCCTTTCCAAGGCGCTCGACACGGCGGCAAAGCTGGCGGAATGCTATGACAGCGCGCTGCATATCGTCGGCGTGACCACGGAAAGCCCCAGCGCGGTGGCGCATACCCCCGATGAATACAAAGATAAGCTGACCGCCTATGCGACGTATCTGAGCAAAGAGATGGGCCGGGAGGTGAGCGCGCATGCGATTGCTGCGCATGACCTGACCATCGACCTGAACCGCGTCCTGATGGATGCCAGCCAAAAAGTGGGCGCCGACCTAGTGGTGATGGCCAGCCATATTCCGGGGTTTGCAGAATACCTGTTCAACTCTAATGCGGGCTATCTGGCCAGCCATTCGAAGATTTCCGTTTTCGTGGTGCGCTGAAGTTCGGCGCAAAAGTCGGGCGCTGAGCGCGCTCAGCTTTCGGGGCTGGGGGGAAATTCCAGCCCCGCCATTTCGGCGGCCAGAAAACGTTCAAGCCCGTCGAGATCCACTTCCTCAAACTGCCCGAAGCCCTGCATCCAGATCGAGGCGGCGCGCATCGCGTCGGGTTCGAGCTTGCACCATTTCACACGCCCCCGCTTTTCCTGTGCGATCAGCCCGGCGCGGGTCAGGATTGTCAGGTGTTTCGAGATCGCCGCGAGCGACACGTCAAAAGGCTCGGCTACGTCGGTGACGGCCATGTCATCTTCCAGCAGCATCGACAGGATGGTGCGGCGGGTCGGGTCCCCGAGTGCAGCAAAGATGAGATCAAGATCATGGGCCATGCTCATGGACTAGGCCCGCGGGTCCCTTTGGTCAACCATTTGGTTGAATAACGAAAACGAGAGCCGCTTGCGCTATCAGCCGTATATCGTCGGGGATGTCAGGCATGGGGCATTTTGAATTATCATTCTAAATCATGTATTTAGTGTAATTTTGAGGGGGGCGATCCTGTGTTGACTCTGTGCGTCCCCCCGCATAGCTTGCCGCCAAACAAGCAAGAGGGCCTTTCGTTGATGACCGACCCGCATGATCCGAAGCGTCTGATCGCGCTTGAGGAGCGGATCGCGAAGGCGAAAGAGGGGCAGCAGCCCAAGACCTCGCGCGGAGAAGAGCATTTTTCTCAGGCGAATATGGCCTGGCGAATGGTGGTCGAACTTGTGGCCGGTCTGTTGATCGGCTTTGGTATGGGATGGGGCTTGGACAGGCTCTTTGGGACAACGCCCCTGTTTCTCGTACTGTTTATAGGATTTGGTCTTGCGGCTGGCGTCAAAACGATGATGCGGACAGCCAAAGAGATCGAGAAAGATCAGGCCCGAGAGGCCGATAGAGACAACTAAGGCGGCGACGCCCGCAGGTGACTGAGAGGGATTAAAATGGCGACTGAGGCTCATGGTTCGGAAAGCAGCCTGACCTTCCACCCGATGGACCAGTTCAAGGTGACCCCGCTGTTTGGCGATGGTCCGGTGCACTGGTACACGATCACGAATGTGACGCTGTGGATGGCTGTGGCTGTTGTTGGGATCATCCTGCTTTTGGTTGTCGGCTCGCGTGGCCGCGCTATGGTTCCGTCCAAGGGCCAGTCGATCGCAGAGCTGACCTATGGTTTCGTCTACAAGATGGTCGAAGAGGTCACCGGCAAAGATGCCGTGCGCTATTTCCCCTATGTGATGACGCTGTTCTGCTTCATCGTTTTCGCCAACATGCTGGGGCTTCTGCCGCTGTCCTTTACCACCACCTCGCATATCGCTGTGACCGGTGTGCTGGCGATTCTGGTCTTCGGGTTCGTCACCGTGCTGGGCTTCGTGAAAAACGGTTCCAAGTTCCTCGCCCTGTTCTGGGTCAGTTCGGCTCCGCTGGCTGTGCGTCCGCTTCTGGCCGTGATCGAACTGATTTCCTACTTCGTGCGCCCCGTTAGCCACTCTATTCGTCTTGCAGGCAACATGATGGCTGGCCACGCGGTGATCAAAGTTTTCGCGGGCTTCGCAGCCATCGCAGCCATCTCGCCCGTCTCCGTCCTCGCGATCACCGCGATGTACGGTCTCGAAGTTCTCGTGGCCTTCATCCAGGCCTACGTGTTCACCATTCTGACCTGTGTCTATCTGAAAGACGCTCTGCATCCGGCTCACTAAGCTCGCGACAGGTTCGAACTTCAATTCCAAGCCAATTCCAACGTAAGGAGATACCACAATGGAAGGCAATATCGCAGAACTCGGCAAATACATCGGTGTTGGTCTGACCGCCCTCGGCATGGGTGGCGCTGCTATCGGTGTGGGTAACGTCGCTGGCAACTACCTCTCCGGCGCTCTGCGCAACCCGTCCGCAGCTGCTTCGCAGACTGCAACCCTCTTCATCGGCATGGCCTTTGCAGAAGCTCTGGGGATCTTCTCGTTCCTCGTCGCTCTTCTGCTGATGTTCGCCGTCTGATCCGACGCTCCATCCTTACGGCAGGGTGGGTCTGAGTTCAGACCCACCCTCGCGTAACACTCAGGGGCGCTCCCTATCTACGGGGGCAACAGGTCAGGTTCAGGAGAATAAGATGGCAACTGAAACACATGGGGCAGAAATGGCGCATGGCGCAGCTGAGGCGGGGATGCCGCAGCTCGACTTCGCGACGTTCCCCAACCAGATTTTCTGGCTGCTGGTCACGCTGGTCGTGATCTATTTCGTGCTGTCGAAAATCGCCCTGCCGCGCATCTCTACGGTGCTGGCGGAACGGTCCGGCACGATCATGAATGATATTTCCGCCGCCGAGGAGCTCAAGCTCAAGGCGAAAGAAGCGGAAGACGCTTACAATGCAGCCCTTGCCGAGGCGAAAGCCGAAGCGCAGCGCATCTCCAACGAGACCCGCGCGGCCATCCAGGCCGATCTCGACGCAGCGACCGCCAAGGCCGATGCCGAAATCGCCGCCAAGGTCGCCGAGTCGGAAAAGGCAATTGCCGAGATCCGCGAAGGTGCGATGGAAAGCGTCAAAGAGGTCGCTAAAGAAACGGCCAAAGAGCTGGTTGTCGCTCTGGGTGCATCTGCCGATGCCCGCACGGTGACCGCGGCAATCAACGCGCGGATGAAAGGCTAAGGACATGAAAAAGATTTCTCTCCTCGTCGCCCTCACCGCTGCGTCTCCGGCCCTCGCGGCCACCAGCAACCCGTTCTCTCCGGACTTTTGGGCGCTGCACAACACCAACCTGATCGTATTGCTCGGGTTCCTTGTGTTCGTCGGCATCCTGGTCTGGAAAAAGGTTCCGGGTCTGATCGGTGGCATGCTCGACGAACGTGCGGCTGGTATCCAGAAAGATCTGGACGAAGCCCGTGCGCTGCGCGACGAAGCCCAGTCGATCCTGGCCTCCTACGAGCGCAAACAGCGCGAAGTGCAGGATCAGGCCGACGCCATCGTCGCTCAGGCCAAGAAAGATGCGGAAGCCGCGGCTGAAAAAGCCAAAGGTGATCTGAAATCTTCCATCGCGCGCCGCATGGCCGCTGCCGAAGAACAGATCGCTGCAGCGGAAGCCTCTGCAGTGCGCGAAGTGCGTGACACGGCGGTTTCGGTCGCTGTGGCTGCTGCTGCCGACATTGTGTCCAAACAGATGACGGCCACGGATGCGAACAAGCTGATCGACGCCTCGATCGAGGAAGTCGGCACCAAGTTGCACTGACCGTTCGGTCCATCCCCGGACCTGATCAGACTGACCCTGATTGCAACGCCCCTGCCAACGCGGGGGCGTTTCTCTATGTCATGGTGGCGCTGGCGGAGTGGGCGGCGGCGGTCAGTCCCGGCGCTGGAGATGATCCAAGCGCAGCTTGGCGATCTCTTCGTTGCGGTCGAATTCCAGTTGATCGCGCAGGACACCTTCTACGTAATCCAGATGCGCGGTGACAGCGGCCCGTGCCGCTTTGCCATCGCGGCTTTGCAGCGCCACGTCGATTGCGCGGTGCTGCTCGAGGAGCTGCGCGCGGTTGGTGCGTTGTTTGAACATCACCGAACGCTGATAGAAGACGCCCTCGCGCAGTAAATCGAACATGGAGCGCATCATGTGCAGCATCAGTACATTGTGCGAGGCCTCGATGATCGACAGGTGAAATTCTGCGTCCAGCCGCGCTTCCTGGCTTGGATTTCGCTTGGGGTGCACGGCTTCCATCTTTTCAAAGACGGTATGGATCACCTTGAGATCCGTGTTCGATCCGTATTCGGCGGCTCGTTCAGCGGCGAGCCCCTCCATGTCGCGCCGGAAGGCGAGATAGTCGAAGGCGGCTTCTTCATGGCGGGTGAACAGGTCGATCAGCGCCGGAGAGAAGGCAGAGCCGAGTACATCGGCGACAAAGATCCCGGCGCTGGCGCGGGTGTCCAGAAGTCCACGCGCAGAGAGATCGGCGATGGCCTCGCGTACCGAAGGGCGCGACACGCCGAACCGATCCGCCAGATCACGTTCCGCAGGCAGCCGTTCCCCGGGCCGCAAAATACCGCGCAGAATCAAAAGTTCGATCTGGCGAGCAACGGATGTGGCCAGCTTCTCCGCAGAGATCTTCTGAAAGGGCATGGTGTCTCCTGTAATTGGTCAGAATATATGACCGCCACAGGACGGAGGCCACAAAAAAGGCCGGGCGGGGCCCGGCCTTTGAACTCTGTGGGTGTCTGCCGGTCAGGTGACCGGGGTGATCACGATTTCCACGCGGCGGTTCTGGGCGCGGCCTTCCGGGGTCAGGTTGGTCGCAACCGGAGCGTCCTCACCGCGGCCATAGGCCTGAATGCGGCCGGAGGCTACGCCATTGGCACGGATGATCGTGGCCACGGCGGATGCACGACGGGTCGACAGTTCCTGGTTATAGGTCGCAGAGCCAGTGTTGTCGGTGTGACCGATGATCTGGATCGTGGTGTTCGGATAGTCCTGCAGGTTGTAAGCAAGGCTGCGCAGGTCATTTTGCAGCGACGGCTGCACAACGGCACTGTCGGTTGCAAACAGGATGTCCTGCGGCATGGTCACGACCAGCTGGGAGCCGGTGTTGACGATTTTGACGTTGTCGTTGCCAAGGTCCTGACGAAGGTCAGCGGCCTGTTTGTCGAGCTGAGTGCCGATGGCGCCGCCGATGGCGCCGCCGATCACGGCGCCGACAGCGGTTTTCGCCAGCTTGTCATCATCCGAGGTCATCCCTGCAATCCCGCCCAGAGCGGCGCCGATCATGGCGCCCTGCCTGGCTTTGGAATTGGAGGGGTTGGTGTTGGTGGTGCCGTAGGTGTCCATACACGCGGTCAGGCCAAAAGCCGCAACCAGGGGAATCGTCACGAAAAGAGGGTTCTTCATTTTCTGCCTCATGAGGGAATTCTGCTCTCACAACGAATTTACTGCGGAATGGTTCCGAAAAACACGGGGAGTTTCCTTTGTTCACGCGAAAGTGGCGGGAATTTGCCTAAGATTTCGGGGACTCTGTGGCGGATACAGCCTCCGATTGCAGAGTTTCATAGGCTAGCAAGGCTCTTTTGACCGGCAAGCCCCAATGATAGCCGCCCAAGGCGCCGGTTTTGCGCAGCACCCGGTGGCAGGGGATCAGCCAGCTGATGGGGTTGCGCCCGACGGCGGTACCCACCGCACGCGAAGCTTTCGGATGCCCGATGGCGGTTGCGATGTCGGAATATGTGGTAACCTGACCGGATGGGATCGTGAGCAGGGCCTCCCAGACCTTGATCTGGAAGGGTGCACCCAGAAGGTGCAGCGACATGTCGCCGCCGCCGATTGCTGCGTCGACATAGGGGCGCACCTGCGCGGGGGCCTCTGTGTAACTGGCCTCGGGCCAGCGCTGGCGCAGATCGTCGAAGGCAGCCTGTGGAGGACATTCCGAGGCGAAGGCCATGCCACATAGTCCCCTGTCGGTGGCCATGGCGAGTGTGGGGCCGAAAGGCGTGTCAAACCAGCCATAGGAGATCGTCAGCCCGGCCCCTTTGCGGGCATAATCGCCGGGGGTCATGGCTTCCCAGCGCAGGAACAGGTCATGCAGCCGTCCGGTTCCCGAAAGGCCGGCCCCATCCGCGACGTCCAGCATCGTGTGCTGTTCCGACATCAGGGTCTTGGCATGGCCCAGCGTCAGGTATTGCTGGAATCGTTTCGGCGAGACACCTGCCCATTTCGTAAAGATCTTTTGCAGATGCGAGGGTGACATGCCCAGATCGTCGGCCAAAGCCTCCAGAGACAGGGGTAGGGCGGCGCGGTCGATCGTCTCGATGGCGCGGCGGATCACATGGTAATGATAGCGATCTTCTAGAGACACGGCAGAGGGCACTTTCACAACAGGCGTTTCACAGCAGAGCCTAGCGTGATCGGACCCTGCTGCCGACCCGAAACTTGTTCAAAACCCGCTCTTGCCCGGACCGGCGCAAACGGGCATTAGAACCCTATGACACAGCAGCTCGATTATCTGACAATCAAAGAGATTTTCACCCGTTTCCGGGCGGCCGAGGCCGAGCCCAAGGGCGAACTCGACCATGTGAACGCCTATACGCTGGTCGTGGCTGTGGCGCTGTCCGCGCAGGCGACGGACAAAGGCGTCAACAAGGCCACGAAAGAGTTGTTCAAGATCGCGGACACGCCCGAGAAAATGCTTGAACTGGGCGAAGACGGGCTGATCGAACACATCAAGACCATCGGCCTTTATCGCAACAAGGCCAAGAATGTGATCAAGATGAGCCGCATTCTGGTCGACACATTCGGTGGCGAAGTGCCGTCGTCGCGCGCGGCACTGGAAAGCCTACCCGGCGTGGGGCGCAAAACCGCCAATGTCGTTTTGAACATGTGGTGGCAGGTGCCGACCCAGGCTGTGGACACGCATATTTTTCGCTTCGGCAACCGGTCGGGCGTGGCGGTGGGCAAGGATGTCGTCGCCGTGGAACGCGCCATCGAAGATCATATCCCTGCGGAATTTCAACAACATGCGCATCACTGGATGATCCTGCACGGGCGCTATGTCTGCAAGGCGCGCAAGCCCTTGTGCGGCACCTGTCTGATCCGCGATCTCTGCGCCTTCGAGGAGAAGAATATTGTCTAAGACCTATCAGGTTGTCGGCATCGGCAACGCCATCGTCGACGTGATCACGCAGGTGGAGGACAGCTTTCTCGATCTGATGGGGATCGAAAAGGGCATCATGCAACTGGTGGAACGTGAGCGTGGCGAGTTGCTCTATGGCGCGATGACAAACCGTCTTCAGGCGCCGGGTGGATCGGTCGCCAACACGCTGTCAGGACTGGGGCGTCTGGGGGTGAAAACCGGCTTTATCGGACGTGTGCATGATGACGCGCTGGGGCGGTTTTACGCGCAAGAATTCGAAGCCGACGGCACCGCTTTCGTCAACGCGCCGGTGCCGGGGGGGGAGCTGCCGACATCGCGGTCGATGATTTTTGTCTCTCCGGATGGGGAGCGTTCGATGAACACCTATCTCGGGATCTCGTCCGAGATCTCGTCTCAGGACGTCGCCGCCTCGGTCGCCGAAGATACCGAGATTATGTTCCTTGAGGGCTATCTCTACGATAAGGACAAGGGCAAAGAGGCCTTTAACCGCGCCGCAGAGCTGACCCATGGGGGCGGTGGGCAGGTTGGGTTGTCGCTGTCCGATCCGTTCTGCGTTGACCGGCACCGCGATGATTTTCGCAAGTTCGTTCGGGAGATGGATTTCGTGATCGGCAACGAACACGAATGGGAAAGCCTCTATCAGGCGGACCTGTCCACGGCGCTCGAAACCGCGGCCGGAGAATGCGGGCTGGTCGTGTGCACGCGCTCCGGATCGGATGTGGTTCTGGTGCGCGGGGACGAAGAGGCGGTTGTGCCGGTTAAGCGGTTGCAGCCGGTAGACACCACGGGCGCGGGGGATCAGTTCGCCGCGGGTTTCCTGTATGGCTATGCTGCCGGGCGGGATCTGGAAACATGCGGGCGCATGGGCTGCGTCGCAGCAAGTGAAGTGATCGGACATATTGGTCCTCGCCCTGAAGTTGATCTTAAGCTATTCTTCCAGAAAGAAGGTCTGATCTAAGGGGGATGCATGTATGGGTGGGACCGCGATCATCGCCTTGTTTTTGGCAAGTGCGGCACATGAGGGATGGGTAGCCTGCCACGGCCCGCAGGGGTGTCTGGGGCGTGTCGACGAAACGCCACTGGTCTCTCTGTCGGCCGGGGCGATGCGTTACGACGACAAGTTCGACGCGAGCGACGTCTATCTGCGCTATGGTTTCAATCGGCGCTATGGGCCGTTTCAGCCGATTGTCGGGATCTCCTATACGGATACGGGCAATCTTTGGGCCGGTGTCGGTGGTGCCTGGAACCTGTTTGAAAGCAATGGGTTCTATGGCGAATTTTCCGTCATGGCTGGGCTATACGACAACAGCGGCGACGCAGATCTGGGACACCCGTTGGAATTTCGCTCGGGTCTGGAGCTTGGCTATGAATGGGACAATGGTGTCCGGTTCGGGCTGAGCGTTGATCACCGCTCCAACGCCAATCTCGGCGAGGAAAATCCGGGCATGGAAACGGTTCAGCTGCGCGTCAGCATGCCGCTGCGCTGAACCATCCGATTCTCTGAGATCGATCTGACGGGCTGGCCGGGCGCTTAATGCGCCTCGGCCCATGTGTCGCCTATGCCCGCGTCCACCTCGATCGGGACGTCCAGCTTCACAGCCGGAGAGGCGGCGCTTTCCATGACCTCGCGGACCGTCTCCACGACGGTGTCGCAGGCGTCTTCCTCTACTTCGAAAATCAATTCGTCATGCACCTGCAGCAGCATTTTGGCAGGCAGATCCGCGATCGCGGCGGGCATGCGGATCATCGCGCGGCGGATGATGTCGGCCGCGGTGCCCTGAATGGGCGCGTTGATCGCGGCCCGTTTGGCAAAGCCTGCTTTTGGGCCTTTGGCGGAAATCTCCGGCGTATGGATTTTGCGCCCAAAGAGCGTGGCGACATAGTCGTGCTCTTTGGCGAAGGCGACGGTGTCGTCCATATAGGCCTTGATCCCAGGGAAGCGCTCAAAGTAGCGGTCAATGAAGTCCTGCGCCTCGCGCCGGGGAATGCGCAGGTTGCGCGCCAGGCCGAAGCCGGAAATCCCGTAAATCACACCGAAATTGATCGCCTTCGCCTGTCTCCGTACCATGGGGTCCATGCCCTCAAGCGGCACGCCAAAGATTTCCGAGGCGGTCATGGCGTGAATGTCGAGCCCGTCGCGGAACGCCTGTTTCAGCGTGTCAATGCCCGCCACATGGGCGAGAATGCGCAACTCGATCTGGGAATAGTCGAGAGAGATCAGTTTTTTGCCGGGCTCCGAAATGAAGGCTTCGCGGATACGCCGCCCTTCTTCAGACCGCACGGGGATGTTTTGTAGGTTCGGGTCCGTCGAAGACAGCCGCCCGGTCACCGCGCCGGTCTGCACATAAGAGGTGTGCACCCGCCCGGTGTCCGGGTGGATAAAGGTCTGCAGCGCATCGGTGTAGGTCGATTTCAACTTGGACAGCTGCCGCCAGTCCAGAATCAGACCGGGCAACTCGTGTTCCGTGGCCAGATCTTCCAGAATGTCAGCGCCCGTGGCATAGGCTCCGGTCTTGCCCTTTTTGCCCCCCGGCAGGCCCATCTTGTCGAACAGGATTTCGCCAAGCTGTTTGGGGGAGCCGACGTTGAAGTTTTCGCCCGCCAAAGTGTGGATCTCGTCCTCAAGCCCAGCCATTTTCTGGGCGAAGGCATTGGACATGCGCGACAGCACATCGCGGTCGACCTTGACCCCGTGCATTTCCATCTGCGCCAGAACCGGAGACAGCGGGCGCTCCAGTGTTTCATAGACCGTGGTGACCTTGGCGCTATGCAGGCGGGGTTTGAACGCCTGCCAGAGCCGCAGAGTCACATCGGCGTCTTCTGCGGCATAGGCGACGGCTTTGTTGATCTCGACACGGTCAAAGGTGATCGCGGATTTGCCGGTGCCCAGCAACTCTTTCGTCGGGATCGGCGTGTGATCGAGATAGCGTTCCGAGAGGGTGTCCATGCCGTGGCCATGCAGCCCGGCGTGAAGCGCATAGGACATCAGCATGGTGTCGTCATAAGGGGCGACGCGCACCCCGTTGCGGGCGAAAATCTTGGCGTCGTACTTCATGTTCTGGCCGATTTTCAGAATGCTCGGATCTTCCAGAACTGGCTTCAGCGCGTCCAGCACCATGTCACGGCCCAGTTGCCCGTCCACCAGATTGGAGCCGCCGAAAAGGTCGTCTTCGCCCAATGTATGCGCGACAGGAATATAGCAGGCCTTGCCCGGCTCGACGCAGAGCGAGATGCCGACCAGATCGGCCTGCATTTCATCAAGACCTGTGGTTTCCGTGTCCACCGCGACATAGCCACGGGCATAAATGGCTTCGATCCAGCGTTCCAGCGCCGCCATGGTGGATACTTTTTCATAGGTCTCCGTATCAAAGGGCACGGCCTCCGGCGTCGCCTCTGCGCCCGGGGCAGCACCGCTGACCGCCGGGGCTTCGGGCAGGGCGGGGGCGTCGACGCCGAAGCGGTCGGAGACGCGTTTGACGATGGTCCTGAATTCCATGTCGCTGAGGAAGTTCAGCAGCTTGTCTACCTCAGGGTCCCGCACCTCAAGGCTTTCGAGGCTGAAATCCAGGTCCATGTCGCAATCAAGCTGCACCAGCTGGCGCGACACTTTGATCTGCTCTGCCTTCTCAATCAGGGTCTGACGGCGTTTCGGCTGTTTGATCTCTTCGGCGCGCGCCAGCAGGCTGTCGAGATCGCCATATTCGTTGATCAGCAGCGCGGCGGTCTTGATCCCGATCCCCGGCGCGCCGGGCACGTTGTCGACCGAGTCGCCCGCAAGCGCCTGCACATCCACGACGCGTTCCGGGCCGACGCCGAACTTTTCTTCGACGCCTTCGCGATCAATGCGCTTGTTCTTCATCGGGTCGAGCATTTCGACGCCATCGCCCACGAGCTGCATCAGGTCCTTGTCCGAAGAAATGATCGTCACCCGACCGCCCGCATTGCGCGCCTGATGGGATAGCGTGGCGATGATGTCATCGGCCTCGAACCCTTCGATCTCGATGCAGGCCACGTTGAAGGCGCGGGTGGCGTCCCGGGTCAGCGGGAACTGGGGCACCAGATCTTCGGGGGCCGGTGGGCGGTTGGCCTTATAGGCCGGGTAGATGTCGTTGCGAAAGGATTTGCCGGAATGGTCGAAAATCACCGCCGCATGGGTGGGGGCATCGCTGCCGGTGTTCGCCTCGATATAGCGGTAGAGCATGTTGCAAAAGCCGGAGACGGCCCCGACAGGCAGCCCGTCGGATTTGCGCGTGAGCGGCGGAAGCGCGTGATAGGCCCGGAAAATGAAGGCCGACCCGTCGATCAGGTGAAGATGGCTGCCTTTGCCGAATGTCATGCGCTGGGATCCTTTCGCGGGCCGGAAGTCGGGCGGGTTGTCCGGGTCTTGATAGCACATAACTGCGCGGGCGCTGCAAGCAGGTAAACCGATGGTTCGACCGTCCAGACGCAGGATGTGCGAAACGAAGAACGCCTGCCCACGGTCAGCGTGCGGCAGGCGTTATCTTTTGGGGCATGGCGGCGTGCGCCAGAGCGGCTTACACGTCTTTCAGCTTGACGCTTTCGTGGATGTATTTCTTGTCGCAATAGCCACATTCCACATAGCCGGTGTCATGCGGGATCACCAGCCAGACGCGCGGATGGCCCAGAGCGCCTTCGCCGCCGTCACAGGCCACTTTCCATGTCGAGACCACTTCGGTTTCGGGGGCTTCGATCGTCATTTCTGTCGCTACCTTCTCGATTGTATCGCGTCTGCGCCATGAGATGTGCGGCGTTTGACAGGGGCTCTGCGGACCCTGCTGTTGCCGAATGGTGGCAGACCGCCTAAGTCAGGGCATATGATAGCGATCCACGCCGTAGGGACAAGAGGCAACCGTGTCTCAGGCACGGCGCCAGGAGGGGAGAGGCGATGACCAACGCAATCGAGATCGAAGCGCTGCGCAAGACCTATGCGGGGCGGTCCGGCCAGCCGCCGAAAGAGGCGCTCAAGGGCATTGACCTGAATATCCCGAGAGGATCCATTTTTGGCCTGCTGGGGCCGAACGGCGCAGGCAAGTCGACACTGATCAACATTCTGGCGGGCTTGGTGATCAAGACGTCGGGCAAGGTGCGCATCTGGGGCTTCGATCAGGATGTGAACCCGCGCCAGTCGCGGGCGGCCATCGGTGTGATGCCGCAGGAACTGAACCTTGATCCCTTCTTTACGCCGCGTGGCGCGCTTGAGGTGCAGGCCGGGCTTTACGGCGTGCCCAAACGCGATCGTCGCACCGACGAGATCCTTGAACTGATCGGGCTGACCGACAAGGCCGACGTCTATGCGCGCACCCTGTCTGGGGGGATGCGGCGGCGTCTGCTTCTGGGCAAAGCGCTGGTGCATAATCCGCAGATTCTGGTGCTCGATGAACCGACCGCCGGGGTTGATATCGAACTGCGTCAGATGCTTTGGGCCAATGTGCGGCGGCTGAACGAAGAGTTCGGCACCACGATCATCCTGACCACGCATTATCTCGAAGAGGCGCAGGAAATGTGTGACGAGATCGCGATTGTGAACCACGGGGAATTGATCAAGCAAGACACGATCAAGAACCTTCTGGGGCTGATGGATGCCAAGACGCTTTTGATCGAACCGGACGGGGCGGCACCGGAAGTGTTCGATTTGCCCGACAATGTCACCATGACACGGCGCAAGGATGGGACTCTCTCCTTTGACTATGCGCGCGGGCAGACCTCGGCCAATGTGATTCTGGACGCGGTGCGCGCGGCCGGGATCACCATCGGCGATGTGCGCACGCTGGAACCGGATCTGGAAGACGTCTTTGTGAAGCTGACCTCGTCGAAATAAGGTCGGTTCTGACGATTGGATGTAAAAAGCCCCGCATCTGCGGGGCTTTTTTATGTTTCGGAGCCTGTTGAAGGATTATTCCAGAACCAGAGGCCCGACAAATTCACCGCCCAGAAGATGGACGTGGAAATGCGGCACTTCCTGATGGGAATGTTCCCCGGAGTTGGTGATCAACCGATAGCCCTGCCCACCGGCGGCTTCGGAGACGCCCATCTTTCTGGCGACTTCGGCGACGGATTTGAAAAAGTCGAGCTGTTCCTCGGCGGGCGCCGCCTGCACGAAATGGTCGTAGCAGCGATAGGGGCCCTTGGGGATCACGAGGATGTGGACTTTTTTCTTGGGGCCGATGTCGGGGAAAGCCAGCGTGTGGTCGCTCTCGAAAACCGGTGTCGAGGGAATTTCCCCGCGCAGGATTTTGGCGAAAATATTCTGGTCGTCATATGCATAGGGCATGGCGGTCTCTCCCGTGTGGTGTCTGGGGCTCTCAGTCCGAGAACAGATAATGTGTGGCGGCAATCTCAAGCGCGGTGTTTGGCGAAACGGACAGGAAGCGCGCCAGAGGCCGCGCGTTCTCCTCGGCCGATTTGGTCTCGGAAATACGTTCGTAATACTCGTACTCGGCGTCCCGGATGCGGTCACTTTCATGGGCGATGTCGGCGCGGATGGTCGGCAGAAGACGGGACATCGCCATCCCTGGCGTGTTTTCTCCGGCCAGACCGATGCGTTTGGCGTGGCCCTCAAGATAGGCGTCGCTGAAGGTGCATTCGATTTCGAGAATCCGGGTCCGCGACCGATCGTTGCAGAAATCGTTGAGCAGATCGAAACCTTTGGGGTCCAGGCAGATTATCATACGATCACTGTTGAAATAGTCGAACAGCATCCGGACCCAGGCCCGCCGGTGGCGTGAGCGCTTGTCGAGGCTCTTTTCGATGCCGCCCAGATCGGGCAGGGCGGCGGAGTCTTCGTCAAAAAGATATTCGAGACAGGGAATGTCGGTGTGTTTCTTGATTTCGGACACCAGTCGCTTGGCGACGTGCCATTTCTTGCACAGTATGACCAGCAATTCCCGGTCGCGACCAAGCGAGCTTTCACTTTCCCAGAACCGTTGGGCAAAACGACGTCCTTCGCGCCCGCGTCCGGTCAGGAATTTGAACAGCGACCGGCCTTCGTTTGAGATCTGGAATGTCACGTCCTCAGCCACGAACAGATCGCCGAGGCGCTTTTTCAGTTCCAGCGCCTCTGGCGAAATTTTGCGGGCAAAGAGAAAATCCTGCGACAATAGAAGATCATAGTGATCATTGTAGAAGACAACGGGCATGCCGTAATCGGTGAACATCAGGAATGTCAGCGTGCGGGTCCTGATGTCCCGTTCCGGGACGAGATGGCGCACCAGCGTCTGGAAAAAGGTTTCGTCGGGAATCCAGGTGGTGCGGAAAAACCGCATGACGTCTTTGCGCTGCCGCGTGAAAACTAGAATCTTTTCAACCGTCTGGCGGCGCAGGCACCACCATTGCGACCCGATCATGATTTGCAGGTCGTCGGGGACGTCGCGGGACAGACCGAACCGCTGTTGCAGGTCCAGACTGGTGTAGAACAGGCGCTTATGGGTGCGTTCGTTGAACCAGTGCCGATAGTGCAGCCGTTCTTCCTTGATCCCGGTCTTGATCCAGTCGCTTTCGAAAAAGTCAAAACTTTCAATGTAGTCGACGTCATCGCGGTCCAGAAATTCATGCATGTATTCCGCGGTCTTGATCGCCATGCAGTCGCCCGAGAGCATGTAGAAATGCGTGGCCTGCGGGAAGGCGCGCTCTGCGGCCTCCAGCGCATAAAGCGTGGCCTGCACCAGACTCCAGGCGCCCCAGCCGCATTTGATTCGCCGCGTGGCATAGGTGACATTGGGATTGTCCTTGAGCCCTCTGCGGATTTGCTCAAAGGCTTCACGACCGCCGCGCGCATCAAAGTGAATCGAAATATAATCGCCCGCTTGCGTCAGCCTTTGTGCCTGATCGATGATTGCGTCCGGATCCTTATGGCACAGAAGAATGAATGCGATACGTGCCATTTGCGTTGAAGAACCTTAGATTTCGTCGAATTGATCATATACAAAGCTGACCAATCCTTGAATAAACAAGGTGAAATTGCTTTTAAAGTGAAAAGGGCCGCGGGCGGCTTTTACAGTGAGGAGACGTTGTAACGATGGGCTTTCCCGGAACCTGGATGACCGAAAGCGAAAGCTTAGTCTATCGCGTCGTGCCAAAATGCGCCTGTTCGACAATCGGCCAGATCATGTTCTATTCGGATCACGGTGAATTCTTTGATGGTGACATCCATGACAGCAAAGACCGCTTGCACAAATGGGCGCAGGGCGGCAGTCAGGAGCTGATCGAAAAGAACGTTCTGGCGCATAAAAGCTATGCGTTCACCTGTGTGCGAAACCCTTACACGCGGGTTTTGTCGTCTTTCTTTGACAAGATCTGCGGCATTCAGCGCAACGGGCGGCGCTATCGCGGCAATCTTGTGCCGCAGTTGATTCAGAAATACGGGATCGAGGTTGGCGGCGAGGACGGCAAACAGGAGTTTGACCAGATCGCCAGTTTCCGCCGCTTCCTGCTGTTCGTGCGCGATACCATTCGCTGGCGTCGGCCGATGGATCCGGACATTCACTGGTCTGCAATGTCGGGCCATGTGTCGACCTTCATCGTTAATGGCGGCACCTATGACAAGATTTTCTTCACCGAGAAATTCAATGAGGGCATGCAATCTGTTCTGGACGCCGTCGAGACGCCGCACCCCGTCGATCTGGCGCATATTCCGCGCTTCAACGAATCCGAGGGCCATGGACCGAAACGCGCGCATCCGGTCGAAGACTATTTTGACGATCTGTCGATGCATCTGATGTGGGAAATCTACAAAAAGGATTTCCAGCTGTTCAAATACGACTTTGAAAACCCCGGCAATAAAATGCCTCTGGGCGAAGTGGATCTGGACGAGGTTCACGCCAAGCTCGGGGACTGACCAACCCTGTCAATGACGGGTCCTGCAATCGCTATAAAAAAGCCCCGTGGTGCTCCACGGGGCTTTCTTCTGTCGAGTGCGCCCGTCTCCGGGCGGGTCCGCTAAACGGCCCCGGTCCGGGCCAGGGCCCGATCCGGGGCACTGGACCAACTCTTAACGCACGGCTCGCAGGTCCGTGGTGGCAACTTCCTGACCGCCCTGGTTCAGCACGGCAACGGCCGATTTGCTGGCGGGGCGGGTGAAGCGCACGAAGACATCGGTGGTCGCGCCGGCTTTAACGGGGGCGGTCCCGAGCAGGGCGCCGCGTTCACCGCCATGGAAGTCGTAAACTTCGACTGTGGCGTCGGTATCCGAGTTCACCAGATCGAGCGTCACGGAGGTCTTCAGTTTCTGCGCTTCGCCTTGGAGGATGTAGCCGGAATCGGCGACGGCGGCAGAACCCGCAACGGCGACCAGCGCGGCTGCGGCAAGGGGTTTCAAAGAAAAAGTCATGGGTTTGGTCCTTGGTGTCTTGGGGAGACGGTCTGCACCGGTCCGGGACCCGCCTGGGCGGCTCCCGGAAACCGGGCGACAGCTCTTAGCGTGCTTCGTTCAGATCAACGGTGGCAACTTCGCTGCCAGCCTGCATCAGAACGGCGACGGCGTCTTTGCTGGCCGGACGGCTCAGCGGCACGTACACGTCGGTGTTAGCGCCAGCTTTCACCGGAGCGGAGCCGAGCAGGGCGCCGCGTTCACCGCCATGGAAGTCATAGACGTCGACCGTGGCGTTGGCGTCGGCACGCACGAGGTCGAGCGTCACCGAGCTGTTCAGGTTCTGGGCTTCGCCCGGCATGATGTAGTTCGGGCCAGCAAAGGCGGCGGAGCCTGCAACGGCAACGATGGCGGCGGCGGTCAGTGTTTTCAGAGAGTAAGTCATGGTTTTGGTCCTTTCGTTTTGCTGTGATGGTCTCTCCCGTTCCGGGTCCCGATTGACGAGACCCGGAGGCGGGGGACGCTGTCTTAGCGGGGTTGGTTCAGTTTGACGGAAGCGACGTCAGAGCCGCCTTGGCTGATGACAGCGAGCGCGTCTTGGCCACCCGGGCGGTTCAGCGGCACGTACACGTCGGTGTTTGCACCTGCGTTCACCACAGTGGAGCCGAGCAGTTCGCCGCGCTCACCGTTGTGAAAGTTGTAGATGCTCACGGTCGAAGGAGCGTCGGTGCGCACGAGGTCCAGTTTGGCATCAGCGCCGAGGGATTGAGCTGCGCCCGGCATGATGTAGTTGGGGCCAGCAACGGCGGCGGAGCCTGCAACGGCAACGAGAGCGGCGGCAGCGAGTGCTTTGAAGTTCATGGTCATGGTCATGGTCTTGGTCCTTTGTGTCTTTTTCAGTCTTTATGAAGGCAGCGTTTGGAACTGTGTGTTTCTGTGCCTTTCGATGAATTGTTATTTAGGGACCCGTCATGGATGTGTAAAGACGAACAAATATATCCATAAACAACATTGCAATGTGCGAAAATGCAGATCAAATAATTGCGATTGCGCCGTGATTTTGACCCGGAAGGACCTATACAGGTCAAAACCGGGCTATTTTTCATCATTGTGCGTTTTTGCTGGGAACTTGGCCCTTAGCGCGTCAAGCCGAGGTATCCCAGCGCCGCTGGCTCGATCCGGGAAGCCAGATGATCAAAATCGGTTTCGCCGTCATGCAGAGCCGGATGCGCAATTCCGATGATCAGATGCAGCAGGTCTTTTGCCGCAAGATCCGCCTCGGCGATCCCTGCAGTCTTCAGGTGATCCGACAGGGCAGTATGGGCTTCGGCCTCGATCGCGCGGGCGTCGGGATCCGGCGGCAGATGCGCTTCGAGATGTTCCAGCACGTCCGCCAGATGGGTGCGGTGGACATGATGATGGATCACAGCCCGGATCAGCCGGGCGATTGCAAAGGGCAGCGGCTGACCCTTGGCAAACCGTAACGCGTCGCGAATGTCGTCGCGCATGCCGCGCCGCATGTTCCGGATCAGTTCGGCGTAGATCGCCTCCTTGGTGGGAAAATACTGATAGAGCGAGCCGATGGAGACGCCGGCCTTTTCGGCGACTCGATTGGTGGTCAGCATGTCAGGTCCTTCGTGTTCCAGAATGTGAGCCGTCGCCTGAAGAATCGCAGCCAAAGTGGCTTTGGCACGCTCCTGACGTGGTGTTTTGCGAGGGCTGAGGGCGGTGGAACGCAGCGGCATGGAATGCGAGTTTCCCTAATGTGAGCAATTGCTCATATTTAGGGCGAGAACCCCATTCCGCAAGCGCCGCTCGGTTCCGGCGCGTTGACAGAGATACGCAGCACAGGCAGAGGTGCACCATGCCACACGACCATTCCCATCCGCACGATCACAGCCACGGCCACGCGCATGGCCATGCGCATCACCATATCGACCCCGATGCCGGGGATGCCCGTGTGGCGGGGGCCATTGCGATCAACTTCGTGCTGACCATCGCGCAGATCATTGGCGGCGTGGTGTCAGGCTCGATGGCGCTGATTGCCGATGCGATCCACAATCTGTCGGATGCGATTGCTCTGGTGATTGCCTTTGGTGCGCGCAAGCTGGCACGGCGCCCGCGCGACGGGGCGATGACCTTTGGCTATGCAAGGGCGGAAATCGTGGCGGCGATGGTCAACTATGTGACGCTGATTGTCGTCTCGATCTATCTGTTCGCCGAAGGCGTCGAGCGGCTGTTCAATCCGCCCGAAGTCGAAGGCTGGACCGTTGTGATCCTCGCCGGCATTGCCCTTGTGATCGATCTGGGCACGGCGGCGCTGACTTGGGCGATGTCGAAAGACAGCGTGAACATTCGCGCGGCATTTCTGCACAATCTGGCGGATGCTTTTACCTCTCTGGCGGTGATTGTGGGGGGCGTTGTGATCCTGATCTGGGACTGGCGTCTGATCGACCCGATCCTGACCCTGTTCATCGCGGTCTATATCCTGTGGCACAGCTTTATCGAAATCCGCCCCGTCGTGCGTATGCTGATGCTTGGCGCCCCGGAAGGCACGCAGGTCGATGATGTGTCGCGCGCCATCATGGAAGTGCCCGGGGTCGAGGATGTGCACCATATCCATCTGTGGCAGATCGACGAGAAGCGTAGCTCGGTCGAAGCGCATATCGTGGTGGCGGGCGAGGCCGCGCCGGTTCTGGGGGACATCAAGCGGATGCTGCGGGACCGTTTCGCGGTCGGCCATTCGACATTGGAAGTCGAAGCTCCAGGACAGGGCTGTGCCGATCCGCAGGCAGCGGAGCAGCCCTGATCCGGATGTGTTCAGCCCAGATCTGATGCCGCCGCCAGCGGAAAGAAACGGCCCGAGGACCAGACGCCAAAGACATCCTTACCGTCCTTTTGCTCTGTCACGCCCTGATCGACCAGCCGAAAGAAGCTCTTGCGATCGATCAGGGCCTCCAGCCCGGCGCGCACCTCGACATAGGGGGCGGGCTCTCCGTCGCGGGTGTCCAGTCGCAGCGGATGGTCGGCATCGGCGGTGACCTCATCACCGACCGAGGTGACAAAATGCAGCTTCTGGTTCTGCCCCTCGCCCTCCACGGTGAAATCCACGGCCAGAAACGGCGCGTCATCGACGGTGATTCCAACCTTTTCAACCGGTGTGACCAGAAAGAACTTGTCACCCTCGCGTTTCAGGACGGTGGAAAACAGCCGCACCAGCCGCGCCCGCCCGATTGGTGTGCCCAGATAGAACCATGTGCCGTCGCGGGCGATGCGCATGTCGAGATCTCCGCAGAAAGGCGGATCCCATTTGTCCACGGGCGGAAGGCCGCGCCCCTGTGCCGCCTGAAGTGCGCTTGCGATGCTGTCCGCCGATATGGCCATGTAAAATGCCTCCCTAAAGCTTTTGTCATTTGTGCTTTGCAAGATACCTGTCTCTAATAGTGGCATGGACAGGCAGCAGAGGTGAACCCATGACAGAGAAAGACCTTGTGTCAGAGATCGAAGCGCTGGGCGGGAAACTGGCAGAGGCGAAAGCGTCGATCACCCGTCGTTTCATCGGGCAGGAGACTGTTGTGGATCTGGTGCTTTCGGCGCTGCTGTGTGGTGGGCATGCGCTGTTGCTGGGCTTGCCGGGACTGGGCAAGACCCGTCTTGTGGATACGCTGTCGACGGTGATGGGGTTGAAGGGCGCGCGGGTGCAGTTCACCCCGGACCTGATGCCCGCCGACATTCTGGGCTCTGAGGTGCTGGAAACCGCGACTGATGGATCGCGGGCGTTTCGCTTTATTGAGGGGCCGGTGTTCTGTCAGCTTTTGCTGGCGGATGAAATCAACCGCGCCAGCCCGCGCACGCAATCCGCGTTGTTGCAGGCGATGCAGGAAAAGTCCGTGACCATCGCCGGTCAGCCGCATGATCTGGAGGCTCCGTTTCATGTGTTGGCCACGCAGAACCCGCTGGAACAGGAGGGCACCTATCCCTTGCCCGAGGCACAGCTTGACCGGTTTCTGGTGCAGGTGGATGTCAGCTATCCCGACCGGGACACCGAACGTGACATTCTGATTGCCACCACCGGACATGACGAAGACGAGGCACATCAGGTGTTTGAGGCGCGCGATCTGATCGCGGCGCAGGCGTTGGTGCGGCAGATGCCGGTGGGGGAACAGGTGGTCGATCTGATTCTGGATCTCGTGCGGGCCTGTCGTCCCTTTGAAGACGAGGCTTCTGATGCAGTGAATGCCGCCGTGGCTTGGGGGCCGGGGCCGCGTGCGGCCCAAGCGCTGATGCTGACGATCCGGGCGCGGGCTCTGCTCGACGGGCGTTTGGCGCCGGGGCCGGAAGATGTGATTGCCATGGCGCGCCCGGTGTTGATGCACCGCATGGCGCTGACCTTTGCCGCGCGGGCGCGGGGTGAGGATCTGGGCGCGATCATCGATGCGGTTGCGCAGCGTGCCTTTGAGGCGCGGGTTGCCGCGTGAGTGAAACTGCCGCCTCCCGTTTGCGGGCCCGTGCAGAAGGGCTGTCCGCGCCTTTGCCGCCGCTGTTGGCGCAGGCCGAACAGCTTGCGCGTACGGTGCTGCTCGGTGGGCATGGCCGGCGTCAGGCTGGTATGGGGGATGAGTTCTGGCAATACCGCCCGGCGCAGATGGGCGATCCAGGGCGGGCCATAGACTGGCGCCGCTCGGGGCGTTCTGACGGGCATTTCGTGCGCGAAAAGGAATGGCAGGCGGCGCAGTCGGTGCATCTCTGGGTCGATCCCTCAGCCTCAATGCAGTTTCGCTCCAGCAAGGATCTGCCATACAAGCACGACCGCGCGGCCCTTTTGGCCATGGCGTTGTCCATTGTTCTGATGCGGGGCGGAGAACGCGTGGCGCTCGACAGTCTGGGGACGCCTCCGCGCATCGGTGCCCTGCAATTGCGTCGCATTGCCGAGGGGCTGACTCTGCCCGCCGGTGCAGATGACGACGACTATGGCACCCCGCAGGCCGGGCGTTTTCTGCCCCAGGCGCGGGCGGTGCTGATGTCCGATTTTCTGGGGCCGGTGGCGCCAGTGCGACAGGCCGTGACAGAGGCCGCGGGTCGCGGTGTCACTGGCGTGCTGCAACAGCTGCTCGATCCTGCAGAAGAGGCCTTTCCCTATCAGGGGCGAACCGTGTTTACCTCGATGGCGGGCGGGGTGCGCCATGAAACCCGGCGGGCGGGCGATCTGCGTGAGCGCTATCTGGAACGGCTGGCCGAGCGTAAGGCGGAACTGTCTGAATTGGCGCGCCAGACCGGCTGGCGGTTTTCGACACATCACACGAATGGCTCTGAGCAGACGGCACTCTTGTGGCTGTTCCAAGCTTTGGAAGGATCGCGCTGATGTGGGTGCTGGGACCGGTTGGATTTGGTGCCCCCTGGGTGCTTTTGGGACTTCTGGCGCTGCCGATCCTGTGGGTCTTGCTGCGCGCCGTGCCGCCCGCACCGGTGCGCAGGCAGTTTCCCGGCGTCGCCCTGCTGCTGGGGTTGAAGGACGAAGACAGCGAAGCGGAGCGGACGCCGTGGTGGTTGCTGCTCTTGCGGATGCTGGCGCTGGCAGTTCTGATCGTGGCCTTCGCCAAGCCGGTTCTGAACCCGCGCGTCGAACGCGGCGGCTCGGGGCCGCTTTTGGTGTTGATGGATGCCAGCTGGGCCTCTGGACCGGATTGGTCCTTGCGCATGGGACGGGTCGAACAGGCGCTGGAACAGGCACAGGCTGCAGACCGCACCCTGTGCCTTTTGCCGGCAACCGCGCTTCCGCCCGAGGGCTGTGTCTTCCTGTCGGCCTCCGACTGGCGGGCGCGGCTGGCCGAGATCAAGCCAGCCTCCTATGCGCCAGATATGACTGCCTTGTGCGAGATTCTGGCGCAGGTTGATGGCGCGTTCGAAACCCTGTGGCTGTCCGATGGTCTTGAGCGCGATGGGCGTGGCGATGTGTTGGCGCTGCTGCAGGACAAAGGACCGGTATCGGTCTTTGAAACGGGTGTGCCGCTCTATGCCATCGCGCCGGTTGTCACCAATGACACGGGGGTGGATGTGCCGGTCCTGCGTCGGGACGCGTCCTTTGTGGCTGAGATCACCCTGTCCGCCCATGGCACGGACCCGGCAGGTGTGGCGCGGATTCTGGCACAGCAAAACGTGGTGTTCGGGGTCGGAGACGCGCGGGCTGTGGCCCATTTCGATCTGCCGACTGAGCTGCGCAATCGCATTTCCCGGTTTGAAATCGACGGCCAGCGATCCGCCGGAGCCAGATGGCTGGTTGATGACAGCCTGAAACGGCGGGAGGTCGGTCTGGTCAGTGCGCGCGACAATCGCGAAGGTCTGCAGCTTTTGTCACAGCTGCACTACCTGCGCGCGGCTTTGCGCGAATCCTCAGACACCATCGAGGGCAGCCTGTCGGATCTTTTGCAGGCCAACCCGGATGTTCTGATCCTGGCGGACATTGCCCATCTGTCAGAGGGCGAGACGGCGTCTGTACTGGAGTGGGTGACGTCGGGGGGCATCCTGCTGCGGTTTGCGGGGCCTAATCTGGCTGCGTCGGATGTGGCGCGTGAGCGGGACGATCCTTTGTTGCCGGTGCGGCTGCGGGCCGGAGGGCGGACCATCGGTGGCGCCATGTCCTGGGGCGAGCCGAAGCTCTTGCGGCCCTTTGCCGAAACGTCGCCCTTCTACGGTCTGCCAATCCCTGACGATGTCGCCGTGTCGGCACAGGTCATGGCGCAGCCGGGGCCGGACCTTTCGCAGCGGGTGATTGCCAGTCTGGCCGATGGCACGCCGCTGGTGACGCGCAAATCGGTGGGGCAGGGTGCAGTGGTATTGTTTCATGTCACCGCCAATGCCGAATGGTCGACGCTGCCGCTGTCGGGTCTGTTCATATCGATGCTGGACCGTCTTGCTGTGACCTCGCGGGCCGCCAAGCCAGATGACGAGGCTCTTAGCGGTCAGATGCTGCAACCCGTGCGGCTGCTCGATGGCTTTGGGGATCTGCGGGATGCAGGTACGCATATGCCGGTCGAAGGGTCGATCTTTGCCGCCGCCGGGGCGTCTGCTGCCGTTCCGCCGGGGCTGTATCAGGCGAAAGAGGCGGTGTTGGCACGCAATGTGATGGCGCCTGAACGGGGGCTCACGCCTGTGCGCTGGCCGGACCGGGTGGTCGTGTCTGGCGTGGAAACCGGCGCGGAACGCCCGCTGACACCGCTGTTTCTGATGCTGGGGCTGGCTCTACTGGGGATTGACCTGATCGCCTCTCTGCTGATGTCGGGGCGTTTGGCCCTGGGCGGTGCGGCGCCGCTTTTGCTGTCCGGCCTTCTGGTCCTGCAACCCGGGGGCACGCGGGCGCAGGAGATCCCGCAGGACGTTCCCTTGTCGGATGAGTTTGCGCTTTCCGCCACCCGCGATGTCGCGCTGGCCTATGTGCGCACCGGGGACGCGCAGGTAGATGAGGTGTCGCAGGCCGGGCTGCGCGGCCTGTCCGACATGTTGAGCGCGCGCACGTCGGTGGAACCAGCTGCCCCGATCGGCGTCGATCTCGACCGCGACCCGCTGGGATTGTTCCCGATCCTCTACTGGCCGGTTTTGCCGACGCAATCGAAACCAAGCGCGGAGGCCTATGCCCGGCTCAATGCCTATCTGCGGCGTGGCGGCACGATCCTGTTCGACACCCGTGATGCCGATCTGGCAGGCGTAGGCGCTGTGACGCCCGCGGGCGCCGCTCTGCAAAGCCTGGCGCGTCCACTGGATATTCCGGCGCTTGAAGAGATCCCCGAAGATCATGTGCTGACCCGCACCTTCTATCTGCTGCGCGAATTTCCGGGACGGCATGCCACGGGCACGCTCTGGGTCGAGGCCGCCCCGAACGCTGAGCGCGCCGAGGGCATGCCGTTTCGCGATCTCAACGATAATGTCACGCCGGTGGTGATCGGTGGCGGCGATTGGGCGGCGGCCTGGGCAGTGGATCGCAGCGGGTATCCGCTGTTGCCGGTCGGGCGCGGCTATACTGGCGACCGGCAACGGGAACTGGCCTATCGGTTCGGCATCAATCTGGTGATGTATGTGCTGACCGGGAACTATAAATCTGATCAGGTCCATGTGCCTGCGCTGCTCGACAGGTTGGGCCAATGATCCGGGATCTCGTTTTCGCACCGCATCTGCCGCTGCTCGTTCTGGCCGTGATTGCCGGGATCGGCCTTGCGCTGGTTGCGCTTGCGGTCTGGCGCGGGCTTGCAGGCTGGATGTGGCGGGCCGGAGCTTTGGGGCTGGGGCTGCTCTATCTGGCCGGTCCTGCTGTTCAGGAAGAACAGCGCGATCCGCTGACCGACATCGTTTTGCTGGTGGTCGACGAAAGCGCTTCGCAGGATCTGGCGGCACGTCCGGAGCAACTGGCCGAGGCGGTCGACGCCCTGAGCGCGCGAATCCGCGCCCTGCCGAACACCGAATTGCGCATCGTGCCCTTCTCGGACGCGCCGGACAATCGTGGCACCCTTCTGATGACGGCCCTGTCAGAGGCCATGGCAGATGAGCCGCGTGGACGGCTGGCGGGCGCGGTTCTGCTGTCGGACGGACAATTGCACGATCTGGAGTTGGCCCCGGACTTTCCCGCCCCCATGCATCTTTTGCTGACCGGCGAGCCGCAGGACTGGGATCGGCGTCTGGTGATCGAAAACGCCCCGGCTTTTGCGATTTTGGATGAAGAGGTTTCTTTGACCCTGCGCGTCGAGGATCAGGGCGAAGTGCCGTCCTCGGCCGGTCGGGCCACACCGCTGAGTGTCGCCATTGACGGCGCCCCCGCGCAACAGTTTTCCATCCCTATCGGAGAGGACATCGAAGTGCCTCTGGTCGTGCCCCATGGTGGCATGAATGTCATTCAGTTCACCTTGCCGGAGGCACCGGGCGAACTGACCACGCGCAACAATGCCGCCGTGGTCCAGATCAACGGGGTGCGGGATCGTCTGCGGGTTCTTCTGGTGTCGGGAGAGCCGCACAACGGGGAACGGACATGGCGTAACCTGCTGAAGTCCGATGCCTCAGTGGATCTCGTGCATTTCACCATTCTGCGCCCGCCGTCGAAACAGGACGGGGTGCCGGTGACGGAACTGTCGCTGATCGCCTTCCCGACGCGGGAGCTGTTCATGGAAAAGGTCGATGATTTCGATCTGATCATTTTTGACCGCTACAAGCTGCGGGGCATTTTGCCGCCGTCTTATCTCGACAATATCGCGCGCTATGTCGAAGAGGGCGGCGCGGTTCTCTTCGCGGCCGGGCCGGATTTCGCCACAGCCGACAGTCTCTATCGTTCGCCTCTGGCGCGGGTGATCCCCGCGGCCCCGACCGGGCGGCTTGTGGCGCGCGGATACCTGCCGCATCTGACCGAACTGGGCGCACGCCATCCGGTGACTGAAGGTCTGGGAGGCATGCAGATGGCCTCCGATGTGCCGGAATGGGGGCGGTGGTTCCGCCAGATCGATGTGACGCCGGCGGCGGGCAGCGATGTTGTGATGGCTGGCGACGGTGAGCGTCCACTGTTGGTTTTGGATCGGATCGGCGCGGGCCGGGTGGCCGTTCTGGCCTCTGATCAGGCGTGGTTGTGGTCGCGCGGAATTGAGGGCGGGGGGCCGCAGCTGGAGCTGTTGCGTCGACTGGCGCATTGGATGATGAAGGAACCGGAGCTGGAAGAAGAGGCGCTGACCGCGACCGCAGAGGGCGGGACCATGACGATCACCCGGCGCAGCCTGAGGGAGGGGGATCGCAGCGTGGTGATCGAAGCCCCCGATGGCAGCGAACACAGTGTGCCGATGGAAGAAGTCAGTCCCGGACGGTTCGTGGCGCAGTATCGCAGCGATGAAATGGGGTTGTATCGCCTGAGGGAAGGCGATGAGAGCGCGGTGATGGTTCTGGGCCCCGCTGCCCCGCGTGAATTCGAACAGACCATTGCCACAGGCGAACGTCTGGCCCCGGTTGTCGAGCGCACGGGCGGTGGGATCCTGCATCTTTCGGACGGGTTGCCGGGGTTGCGTCAGGTGTCCGAGGGCCGTGTCGCAGCCGGTCGCGGCTGGATCGGGGTGACGCCGCGCGGCGCCTATGTCACCCAATCCACGCGCTTGATGCCCTTGTTCCCGGCATGGCTCTGGCTGGTTCTGCTCTGTGGGGTCAGCGTCTGGGCGTGGCTGCGCGAAGGTCGGCGTTAGGCTCAGCTTTCCGGGCGCAGGATCACATCGCGCGAGCGGGAAAAGAACTCGCGCCGCACGAGGGTCATGATGGTCAGCGCGGTGGTGACCAAAAGCGCCTCCGGCCCCAAGAGCCAGCCCAGCGACCCAAGGGCAAAATAGACTGCACGCAGCCCTCGGTTAAAAGACTTCGCCGCCGCAATGTTCAGCTCTGCCGCCTTGTGGGCGCGCGGCAGGGCTTCGGGGGCTTCCGTGTCATTGGGAACAGAGGCCATCATCACACCGGAGTAGCCGAACAGCCGGTTCGACCAGATGAAGTTCATGAAGGCGGAGGTGATTACGAAGAGCGACAGCAGGATTTTGACTTCCCAGATGATCTCTGGTGCATGCAGGTCCAGATCTTCTGCCACCCCCTGCAGCCGTTCGGCATTGCCGATGGCGGCAAGCCCGGTGCCGATCGCGATCAGACAGGCAGAGCCAAAGAACGTTGTGCCCTGCCGCAGGGTCGCCAGAATTGACGCGTCGAAAATCCGTGGCTGTCGGGTGATCATCTGCACCATCCAGTGGCGACGGTATTCCGACATCAGCGAGGCTGTTGAAGGCCGGCTGGCGGGTGGTATCTCGATCAGATAGCCCAGCCCCACCCAGCTGATCAGCAGGCAGGCGATGGCGAGGGCGTCGAGGCCGGAGAAATACTGAAACTGTCCTAAGAGATCCATGGCCCGACCCTAGCGTGATGGCCGTGCTTCGCAAGCGGGAAAAGAAGCGGCACAGACGCCGGTTTTGTGGTCGGCGCCATGCGCTCTCGGTCAGGTCCCGAGTCTATCAGGGTCAATTTCAGGCCGGTTGCGGGCCTGGGATCGGGCCGATGTGGGATTGAGAACACGTTTCCCGGGATATGATTTGGTTTAGGTATGGTTCAGATATAACAAAATATGGTGCTTGATCAGGCTGCGTCGCCTGTATCCTGACGCAACATCAAGGCGCGCAGCCGGTCGTGGGGCTTTGCAGCCCTAGTGCGGCAAAAGAATTCTATAAAATTTGCCGGGTCATCTCCCATATTTGTAGGAAACCGCCATAATGAGAGCGCGAATCCCTTTTAGGAAGAATGGGATAAGTCTGATGGTGTGGTGATGAAGCGTTTCTGGGTCCTTATCGGTTTCCTCTGTATGGCGGGCTCGGCGGTTGCCGACAGCCAGCTGCGTGCCTTCCAGACGGTGGATGACAGCCGCGGATGGGAGGCTGTCGGTCGCCTGGATTTCGGCACCCGCAGTTTCTGTACAGGTACCCTGATCTCAGAGACGCTGGTTCTGACCGCGGCGCATTGCATGTATGACACCCAGACCCATGTGCCTCACCGCCCGCAGAACATCACGTTCAAGGCCGGATGGCGGAACGGGTTTGCGCAGGCCCTGCGGTCGGCGCGTGCGATCTATGTGCATCCGGAGTTCTCGCTGTCGATGGACAACCGGCACGACCGGCTGGAAAACGATCTGGCGCTGGTCGAGCTGGAAAGCCCGGTGCACACGGCGAGCGTGCGGCCTTTCGAAACCTCCGTGCGCCCGCGCAACGGTCAGGAGGTCGGCGTGGTGTCTTATGCGCTGGACCGGTCTGAGAGCCCGTCGATGCAGAAGATCTGCCATGTTGTGGCCCGTCAGGGCGGGGTTCTGGTGACATCCTGTGACGTCGACTTCGGGTCCTCCGGGGCACCGGTGTTCGACATGTCGGGTGCCACGCCGCGCATTGTCTCGGTGATTTCCGCAAAGGCGAAGTTTCAGGGCTCGAAAGTGGCTGTCAGCACGGCGCTCGATGGCACATTGGCCGAGCTGATGCGCTTGGTGGCGCGTGGCAAACGTCAGGCGGATGCCGGCGCGGCTTCCGGCGCGGAGCCCCCCGTTCCGGGGGTGAAGGCCCCGCAATACCTGGCGGGTCAGACGGCCCCCTGAGCGCTTTGCTCCCCGTATCTTCAGGGTGAAACAGACCTCTTGAAACCGGGTTTTCTCATGCCCAGATGTACTGTGTCGGATGCCTAGAGAGGGTTCGATAGTCCCAGCCTGTCCCGCGTCGGGAAGGCGTCACATCTTGGAATCGCTCACTGGAGGATACCCATGCGTAATTTTGATCTTGCCCCGCTGTACCGGGCCACTGTTGGTTTTGACCAAATTGCCGATCTGATGGATCGTGTTCTGTCGCAAGAGGTCAGCCAACCCAGCTACCCACCCTATAACATCGAAAAGACCGCTGAGGATGCGTGGCGCATTTCGCTCGCCGTGGCCGGTTTTTCCACCGAAGATATTTCCATCGAACAACGCGAACATGCGTTGGTGATTTCTGCCCGCAAATCCGACACGGATGAGGCGGAAAACAAAACCTACCTGCATCGCGGCATCGCCACCCGCGCCTTTGAACGGCGTTTCCAGCTGGCGGATCATGTCAAAGTGACCGGGGCCAGCCACGAAAACGGCATGCTGCATGTCGATTTGCAGCGCGAGGTGCCCGAGGCGCTGAAACCGCGCCGCATCGAGATCGCCGGGCCGAACACCGTCGAAACCAAGGTGCTGGACGCCCGTCAGGAAACGACCAGCGTCTGACCTGCGGCCCCCGTGTCGATCGAGTGATGAAACGCAAGACGCCCGCCTGGTGACAGGCGGGCGTTCACATTTACAGTCTGGGAGCTGCGCAGGCGCGGCTTACATCTTGCCAAGCGACCAGAAGAAGGTCTCGCCGGAGCTGTCGTCCACACCGTCGTTGTCGGTGACGGCGAACATTTCGCCAGAGGCGTCGATGGCCAGACCTTCGACCTTGTCGACGACATAGCCGTTCCAGGATTTCAGATCCGGGATCAGGTCGCGGACCTCTTCCTTGGAGACCATGGGCAGATCGCCGCCGAGCGGGGCCGGGACCA
The DNA here is from genome assembly GCF_963675965.1 of uncultured Celeribacter sp. Lineage (NCBI taxonomy): Bacteria > Pseudomonadati > Pseudomonadota > Alphaproteobacteria > Rhodobacterales > Roseobacteraceae > Celeribacter > uncultured Celeribacter sp. Next base: position 1,452,778 of record NZ_OY780935.1, on the reverse strand, counting down.
TTTCAGTGGCCGGGATGCGGTAGACTTTCTTGATCGCGGCTTCCGTGCCGATCTGGTTGTCGCGTTCGATGAGATAGAACCAATCGCCATGGGCGACGATTTCGGACAGGCCGGTCCAGCCTTTTTCCGGCTGGGCCTTCTCGTAGCGCACGGCACCCCATTCTTCGGTCTCGGTGTTGTAGGCCACCAGTTTCACCGTGTTCTTGGGGTCGTCGGACCATTCGCGTTGCACGGCCATCCACAGGGTGTCACCGACCTTGGTGATGCCCTCGAAGCCAAAGCGTTTTTTCACCGCTTCCAGTTCCATCGGCAGGCCAACCTCGTCGATGATCTCGCCATCGGCATCGACGTGATAGAGCGCATGGGGCACGACACGGTCGGTGCGGCCTTCGGAGGCGACCCAGAAACCACCTTCGCCGTCGAGGGTGATCCCCTCCATGTCCAGTTTTTGCGCGGCATGACCTTTGCGGGTGACGCGCAGCGCCTTGGTGATCTTCGCCGGGGTCGAGGTGGCATCGATGGTGAAAATCGTTGGCTGGAACCCATAGAAGCTGTCGTTTACCGCGTAGAGGATGCCGGGTTTTTCGGCATCTGCAACAAGGCCCGAAAGCGCGCCCCAACCGATCAGCTCGTCAGCACCCTCAGAGGTCAGCGTCGGATAGGCCGCCGGAGCATCCTGATATTCATAGAGCATGACATGCGCCCGCACGCCGCCGTCTTCGATCAGGTCTTCTTCATTTGCCGTGACCAGCAGGTTGCGGCTGGGAATGGCGACTGCGCCTTCCGGGGCGATGCCGGAAGGCAGCATCTGCTTGAGAACCGGGTTGGCTGGATCGGTCATGTCGTAGACACCCACGGCAGAGCCGCGTTCGGACAGCAAAAACATGAAGGGCGTGCCGTCGAAGGTGGCGACTTCCATGCCTTCGGGTTCCGCGCCTTTGGCATCAGAACGTTTGTCGGGATAGTGACCGATCTGTGCCACGGCATATTCAAAGGCGGTGCCGCTTTCGTAGACTTCGGTGCCGTCCTTGTTGAAGACGGTGAAGCTGCGCGATCCGCCATCCATGTCGCCTTCGTTGGCGATGGCGAAATGATCGTCGTCGATCCACTGAACCGAGTCGGGTTCGCGTTTGCGGTCATGTTGGCTTTGCGTGAACAGGATGGCGCCGCGTTCATCGGTCGTGTCGATGTTGTCCAGATCCACGGTCCCGGCGGAGAAGTGATTGAGCACTTCACCGGCTTTGTTGAGCACGACCATATGGTTGTTTTCCTGAAGCGTGACCACGATCTCGCCCAGACCGTTGACGTCGACGAATTCGGGTTCGGGATCTTCCGGAGCGATTTCGGCTAGGCCGGTGACATCGGCTTTCACCAGGCTGTCGCAGTCGGCAATACCGTCCTTGATGTCGAGAATGTCGACGAAACCGGCGGGCATCTGCGGCACGCGACCGTCGCCCAGATCTTCATCACGCTCGTTTTCAATCGCGATGGTGACGAAGCTGCCGTCTTTGGCAATGGCGACCGAGTCGGGCTGACCGCCCAGATCGCATTCTTCTTTCACCTCTCCGCTCAGCGCGTCGAGCACCACAAGCTTGCCCGAGGGGGCGGTATAGCTTTCCGAGGTGTTCACGCCGACATATGCAGTGGTCCCAAGGATCGCGACAGAGGTCGGTTCGCCCTGCATGTCAACATTGCCCAGCGGCTTCGGCGCTTTCGGGTCGCTGATGTCGATGCGACCGATCACACCCAGAGGGCTGTCGGTGTAGACCAGCGTCATGCCGTCTTCGGTCGCATAGATGATTTCTGCGGAGGTCACGCGATCCCGGTCTTCGCCCTCGGCCATGTTGTTCGGCGTGGCGAAAGACGCGATGCGGTTGAAGTTCATTTCGGCATGGGCCGCGCCAGCAAAGAGCGCAAGGCCGGAGGCCGCTAAAAGCAGATGCTTTTTCATAGGTCATTCCCTGAAGGTGAGTTTCCCGGCGGGTGTGGCCGCTGGGTGTGTCGGGCGTATGACGGTGGGATTTCATTTTTGTGAAAGCCCATGTGCGGGGCTCGATCATGTCAGTGGTGTTGACATAAATCCTGCAAAGCGCGACATGTATGCCTCGAATGGAGGTATCCTCATGAGTCTGTCATCGCTATTCGCCAGCCGCACCACCGGAATGAAAGCATCCGAGATCCGGGAGCTTCTCAAGCTGCTGGATCAGCCGGAGATCATTTCCTTCGCGGGTGGCATTCCCGATCCTGTCTATTTCCCGCGCGAAGCCTTTGCCCGCGCGATGGCGAAGGCGACGGACGTACAGGCGGCAGGTGTGGCGTTGCAATATTCCACCTCCGAGGGCTACACACCGCTGCGGGATTGGATCGCGGCCTATATGGGGCGCAATGGTGTCGCCTGCACCCGTGACAACATCCTGATTACGGCGGGTTCTCAGCAGGCGCTTGATTATCTTGGCAAACTCTTTCTGGATCCCGGCGACACCGCGCTGGTGGCCTGGCCGACCTATATGGGCGCGCTGGGGGCGTTCAACGCCTATCAACCGCGCTATGACCGGTTCGATCCGCAGACCAACCGCCCGGTCGAAGACATCACCGCCGATGCAGAGGCCAATGGCGGGCGGGTGAAATTTGCCTATCTGTCGTCCGATTTCGCCAACCCGACTGGTGAGACGCTGACCTCGGAACAGCGCAAGACGCTGCTGGCGCGGGCCGAGGCGCTGGACTGTGCGGTGATCGAAGACGCCGCCTATCAGGAGCTGCGCTACGCCGGTGAACCCGTCGCCCCGATTCTGGCGCATGAGCTGCGTGAAAAAGGATCGATCGAAGACTGCCGCACGATTTATCTGGGGTCGTTCTCGAAAACGCTTGCGCCGGGTTTGCGTGTCGGTTGGGCTGTCGCGGCCGCTCCGGTGATCCAGCAGATGGTTCTGACCAAACAAGCCGCCGACCTGCAGACCGCCACGATCAACCAGATCGCGGTGCATGAGGTCGCCCGCGACATTTTCGACGATCATGTTGCGACGCTGCGCGAGGTCTACGGCATCCGCCTGCGGGCGATGCTGTCGTCACTGGAAACCCATATGCCCGAAGGCGTGCAATGGACCGAGCCGGAGGGCGGCATGTTCGTCTGGGTGACCCTGCCCGATGATATGGACGGGGCGGAGCTTTTGAAAAAGGCGCTGGAGGCCAATGTTGCCTTTGTGCCGGGCGGGGCTTTCTTTGCGGACGGGTCGAACCGCAACACTTTGCGGTTGAACTTTTCGATGTCCGGGCCGGACAAGATCGAAGAGGGGATCAGGCGTCTGGGCGCCGTGATCCGCGCCGAGCTGTAAATCAGCAGCACAGTTTGCACAGTTCAGATCAAAGCCCTCCCATGCGGAGGGCTTTTTTGTCACGTTGCGGGGAGGGCACGCGCAATCTGCCCCCTCGTACTTTCCTGCGGCGAGCGTTACAGTCGGGGGCAGGCACAACGAACAACTGTCAGCACGGGATACAATGGGGCGATGCTTGGATTTCTACGGTTTCTCGTGATCGGGCTGGTCTTTCTGACCGTGTTCTATGGGTTGCTGCGCATCTATGTCCGGTCGCTGACGCGCGAACGGCTGGAACATGAGTGGGAAGACGCGGGTTCCATCGGTGATCGGGACGCCTATGTAAAACAAGGCATTCAGGACTATGAACGCTCCGTGCTGCCCAAGCTGTTGCTTTTGGTCTACCTGTTGCCGCTGATCGTCTTTTCCGCGATCTTCTATGTTACGAATTATATGTAAGGACACTGCCGCATGCGCTACGTCAAATTGATCCTGGTTGCCTTGACTGTGCTGATCGTGGGGGGCTTTCTGCACTACACCCTGCCGCAGCACGATGTCGTGCGGATCGTGAACACTTATCAGGAGCGGCAGGATCTGTCGGACTGGACATCGATTTTCTGGTCCGTGCCTGACGATCAGGCCGCGGGTCTGGCCAATCGCGATGTGCAGTTCATTCAGACGGTGCGTCCGAATGGGAAATCGATCGTTTATCGCAATGAAGACACGGGCTGGGGCTGGCCGCCCTATTTCAAATTCGACACCGCCAATCTTGCGACCGAAGCCAGCGATGCGATTTCCAATAAGGACGATCCCGAGTGGGTGATGATCACGCATTATGGATGGCGGTCCGAATTGCTGTCGATCTTCCCCAATGCAGTGCGCATCAAGCCTGTCGCAGGGCCGGAGGCTTCGGTCATTCCCTGGGTGAACATTCTCATCCTGACCGCTTTGGCCATCGTGTTGTTGCTGTTGCGGCGTATGTGGCTGCAGTTTCGCGAACGCACCATCGACCCTCTGGTCGAGGATATGGAAGACAGCTGGGACGCGATGGATGTGAAACGGCAGGGCGCAGTGGCGCGGGTCAAAGGCTGGTTCAAACGCAAATAGTCCCGCGTCCGGGCGATCCCGGACATATAATCAGATACAAAAAAGGGGCCTTTGAGGCCCCTTTTCGCTGTCATGTCGCAGGCGTCAGTCCCCGTAGGGCACCCAGATGGTCTTGACCTCGCTGGCCTGTGCCAGCCAGTCGCGCGCCGGATAGCTGCGGCTTTGGCCGTTGTTCACCCATGTGCGTTTCAGATTGCCTGCGCTTTCGGCTTCGATCCGGGCGGAAATATCGGCGCTGGAAAAGCTCCAGACCGCGTCGATGTCCATGTGACCGGCCATGGCCCCGGCCAGATCTTCGTGCGGACCGGTCAGGATGTTCACGACACCGGCGGGCAGATCAGAGGTGTCCAGCACCTGATAGAAATCGGTCGCGGCCAGCGGATAGGCGTTCGAGGCCACGGCAATGACGCGGTTACCGAGTGCGATCGCGGGCGCGATCACCTCGATCAGACCGGCCAGCGGGCGGTCATCGCAAAAGGCCCCGATCACTCCGACAGCATCATGCATGGCCAGCGCGACCCCGCGCATGGGCACGGGTTTGGCGGCGCCGTCGTATTTGTCGCACCAAGCGGCGTAGGTGAACAGCGTGTCAATCGCGCCCTCCACCTCGGCTGCGGCCTTTGCGGCGGCAGTGCCGGTCAGGTCCTGAATGCGGCGGGCGAATTCGTCGGCGCGGGCCGACAGGTTTTCGCCGATGAAATACAGTACCTGAGCGCGGTTATGCGCGGTCGCCTTGGTCCAGCCTGTAGCCTTCTGAGCGGCTTCCACGGCATTGCGGATGTCCTTGCGTGAGGCAATCGAGGCATGCCCCAGCAATTTGCCCTTGGGCGAGAGCACCGTTTGCGAATAGCCGCCATCGGGCCGCGCCTGTTTGCCGCCGATATAGAGCTTGGCGGTGCGATCCAGCCCGAGCACTTCGACGGTGTCGGCCTTGATATGCGGCTGCGCGGGCTTCACGGCCGTCACCTTGCCGGTCGGTTTGGTGTAGGCCATCAGCCCTTCCCAGCCGCCTTCACGGCCAAAGCCACTTTCGCGGACGCCCCCAAACCCGGCTGCTGCGTCGAACATGTTGGCGCCGTTGATCCAGACCACACCGGCGACCAGTTTGGGCGCGATGTCCAGGGCGAGGTTGATGTTTTCGCTCCAGACCGAGGCGGCCAGCCCGTAACGGGTGTTGTTCGCGATCTGCACCGCTTCGTCCTGGGTGCGGAAGGTCGTCGAGACCAGAACCGGACCGAAGATCTCTTCCTGCATAAGGGTCGATGAACTGGACAGCCCGCTCACCAGAGTTGGCGGGTAGAAACAGCCGTCCGGGGCTTTCACCGGTTGATGCACGGCGCCTTCGGCGCCGCCACGGGCGATCAGCCCTTCGATCCGGGCCAGTTGCGCCGGGTCGACGATGGCCCCCACGTCGATGCATTTGTCGAGTGGGTCACCAATGCGCAGTTTCGCCATTCGGGCCAGCAGCTTTTCATGCACCTCGTCGGCGATGCCTTCCTGAACCAGAAGGCGCGACCCGGCGCAGCAGACCTGACCCTGATTGAAAAAGATCGCGTCGACCAGCCCTTCGATGGCGCTGTCGATGTCGGCGTCTTCAAAGATGATGTAGGGAGATTTGCCGCCCAGCTCCAGAGTCAGCGCCTTGCCGGAGCCTGCGGTGGCTTCGCGGATGCGGCGCCCCACGGCGGTAGAGCCTGTGAAGGCAATCTTGTCGATGCCGGGGTGGGTGACGATCATTTCGCCGACTTCCCCGTCGCCCGTGACGATATTGACGACGCCTTTGGGCAGGCCTGCTTCCTGACAGATCTGCGCGAACAGCAACGCGGTGAGCGAGGTGTATTCCGCCGGTTTCAGCACCACGGTGTTGCCCATTGCAATCGCGGGGGCAACCTTCCATGCGAGCATCAGCAGCGGGAAGTTCCACGGGATGATCTGGCCGCAAACGCCCAGGGCCTCGCGACCGGGCAATTCCGCGTCCATCAGCTGGGCCATGCCTGCGTGATAATAGAAATGCCGGGCGACCAGCGCCACGTCGATGTCACGGCTTTCCCGGATCGGTTTGCCATTGTCGAGCGTTTCCAGAACCGCAAACAGGCGGGCGTGTTTCTGCACAAGACGCGCCAGTGCATAGAGCACACGCGCGCGCGCCTTGCCGCCGGATTTGGCCCATTTGCTCTGGGCTTTGCGTGCGGCCTCGACAGCCATGTCCACATCCGCTGCGGTGGCTTGTGTCATATGTGCCAGCGTTTCGCCGGTGGCCGGGTTGCGGCTGGCGAACACCGCGCCGGGGGCGGTCATCTGGCCGTTGATGAACAGGCCGAAGTCCGGACCCGCCTCGGCCAGCCAGCTTTTGGCCTCACCTGCGTTCTCGGGGGCTGCGCCATAGTCCATGGTTTCAAAAATCTCTTTGACAGTCATTCGTGAGATACCTCGTGTCGGCTCAGCCAATAGGGTGGCGCCATGCGGCGGAATAGTGACCGGTCACATGGTGTTCGAGCTGGCGCTCGATATCGCCAAGCAGCGACGATGCGCCGAAACGGAACAGATGCGGCGACAGCCAATGGTTGCCCAGCTCTTCCTTGATCAGGCTCAGATAGACCAGAGCATCCTTGGCCTTGGAAATGCCGCCTGCCGGCTTGTAGCCGACACGGAACCCGGTGCGGGTGTAATAGTCGCGGATCGCGCGGATCATTACCAAAGAGACGGGCAGGGTGGCATTGATGCTTTCCTTGCCGGTCGAGGTTTTGATGAAGTCGGCCCCGGCCATCATGCAGACATGGCTGGCGCGAGCAACATTGCGCAGCCCGCCTAATTCGCCGGTGGCAAGGATGGCTTTGATATGGGCCTCGCCACAGGTTTCACGAAATTCACGCATCTCGTCATAAAGCGCCTGCCAGTTGCCGGTCAGCACATGGCGGCGCGAAATCACAATGTCGATTTCCTTCGCACCAGCTTTGACGCTTTCCTCGATCTCTTTGACCCGCAGCGTGTAGGGCGACAGGCCCGCCGGGAAACCGGTTGAGACCGCGGCGACGGGAATGCCTGTACCTTCAAGCGCCTCGACGGCGGTTTCGATCATGTCATGGTACACGCAGACCGCCCCGGTGGTAATCGGCCCCATGCCGAGTGCCTCCAGCAGATCGGCGCGCACGGGATGGGCCGCCTTGGCACAGAGGCGCCGGACACGGCCCGCTGTGTCGTCGCCTGCCAGCGTGGTCAGGTCGATCATGGTGATCGCCTTCAGGAGCCATGCCGCCTGATTGTCTTTCTTGACGCTGCGGCGCCCGGGCAGGGTCGCACAGCGGCGCTCCACCGCCGAGGTGTTCACCTGAACGCTGCGAATGATCTCAAGATCGAGTGGCGTGCCGGGGTTTCTGGGTTCATGAATTTGCGGCAGATGTGCCGTCTCAATATCAGCTGCGGAAGACATGGCAGCCGTGTCGGAAATGGTCATGGAATGCTCCATCCTGTATCGTGGCACAGGCTTGCATGGTTTGGGGGGGGATGGCAACGTGTGCCGCGATCTCAGACCGGCTGAACGACGCCTTTTTGATGTTTTACGCGGTATTGTCGCGGCGTCATGGCAAAGCGATCGCGAAACAGGCGATGAAAATGGCTCATGTTCTGAATGCCAATTTCTTCAGCAATTTCAACGAGCGTATCCGGGGTGCCCTTAAGTTGGCGGGCGGCATAATCCATGCGCAGGCGGTTGATGTAGTCCGACGGCGTGACATGCAGGCAGGCCTGCATCGTGCGTGCCACATGGGCATGGGCCTTGCCACATTGCGCGACCAGACCGGCGGCGCCATCGCGGAAAACGTCGGGGTGTTCCGCAGCCACCAGCGCCTCTGACAGCCATGGGGGGACTGTCTGCGCCGCGCTGTGCCTTTCCTGCAGGATCTCCGCTAGAAGCGGCAGCAGAAAGGCCTCGAGCGACAGCGTGCTGCGGGGGGCCGCTTCCAGCGTTTTGGCACTGGAAGACAGGCGGGCAAGGTGGCGGATGTCACGGTGCAACTGCACCGGCGGGCATCCCGGTTGCGGGAACAGCCCGGCTGTCTCGGAGAAGCGCGCCAGCAGGTCCTTGACCCGGCGGCGGCGCAAGATGATGTTGACGATATGGCATTCTGTCCCGATGCCCTGCAGCCCATGTGCCAGATCCGGCGGAAGGATCACCAGATCGCCCTCACTCAGCCGGGTTTGCCCGCTGGCCGACAACAGGCGCGCCCGCCCGTTATGGATCCAGAACAGCTCGTAATAATCTTGTGTATGGAGGGCTTTGGGCCGGGCAGCGCTGAGCACCGAGCGGGAAAAATGGTATTCCTCCCCCTTCATCAGAATGTCGGATTGGCGCAGCACAGGCATCGTCATGGCAAAAGGCTAGCACAGGATTTTGACGGTTTCGTATGAAAACCGGGCCTGCACGGGCAAAAAGCCTCTCGACTGACGCGCTTTGCCGCATTCGCGGGCATCCCTCAGGGTGGTGACAGGCGCGGCCAAACGCGCTATGGGCACGGCCATATCTCGATTTTCCAAGGACCCGCGCCATGACCGCCCAGACGTTTGACCGTTCCATCAAGATTGCCCCGTCGATCCTGTCCGCCGATTTCGCCAATTTCGGACAAGAAATTCAGGCAATTGAGGCCGAAGGGGCCGATTGGGTGCATGTCGATGTCATGGACGGACATTTCGTGCCGAATCTGACGTTCGGTCCGGCGATGTGCAAAGCGATCCGTCCGCATATCAAGACGGTCATGGATGTGCATCTGATGATCGCGCCGGTCGATCCCTATATCGAAGCCTTCGCCGAGGCCGGGGCCGACATCATCACCGCCCATATCGAAGCCGGGCCGCATATCCATCGCACGCTGCAGGCCATCCGGGCCAATGACGCGAAGGCCGGTGTCGCCCTGAACCCTGCCACGCCTGCGGACAGCCTTGTTCATCTTCTGGACATGGTCGATCTGGTCTGTGTGATGACGGTGAACCCCGGCTTTGGCGGGCAGAAATTTATCCACTCTCAGGTGGAAAAAGTGCGCCAGCTGCGCGCGATGATCGGCGATCGCCCGATCCATATCGAAATCGATGGCGGCGTTGATCCAAGCACGGCCCCGCTCGTGGCGGCGGCCGGTGCGGATGCGCTGGTGGCCGGATCGGCCGTGTTCAAAGGCGGCAGCGTCGCAAACCCGGCCCCCTATGGCGACAACATCCGTGCCATCCGGGCCGCAGCCGAACAGGCCCAAAACTGAGGTCGGAGAACGAGAGCGAAGGTCCCTGCGCCCGTGCCGTTTTATGCTTCGTCAAGGCGCGGAGGTCCGCTCAGGTCTTTCGCTCCTCTGCTTGCGCGGCCGTGATGCGGGCGGCATGTGCCGCCAGTTTGGCCGGTGTGGGCGGGGTCGAACCGGCCAGCAGTTCCAGCTGCCACATCAGATCAATCACCGCGCGGTCGCGCTGTAGCTGTGCCAGCCTTTCGCGATGATGGGCTACAGTTTCGTGATGCAGCACGTCAAAGTCGCGCAAGGTGTCACGCGCTGCGGCGCTGGCCGGGCGCATCGGGGCAATACGGTTGTCGGCGACCGTGTTGAAATTGCGCAGCGCCCAATAGCCGGCATCCAGCGGGCGGGACATATGATTGGGCAATCCGCGCGCTGATTTGAGCACGAATTCCTCGATCGAACGCACGCTGTAGTGATTGAGCCAAGCGCGTTCCGGTGCGGCCGGTAGCCCCGGCAGACGGATCAGCCCTTGCGCTTTGGCAAAGTTTTTCCCCAGAGGCCTGCCCGTCGCGCTCTGCCAGCGGATGCTGTCGGGCTGCGCCGCCTTCGGCCGGTGCACGCCCAGCGCGTCGAAAGCCGCCGGACGGTGCAGGGTTTTGAACATCTGTGCCAGAGGCAGGGCAATGTCATCGGGGGCGGCATGGCGAAAGCGGTCGCTCACCGGCAGATCCTGCCACTGCGACAGGCCGGAATGCCCGAACAGGTGCCAGCGCAGGGGTACGGCGTCGACCCCCTCGGGTATCAGGTCGTGCAAGGAAGCGCCCTCGTGCAGCACCAGATATTCGTCGACATCGAAGAACAGGGCCATGTCTGCATCGCGGTAGAGCGGGTGGTCGTTGAGCCGTTTCAGGGCCTGCCACTGGACGGCTTTCGGGCCGGAGGGGGAAAACGGCAGGTGGGTGACAAAGCCGGTTTCACCGAGCGCATCAAGCAGGCGGTCGCTGCCGTCACGGCAATCGTGGGACGCGATCAGGAAATGATCAAAGCCCGCCGCACGGTGATGGGCGATCCAGTCCAGAAGCCACGGCCCCTCGTCGCGCAGGCATGTGATTGCAAGTGTTGTCAATGTGTCCTTGGTTCCTCCGACCTCACACGCGCTGCATGGCTTCTGTGGGGTATGTATCCTGAGAAATTGGGTCTCACATGGTCTGTTGGCTGTCAAGATTGCGGTGTTTCTTGCCGAGATGCGCGGGCTTGCCCCGTTGAAGGCACGGGACACGTTCTGCCGGCCCTAATATCCCAGCCGAGAGGCGATCCGGGTCAGCAAAGTGGGGGCGACGGCGACCAGCATGACGATGCGCACCAGATGATGTAGCGAAATATAGGCCACTTCGGCATGCATCGCCAAAGCCACCAGAGACATCTCGGTCAGCCCGCCGGGCGCATAGGCCAGAAGAACCTGTTCCACCGTCTGGCCGAAGGCCGCATGACCGAGCAGGGCGACCAGCAAAGACAGCGCCATCATCAGCAATGTGCCGCCCAATGTGAGGGCCAGGGTCTGGAATACCAGCGCAGGTTTGGCGCCGCGAAACCGCGCGCCCATCGAACTGCCCAGAATGACCTGCGCCATGATGACCAAAAGGGCAGGGGGCGCCGAATTGGTCAGCCCGCTCATATGCACGGCTGCGGACAGCACCAGCGGTCCCAGAAGTCCGGGGGCGGGCAGGCGCAGCTTGGCCCCGCCCCAGGCCCCAAGGACTGCGCAGGCGATCAGCAGGGCGGCGCTCAGAAGCGTCATTGCCGGCGCATCCCCGCGATTGAGGGAAACGCCGGTCACCTCATAGCCGAGGATGACGCGAAAATAGATGGCAATGATTGAAATGGTCACCACGATGCGCCCACCATGGGCGAGGATGATCCGTTTTTCATCGCCGCCCAATGCGCCGCCGATCACAGTCATTTCGTTCAGCCCGCCGGGCATCGCCGAAAAGAAGGCGGTGATCGGGTCCAGCCGACCGACCTTGATATAAAAGGGGACGACAAGCGCGGCAGCCAGCGCCAGATAGACGGCCAGCCCGGCCAGAGACAGACCCCAGCGCGCAATATGGTCGAAGGTGCTCGCATCAAAGCTGGAGCCCAGCATCACGCCGATCACCGGGATCACGATGGGCCGCAGCCCTTCGGGTGCGCGCAATGGCAGACCCGCCATCACACAGATGAAGATCACCAGCATGGAGCCGAGCATCCACGGCAGCGGCAGATGCCCCAGATAGAAGCCTGTGCCGCCCGCCGCGCCGAGCAAAAGCGTTGCGGCGTAGAGGACCAGGCGTTTGCGCGGGGGCAGGGCCTTGGCGAGTCTGTCGGTGCGTCTGGGCAAGCGGGGTCCTGAAGCTGTTGGTTTTGGCTGCACAATACTGAGCAAGCCTGCAAGGGCAAGCGCTCCGGGCGGACAATTTTCGCACGGCTGGGTGTTAGGCCGTGGCAGAAACCTGCCCGTTCCGGAGGTCTGTCACGAAAGTTTCGCGCCGGTGTCATGTGGTCTTTTCACTCCGGGCGTTTGTGTCGGCGCAAGGAAACGAAGGGGATCAGTATGCTCGAAGTGCAGGGCCTGACAAAGCGGTTTGGCTCCAATGCCGCAGTGGACAACATGAGTTTCACGGTGGATCGACCGATGATGATCGGCATCATTGGGCGCTCCGGGGCTGGCAAATCAACCTTCCTGCGGATGATGAACCGGTTGACCGATGCGACCGAAGGCGTGCTGTCGTTCGAAGGGCGGGACGTTCTGAAACTGTCGGGCAAGGCGCGTCGCGGCTGGCAATCCGACTGTGCGATGATCTTCCAGCAGTTCAATCTGGTGCCACGCATGGACGTGGTGTCGAATGTACTGCATGGCACGCTGGGGCGTCGGTCGACGCTGACCACGCTGTTCAATCTTTTCCCGGCCGCCGACATTCACAAGGCAATCGACATCCTGGAGCGGCTCGGCATCGCCGAACACGCTGCCAAACGCGCCGAGGCACTATCGGGCGGCCAGCAGCAACGCGTCGCCATCGCGCGCGCGCTGATGCAGGACCCCAAGGTGATCCTTGCGGATGAACCGATTGCCTCTCTCGATCCGATGAATGCGCAGACCGTGATGGATGCCCTGCGTCGCATCCATGACGAAGACGGTCGCATGGTGATCGCCAACCTTCATACCCTCGACACCGCGCGCCGCTATTGCGATCGCATCATCGGCATGCGCGACGGGCGTATGGTGTTTGACGGCACCCCCGAACAGCTGACGACGGGTGTCGCCCGCGACATCTATGGCGCTGGTGCCGATTTTTCCGAGGCGTCAACCTCGACCGAAATTCGTGATCATGCGGCGGTTGAAATGGCGGAAATCCGCAACGCCGAAGTGACGATTTAACCTGTTTCATCCTGACCCGCGCATCTCCCGAACATCTTGCGGGTCGAAACCAACTGGAGAAAACGATGAAAAAACTGCTTGCGATTGCCCTTGCCACCACTGCTGTTGCCGGTGTGGCTCAGGCTCAGGAAATCTCTGAATTCCGGATCGGTATCCTGGGCGGCGAAAACGCTCAGGACCGCGTTCAGAACAACCAGTGTCTGGTCGATTACACCGAAGAAGTGCTGGGCGTTCCGGCTAAACTCTTCACCCCGGCTGACTATGATGGCGTGATCCAGGGCCTGCTGGGTGGCACGCTCGACATGGCCTGGCTCGGGGCCTCCGGCTATGCCAAAATCTACCTCGAAGATCCGGACGCCGTCACGCCGGTTCTGGTGAAAACCAACATGGATGGCTCTTACGGCTACTACTCCATCGGGTTTGCCCGCAAAGACAGTGACATTGCTTCGCTTGAGGACATGGAAGGCAAGAAGTTCGGCTTCGGTGATCCGAACTCGACCTCCGGCTACCTGATCCCCTCCATCGAGATCCCGGCTGAAACTGGCCACTCCATGGAAAACGGCGACTACTTCGGTGAGGTTGTCTTCACCGGTGGTCACGAACAAACCATTGTGGCTGTGAACAACGGCGACGTCGATGCCGGTGTGACTTGGGCCGATGGCATGGGCAACTGGGAAGACGGTTACAACTCCGGCGCCCTGCGCAAAGCTGTGGACGCGGGTCTGGTCGACATGAACGATCTCGTGGAAATCTGGCGCTCTAAGCCCATCCCCGAAGGTCCCGTGGTTCTGCGCACCGCTCTGCCGGATGACGTGAAAGCCAAGATGACCGACCTGATGGCTGGCCTGAAAGACAAGGACGCCGATTGCTTCTACGGCGTGGCCGCTGGTGAAGCCCTTGGATTCCAGCCGATCGGCCATGACGCCTACCTGTCGATCATCGCCGCCCGTAAATCCAAAATGTAAGGCGCCTGGCGTCATCCGGCGGGTCCCGATTGCGGGGCCCGCCATTTTCCATTCTTCGGAATGGACCCTTCCCAAAAGAGGCCCGTCATGACTGACAGTGCGACATTTGCGCCGCGCGGCGCCTTGCGTGAGGACTATCTCGCGCAGGTGCGACGCAAACGACTTTATTCCGGTATCCTGCTGGCGATTTTCGTCGCCCTGATGGCCTCGGGGTTCATGTTGTCGGATGCGCGCAACGCGGGCGGGTTCTGGAGCGGCCTGCACCGCTTGTTCGATTTCCCTGCGGGGGTGCTGAGCGAGGCGTGGGAAAAACGGGCCGATTTTCCGGCCAATTTCGTGAAATATATTCCGGCTCTCATCGAGACGCTGAACATTGCGGCGGTGTCGACGCTGTTCGGGGGCTTGGGGGGCGTTGTCCTGTCGATGCTCGCCACGCGTGGGCTGGCGCGCTGGCCACGGCTGATCCCGGTGTTTCGCCGCATCATGGATGTGATGCGCGCGGTGCCGGAAATTGTGATTGCACTGGTGCTGATCTTTGTCTTGGGCGGCGGGCCGGTGCCTGCGATGATCGCCATCGCTTTTCACACCGTCGGTGCGCTGGGGAAACTGTTTTCCGAAGTCAATGAAAATGCCTCGCTAAAGCCCGTCGAGGGGCTGGCCTCAGTCGGCGCGAACTGGACCCAGCAGATGGTGCTGGGCGTGATGCCGCAGGTGGCCCCCAACTATTTGAGCTATGCGTTGATCCGGTTCGAAATCAATATCCGGGCCTCTGCCATCCTTGGCTTCGTCGGTGCTGGCGGGATCGGCTATGAGCTGAAAAACGCGATTTCCTGGGGGCAGGGCCGCTATGACGCCGCAGCGGCAATCTTTGTCCTGTTGTTCCTGACAATCGTCGCGGTGGATCAATCCTCAAGCTATTTCCGTGACCTGCTGACCCATGGTCGCAAGCAAAAGGACCTTCTGGCATGACGATGACCGCCGATGTTTCCCTTTCCAGCATGAAGCACCAGGCCGAAGGCATCTTCCGCCGCAAACGGATGATGGCCTTTGCGCTGCCGCTCTTGGTGCTGGCCTATCTTGTCTATGCCTTCTTTGCCTTTGATGTACCTGGGCTGCTCGGCAGCGCCAGCCTGGACAACGGTCACAAGCTGGTTCGCGACACCTACAGCTACAAAACCCATGTCGAACGCGACAACCGCACCGGCGAGGTGGCTTTCGCCATCGAAGGCGAACGCAAGGGCACCTATCCGGCGGGCATGCATCCCGACTGGGTCGATATCAATGGCGATACGACCGTGGTCCATCTGCCGCGCGGGCATGAAGCGCGCTATTACGCCGACCGCATTGAATACGATGTACCGGGCTATGGCACGATCCTGGCGCGTCCTGGGTCGAACGGCGTGCAGGCGGAACTGCCCGAGGGACCGGTGCCGGAGTTCATCAGCGCGTCGAAAAACCGTCTGATGGTCACCACCGACGCCGGGCGGGTGACGGTCACGCGCAACCGTACCGAAGTGTTCCGCTATTCCTACGGTTGGGAGCTGTTCTTTTTCACCCTCGACAGCCCCTATCACGGCCTGTCTTTCAGCGAACTGGTGGCGCGTGCGTGGCATGGGGAATTCGGCCAGATCTGGCATGACTTCTGGCAGAATGCCATGTGGCGTCATGTAGATGTGGCCTGGGCGCTGTTTGAAACGGTGCTGATGGCTTTCCTCGGGACCTTTGGCGCGGCGCTTGTCGCTTTGCCGCTCGCCTTTCTCGCCGCGCGCAATTTCACGCCGCTGATGCTGGTGCGTCAGGCGTTTCGACGGCTGTTTGACCTGTTCCGCGGGGTCGATGCCCTGATCTGGACGATCATTCTGGCGCGCGCTTTCGGACCGGGGCCGTTGACCGGCGCACTGGCCATCTTGCTGACCGACACAGGTTCTTTCGGGAAACTGTTTTCCGAGGCGCTGGAGAATGTCGACGAAAAGCAGATCGAGGGCATTCGCTCGACCGGGGCCAAGCCGATCCAGCGCTATCGCTTTGGGGTGATCCCGCAGGTGACGCCGGTTTTCCTCAGCCAGGTGTTGTATTTCTTTGAATCCAACACGCGCTCTGCCACAGTGATCGGGGCGATCACCGGCGGCGGGATCGGGTTGATGCTGACACAGGCGATGATCACCCAGAAAGACTGGGAAGAGGTCACCTATTACATCGTTTTGGTGATCCTTATGGTGATCGCGATGGACAGCCTGTCCAGCTGGCTGCGCCGCAAGCTGATCAAGGGCGAATGAACGCGGAGGCAAGACCGCTGCGTGTAAAAGGGATTGCAGGAATATGCCGAAACTAAGTGCGACCGAGCCGAAACTTCATGAGGGTGCCGTCGCCGAGAACTGCCGCTTCGGCGTCTATTGCGAAGTGGGCAAAGGCGCGCGCGTGCTCAATTCTGAGTTCGGGGACTACAGCTATTGCGAACAGTTTTCGGATATTGCCAACACCAGCCTCGGAAAATTCGTCAATATCGCTGCCTTCACGCGGATCGGGCCGACGGATCACCCCTATGACAAGGCTTCGCAGCACCATTTTCTCTATCGCTCGGAAAACTACTGGGACGATGTCAGCGACGATGCCGCCTTTTTCGAACGTCGCGCGGCACGGCGGACGACGATTGGCCATGACACATGGATCGGGCATGGGGCGATCATCAAGCCCGAAGTCACCATCGGCAATGGCGCGATTGTGGCGGCGGGGGCCGTGGTGACCCGCGATGTCGCCCCCTATATGATCGTCGCCGGCGTCCCGGCCAGTCCGCTGCGCGCGCGTGTGTCTGATGCAGTGGCCCAGCGGCTTGAAGCGCTGGCATGGTGGGACTGGGACCACGCCCGGCTGCGCGCGGCGCTGGAAGATTTCCGCGCGCTGCCCGCCGAAGGCTTTCTCGAAAAATACGAATAACGCCGCCGCGGCGGCCTATTCGGCAGCCATGGGCAGATCGCGCCCGGCATTGGCAAGGCGCTGGCCCATGCCGCCGGACAGATAGGCGATGCGGCCGGCGCTGATCGTGGCTTCGACGTCGCGGGTGGCCTCGTTGACGATCACCAGATCGGCGCGTTTGCCAAAGTCGAGATTGCCACGGTCTGAGAGCTTCATGATCTGCGCGGGTGCGTGTGAAATCATCGCCCAGGCTTCGGGCAGGCTGCGCACGCTCTGATCCACCAGATGCCAGGCGGCTGCGGCCAGAGCTGGGTAATGGTAGTCAGACACCAGCGCGTCGCAGAGGCTGCGTTCGATCAGTCGTTGTGCCGAGATATTGCCTGACTGCGACCCGCCGCGCGCCACATTCGGAGCGCCCATCAGGACCGGATCGTTCATGGCTTTGGCCGCTGCCGCGGCCTTCTCAGAAATCGGAAACTCTGCAACATGTGCCCCCAGAAGGCGGAACTCCTCGCGCGTTTCGGCGTCGGGGTCGTCGTGGCTGCCATAGGTGACACCAAGCGCGTCAAAGGCTTCGGCCAGCAGACACAGGTGGCGGGGGACTTCGGATTTGCGGTCCTTGGCGTCCCGCAGGATCTTGATGAAGTCTTCCGGTGTGCGCCCGGCGCGGGCGGCCCAATGGGCAAATTCCAGCGGGTGTTTCTTGGCCGTCTCGATGGCTTCGGGAAGGTGATTGTTGAAGATCACATAGTCGACGCCATAGTGACGGATGGCGGCCAGAAGTCGGTCGCGGCTGTCCATCATATGGGTTTCACAGCGCAGTTGTACCCGGATGTCGATCGGTGCCTGCGGGGTGAAATCACGCCATGCCTGCAGCAACTCTTCGGCATAGTCCGGCCCGCGCAACCCGCCTTCCCAGCTCCAGCACTGTGCAAACCATGCGGTGGTGACACCGTGTGCGGCGGCATCGCGGGCGGCGGAGGCCAACCCGGACCGGATCGGAAAAGGCGCACGCGGACGCGGAGCGATATGGCGTTCGAACGCATCGCCGTGCAGATCAATGATGCCGGGCAGGATCAGATAGCCGCTGAGATCGACCTCTGGAAAGGCGCCGCGTGAAATGCGCCCGTCTTCGATACAGACAGAGCGCTGCTGCAACGCGCCCTCGCGCAGGATGGTCGCGCCGGTGAAGCGCAAAGGGGGAAGGAGTGCCATCTGTTTATACCTGCCTGATCGTTTCACAGAGATGTACAGAGGCTTTGTATCGGCAGCGTGACGAAATATTTACGCTGGTATGATGCTGTAGGGATGTTGGCGATTCCTATGAATCGGGGGTCACCGACAAGGTGACGCGATCGCCCGCAAACCATGTGAGACCGCGTTCGACAGGCACGCCCTGCGGGGTCACGTTGAGACCGAGCGTGCGCAGCAGTGGATCACCTTCGCGCACCCGCAGATGCAGCGCCTGTGTCGCTGTGGCCGCTTCGGCGGTAATCCGGGTTTCCGACCGCAGGTAGTCCTCGATCCCCAGAGCCTTCAGCGCCAATGTGATCGAGGTGAAATGGTCGAGCTGCGCGTGCAGGCCCGGCAGGCGGTCGTGGGGGAAGATCGAAATGAAATGTGCCATCGGCGTGTCGCCGGTCAGTGACAGCCCCTCATAGACCAGCACCGGGTCGCCGGTATTCAGCGCCAGCGCCGAGGCTTCGACCGCGTCGCAGGGGCGAATTTCCATGCGCAGCTTCTTACGATGGGGCAGGCGACCCGTTGCCTGAATGTTCTGGTGAAAGCGCACTCGTTTTCCCAAGGGGTAATCGACCGGAGCAGATTGCACGAACACCCCGGCACCGCGCCGGGATCGCACGATGCCGCGTTCATTCAGCGCGGACAAAGCATGACGCACGGTGTGGCGATTGACCCCGAAACGCGCGGCCAGTTCGGCCTCTGTCGGCAGTTTGTCCCCGGCCCGATAATGGCCTTTGGCGATTTCCTCGCCCAGCGTTTCCGCAATGGCTTTCCAGATCGCGGTGCGTGGCATGGGCGTCTCCGTTACCAAAACTTCATGATTTCTCTCTTGCCGCGGAGGTCGAAAGATCGCATCATTTGTATAGTTGTATAGTAATGCAGACAAATCCGCAAGGTGTCTAGATGACAAAACCCGATCCCGCGCAGGCCGCCCGGAAAACCTGGCTGGGCCAATTGGCGAAATCTGATCCGCAGGCGCTGGCCGCAGCGCTGTCGGCGCTCGGCGCGTTGCCTGCCTTTGAGTGGCTGCGCCAGCCGGAGGTTGGCGGCGTGATGGTGCGTGGTCGCATGGGCGCTACAGGCACGCCCTTCAATCTGGGTGAAATGACGGTGACGCGCTGTGCGCTGCGCCTTGAAACCGGCGAGGTCGGCCACGGCTATGTGCAGGGGCGCGACAAGAGCCACGCGCAGAAGGCGGCTATGGTCGATGCGCTGATGCAGGGACCTCGTGCCTCTGAAGTACGTGCCGAGGTTCTCGACCGATTGGTCGCGGCTGAAAGGGCCCGCAAGGCTGACCGCGCAGCCAGAGCCGCCGCCACGAAAGTGGATTTCTTCACCATGGTGAGAGGGGAAAACTAATGGATATGCAAAGCCTGTCGGGCGGGTTCGCAGATGCCCCGGTGGACGCTGCACGCGCCTTTCGCGCCGCGCTTGAGGCGCTGGCCCGTCCCGGAACCCTTCATGAAATCTCCGGCGCCACGGCGCCCGCGCCTGTCTCAGAGGCTGCGGCGACCTTGCTGCTGACGCTTTGTGATGCGGAAACCCCGATTTTCCTCGCGCCCTCATATGACAGCGCAGCGCTGCGGGACTGGATCGCCTTTCACATCGGAGCCCCCATCGTGGCGCCGGCTGAGGCGATGTTTGCGCTGGGCGACTGGGACGGGTTGCAGCCGCTCAGCGCCTTTCCGATCGGTACGGAAACCTATCCCGACCGGTCGGCCACGCTGATCGTCGAGATGGCCGATCTGCATGCACAAGGCGCGCGGCTGCGCGGGCCGGGCATCCGGACCGAGGCGGCCCTGTCCCTGCCCGGGGATCTTAAGCTGTTCCAGGCCAATGCGGCGCTGTTTCCGCTTGGGCTGGATTTCTTTCTGACCTGCGGCACGCAAATCGCGGGCGTTCCACGCAGCACGAAGCTCGGCGAAGCGCAGACCACACAAGAGGAGGCTGTCTGATGTATGTGGCGGTGAAAGGTGGCGAACGGGCCATCGACAATGCACATGACTGGCTGGCAGAGGAGCGCCGGGGGGACACCTCTGTGGCGGAACTGTCCGTGGCGCAGATCCGGGAACAGTTGAGTCTTGCGGTCAACCGGGTGATGGCGGAAGGATCCCTGTTCGATCCCGATCTGGCGGCGCTGGCGATCAAGCAGGCCCGCGGCGATTTGATCGAGGCGATCTTTCTGATCCGTGCCTATCGCACGACCCTGCCAAGGTTCGGAACCACCCATCCGGTTGAGACCGCGGATATGCTCTGTGACCGCCGTGTGTCGGCGACCTTCAAGGATGTGCCGGGCGGGCAGGTTCTGGGGCCGACCTTTGACTACACCCACCGGCTGCTGGATTTCAAACTGATGGCGGAGGGCGAAAGTGCCGTGCCGCAGGCCGCCCGTGCAGAACCGCGTCTGGAGCCAACGCCGCATGTGACGAGCTTTCTCAACAAGGAGGACCTGATCCAGTCCGAACCGCAGGGCGACGCGATCCCGCCGGATCTGACGCGCGAACCACTGGAGCTGCCTGCGAACCGGGCCTTGCGGCTGCAAGCGCTGACGCGTGGGGATGAGGGGTTTATCCTCTCGATGGCCTATTCGACGCAGCGCGGTTACGGCAACAGCCATGCCTTTGTGGGCGAGTTGCGGATCGGGCGTGTGGCGGTGGAAATGGACATCCCCGAACTTGGCTTTGCCATTGAGATCGGAGAGGTCGAGCTGACCGAATGCGAAACGGTCAACAAGTTCGCAGGCTCCAAGGTCGAGCCGCCGCAATTCACCCGTGGCTATGGGCTGGTGTTTGGCCAGACCGAACGCAAGGCCATCGCCATGGCGCTGGTGGATCGCGCATTGCGCTCCAAGGAACTGGGCAGTGAGGTGCCCAATTCACCGGCCCATGACGAAGAATTCGTGCTGTATCACTGCGACAATATTCAGGCGACCGGCTTTCTCGAACATATCAAGTTGCCGCACTATGTCGATTTCCAGTCGGAGATGGAACTGGTGCGGAAAATGCGTGCGGAGATCGCGGCTGCAGAGGCAGACGCTCAGCAGAAGGACGCGGCGGAATGACCGATTATAACTTCGCCTATCTCGATGAACAGACGAAACGGATGATCCGGCGGGCGTTGCTCAAGGGCATCGCCATTCCCGGCTATCAGGTGCCCTTTGCCTCGCGCGAAATGCCGATGCCCTATGGCTGGGGCACCGGCGGCGTGCAGGTGACGGCGGCGTGCCTGATGCCCGAAGACCGGCTGAAAGTCATCGACCAAGGGGCCGATGACACCACCAATGCTGTGTCGATCCGCAAGTTCTTTCAGCGCACTGCCGGCGTTGAGGTGACCGAACACACGCAGGAGGCCAGCGTGATCCAGACCCGGCACCGCATCCCTGAGGCGCCGTTGTCCGAGGGGCAGATCCTTGTCTATCAGGTGCCGCTCCCCGAACCGCTGCGTTTTCTGGAACCGCGCGAGACCGAAACCCGCAAGATGCATGCGCTCGAAGAATACGGGCTGATGCATGTGAAGCTTTACGAAGACATCGCGCGCCATGGCCATATCGCCACCTCCTATGCCTATCCGGTGAAGGTCGAGGACCGCTATGTCATGGACCCGTCGCCGATACCGAAATTCGACAATCCGAAAATGGACATGGCGGCGATTCAGTTGTTTGGAGCAGGGCGGGAACAGCGCATCTATGCGGTGCCGCCCTATACCAAGGTGGTCAGTCTCGACTTTGAAGACCACCCGTTCGATCCCTCCAAAGCGGATCACCCCTGTGATCTGTGTGGCGCGGAGAACAGCTATCTCGACGAGGTGATCATCGATGACGATGGCGGGCGGATGTTCGTTTGTTCCGACACCGATTTCTGCGCCGGGCGGCAGGCCGCCGGACGTCGTGGACGCCTGTCGCCCTCTGAAACTCCGACCGAGGAGGCCCTGCAATGACGCCGCTCCTGTCTGTCAAAGATCTGCGCAAAACCTATGGGGGGCGCGTGGGCTGTACCGATGTGTCCTTTGACCTCTATCCCGGAGAGGTGATGGGCATCGTGGGGGAATCAGGCTCTGGCAAATCCACCCTGCTCAACTGCATGGCCGGGCATCTGCCCGTGGACCATGGTCAGGTGCTTTTTGACACGCGCCATCAGGGGCTGGTCGATACGCTCAGCATGCCCGAGCCCGAACGGCGGATGCTGTCGCGCACCGATTGGGCCTTTGTGCACCAGCACGCCCGCGACGGGCTGCGCATGTCGGTTTCGGCGGGCGGCAATGTCGGGGAACGGTTGATGGCGGTCGGGGCGCGTCACTATGGCAATATCCGCAGTCAGGCCATTGACTGGTTGGGGCGCGTGGAAATCGACGCGGATCGGGTGGATGACCGCCCCTCGGCTTTTTCCGGCGGCATGCAGCAACGGCTTCAGATCGCGCGCAATCTCGTCACCGGACCGCGACTGGTGTTCATGGATGAACCGACCGGCGGGCTGGATGTTTCTGTGCAGGCACGTCTTTTGGACCTTTTGCGCGGATTGGTGCGCGAAATGGGGCTTTCGGCCATCATCGTCACCCATGACCTTGCCGTCGTCCGGCTTTTGGCGGATCGTCTGATGGTGATGAAATCAGGACATGTGGTCGAAACCGGGCTGACCGATCAGGTGCTGGACGATCCGCAACATGCCTATACGCAGTTGCTTGTGTCCTCCGTACTTCAGGTCTGACATATGATTTTTGCCTATCGCCCCACTGCCAGCGGATTGGAACGACAGCCGAATGAGGCGTCTTTGTCAGAGGCGCTCTGGATCGACATGTCGCATCCTTTGCCCGAGCAGGTGGAGGCGGTCGAGGCGCTCGGCCTGTCCGTGCCGACGCTGGCCGACATGGAAGAAATCGAAGTGTCGAACCGCCTCTATCGTGAGGGTGACACCGAGGTTCTGACCGTGGTTCTGCCGGGGCTGGACAAGCAAAAGCAGCCAGGGTTTGGACCGGTGGCCTTTATGCTGACGCCGGAGCGGCTGGTGACGGTGCGCTATCACACACCGCGCCCTTTTGAGACATTTCCGCAGCATGCCGCTCAGTCGAGTGCGGGCTGCGCCGGGCGCAGGCGCGTGTTTTTGGGACTGGTCGAAGAGGTGGTCGCGCGTCTGGCCGATATTCTCGAAGGGGTGGGGCGCAGTCTTGATGAGCAATCGCATGCGCTGTTTCCCGATCCCGCGCCGCGCTCATCCGAGCTGGCCGAAGCGCTTCGGGCGCTGGGCAAACTCGGCGAACAGATCGCGCGGATCCGTTTGTCGCTGGTGTCGTTGGAACGGGCCCTGTCGTCCTTTGGGCTGGGGCTGGAGGGGCCAAAGGACGGCGCGTTGCGTCAGATTCTCAAGGCACAGGTGCGCGACATTCAGGCGCTGACCGTGCATGGCGACTTTTTGTCGGGGCGGCTGGCGCAGCTCACCGATGTGGCCATGGGGCTGATCAATCTGGAACAGACCTCGACGGGGCGGGTGCTTTCGGTGGTCGCGATCCTGTTTTTGCCACCGACGCTGGTGGCCTCTGTCTACGGCATGAACTTTGCGAATTTGCCGGGGCTCGACAACCCGCATGGGTATCTCATTGCCACGGGGCTGATGTTTGGATCGGCGCTGGGCACCTATCTGTTCTGCAAATGGAAGAAATGGCTGTAGTCCGATGATCCGAGTTGAGAATGTCTCCAAATCCTTCACGCTGCACAATCAGGGGAGCGCAGTCATCCCGGTAATGGCGGGCGCAAGCTTTGAAGTGGCGGCGGGAGAATGCGTTGCCCTGACGGGCGATTCCGGCGCGGGCAAATCCACGCTGATGCGCATGGTCTACGGCAATTACCTGTCGGCATCGGGTCATATCTGGGTCGGCGACACCGATGTGGCCAGCGCCGAGCCGCGCGAGATTATCGACCTGCGGCGCGCCACTCTGGGCTATGTGTCGCAGTTTCTGCGCGTGGTGCCGCGGGTGCCGACGCTGGAGGTGGTGGCCGAACCGCAACTGGCCGTGGGCGTCCCGAAGGCAGCGGCCTTTGAACGCGCCCGCGATCTGCTCAGCCGGCTGAATATCCCTGAAACGCTCTGGGGGCTGTCGCCGACGACATTCTCAGGGGGCGAACAGCAGCGGGTGAACATTGCACGCGGCTTTGCCCATGCCTATCCCGCGATGCTGCTCGATGAGCCGACCGCCTCGCTGGATGCGACGAACCGCGAAACAGTGCTGCGCCTGATCGAAGAGGCCAAAGCCCGCGGCGCGGCGATCATCGGGATTTTCCATGACGCGCCCGCACGTGACCGGGTGGCGGATCGTGAAATCGATGTGTCGGCCTTTACGCCGGCGCGGGTGGTCTGAAATGGTCGGGCGGCTGTTTGCAATCGTCGGTCCTTCGGGGGCGGGTAAAGACACACTGATCGAGGCCGCGCGCGCGGTCCGGCGCGATCTTGTGGTTGCGCGCCGGGTGATCACCCGGCCGAGTTCGGACGGGGGCGAGGATTTCGAAGGCGTGTCTGAGGCGGAATTCGACCGTCGGCTGGCGGCAGGGCAATTCGCCCTGCACTGGCCCGCACACGGGCTGCGCTATGGTGTTCCCCTGTCCATTGAAACGGCGCTGAACGAAGGCCATGATGTGCTGTTCAACGGCTCCCGCGCGATTCTGCCCGATGCGTATGAACGCTATCCCAACATGGGGGTGATCCTGATCACCGCCACGCCTGGCGTGCTGGCCGAACGACTGGCCGCGCGTGGACGTGAAAGTCGCGAGGACATCGAGCGCCGTCTGGCGCGTGCAGCCTATGACATCGCACCCGGGCTGCCGGTGCAACGGGTCACCAATGACGGCGCTCTGGAGGCGGCGGTGCGTGACTTTCTAGCCGCGCTTCAGCCGGAAAGCGTGTAGCGATGCAGCAGGTGAAAGCGCCCGTCTTCGGCTTCGCCGAACAGGCAGAGATCCGAGATCTCGAACGGCTCCGGCAAGAGCGGGATCAGATGCGGGGCCAGAGCGTCTTTCACCGCAGCTGCTTCGGCTTCGGTCAGTTTCCCGGTCAATGTGAGGTGGAATTTGAAATCCTCCATCACATAGGGGTAGCCCCATTGCACCAGATAGGCGTCCTGACGCGGGGTGAGACCCGCCGCGCGCCGCCGCGCCAACTCGGTTTCGCCGGGCTGGGCGCGATGCGGATCAAGCGTTGCCACGATTTCGCTGGCCAGCCATTCCAGCGCGCTGACATCGCCGGTCGGGGTCAGGGCCAGAAAGCCGCCGATCTGGCTGAGCGCGAGGCCGTCGAGCCTGACCGGCGCATGGGCTGCGGCAAAGGCTTCCAGATCGGCCATCAGATCCGCGCGGCTGCCCGACAGGCGAAACGGCGGTTTCAGCGTGCCATGGAACCCGTATTTGCGCGGCGCTTCGGTGATCTCATGCAGGCTGCGCGGCAGGCCGTCGAGGGTGGGGTGGGGCACCGGCATGCCCTCAAACGCATCCCAGCCCAGCCAATGGGCACAAAACTCGGCAAACGGGCCCGGCTGGGGCGCGTAATAGACCGCATATCTTTTGAATTCTTCCATGGTGCAGTCCCTAGCTCCCCTGTGTCACAGTCGTGTGACATTGGTCTGGCAGATCTGCGCGGCTGAAAAGGACAACGCGAATGACCAACCTGACGTTTACCAATGCCCGGATCGTACTTGAGACCGAGGTTATCCAAGGCACCCTGCGCGTGGAAGAGGGCAAGATCACCGATGTGTCGCAGGGTGGCACCGCGACGGAGGCTGTCGATTTTGAGGGCGATTTGCTGATCCCCGGCCTGATTGAGTTGCATACGGATAATCTGGAGCGGCATATGGAGCCGCGTCCGCGTGTCGACTGGCCGCATGCCGCGGCCATTCTCGCCCATGATGCCGAACTGGCGTCGGTCGGGATCACCACGGTTTTTGACGCGATGCGGGTAGGGTCTTTGTCGCGCGCCGAGGACGGCAACGGCTATCGCAAATACGCCCGCAGCCTGTCGCGCGAGGTGATGCATCTGCGCGATCTGGGGGCGCTCAAGATCAGCCATTTCCTGCATTTGCGTGCCGAAATCTGTACCGAAACGCTGGAAGAGGAACTGGCCGAATTCGGCCCGGAGGATCGCGTGGGTCTGCTGTCGCTGATGGACCATACGCCGGGTCAGCGCCAGTTTCGCGACCTGTCCAAGCTGAAAACCTATGTGCAAAAGAAGCGTGGCATGAACGATGCGGAATTCGACGCCCATGTCGCGCATCTTCTGGAATTGCGCGACACCTATGGCGACCGTCACGAGGAGGTCGCCGTGCATGAAGCGCGCCGGCTCGGGGCGGTTCTGGCCAGCCATGACGACACCACGGCCGAGCATGTCGAAGTGTCACGGCGCAACGGAGTGCGCGTGGCGGAGTTCCCGACGACGGTCGAGGCGGCGCAGGCCTGCCGCCTGCATGGCATCGCGGTGATGATGGGGGCGCCGAACCTGATCCGGGGCGGGTCGCACTCTGGCAATGTAGCGGCACATGATCTGGCGCAGCGGGGCCTGCTGGACATCGTATCTTCGGACTATGTGCCCTCGGCCCTGATGTCGTCAGCGTTTTTGCTGGCGGATCTGTGGGACGACCTGCCGCGCGCAATCGCCACCGTGTCGGCAACGCCGGCGCAGTCGGTCGGTTTGATGGACCGGGGGCGCATCGCCGCCGGGCTGCATGCCGATCTGGTGCGGGTACGTCGCCTTGAAGGCACGCCGGTGGTGCGGGGCGTCTGGTCGCACGGTCGGCAGGTCGGCTGAGCCTTTCCGATACGCGATTCGTCGCAAAACGCGCCCGTTGGCTGGTTTGCGCAGTGCTGAGAAGCCGCGCAGTGGTGGTCTCATGCGCCCAAAAAACAGGCGGCATTTTCTGCATCTGCAAATTCCGGGGGCGCTGGCAAGGCTCGGGCGGGCGTGAGACTTGTCAGATTTGAAAGCCGCGCCCTATGACTTGGGAAAGGGTCTCTGACCCGGCATCGCAAGGACGTGATGTGACATATCCGCCCCTCTGGATAGGGGCCCGCAGCAACGGCGCTGCATCTTCGAACACAGGACCGTCAGGTCATCAATCGAGATGGAGTGCCGCTATGATCCCCAAGCATAAACTTGTCGTTGTTGGAAACGGAATGGCTCCGGGCCGGATGCTCGAACATCTGTTCGAGGCCACCGACGCCTATGAGGTCACGATTTTCAACGCCGAACCGCGCGTGAATTATGACCGTATCATGCTGTCCCCGGTGTTGTCCGGGGAAAAGACCTATGCCGATATCATCATCCATGGCGAAGGCTGGTATGAAGCCCATGGCATCACCCTGCATCAGGGCGACCCGATTATCGAAATCCGCCGTCATGAACGCAAGGTGATTTCCGCCAGCGGTGTGGTGGCCGACTATGACAAGCTGGTGATCGCCACCGGGTCGAGCCCTTTTATCATTCCGGTGCCGGGAGCGGATCTTCCGGGGGTTCTGGCCTATCGCGATCTCGATGACACCGACGGGATGATCGCCGCCGCGCAAAAGGGCGGTCGGGCGGTGGTCATCGGCGGCGGGCTGTTGGGGCTCGAAGCCGCCGCGGGGCTGAAGCTGCGCGGTATGGAGGTCAGCGTCATTCACCTGATGCCGACGCTGATGGAACGTCAGCTCGACACAGCGGCGGGGTATCTTTTGCAAAAGGAGCTGGAAAGCCGGGGCATCGAAGTGCTCTGCGAAGCCAATACCAAACAGATCCTCGGGTCAGATCGGGTCGAGGGTGTGGAACTGTCCGACGGGCGGGTGATCGAGACCTCGCTCGTGGTGATGGCCGTGGGCATCCGTCCCAATGTCGCTCTCGCGCAGGAGGCCGGGCTGGAGGTCGGACGCGGCATCGTCACTGATACGGCAATGCGCACCTCTGACCCGAACATCTATTCGGTTGGTGAATGTACCGAAGTAGGCGGAATGGTCTATGGTCTGGTGGCGCCGCTCTACCGGATGGCCAAGGTCGCGGCTGCACATCTGGCAGGGACGTCAGAGGCGGCGTTTGCGCATATGGAGACGCCGACCAAGCTCAAGGTGACCGGCTGCGATCTCTATTCGGTGGGCGACTTTTCCGAAGGCGAAGGGCGCGAAGACATCGTGCTGCGCGATGCCATGCGCGGGACCTACAAACGTGTGATCCTGCAAGACAACCGGGTGATCGGCGCGGTGCTCTATGGCGATGTGGCCGATGGCGCATGGTACAATGAACTGCTGAAATCGGGGGAAGACGTTTCGGAATTCCGCGATACGCTGATCTTTGGGCAGGCCTATCAGGGGGGCGGGTCTGCCGACCCTTTTGCCGCAGTCGCGAACCTGTCGGATGAGGCAGAAATCTGCGGCTGTAACGGCATTACCAAGGGGATGATCACCGCCGCAATCAGTGACAAGGGGCTGACATCTCTGGCGGAGGTGCGCGCCCATACCAAGGCCTCGGCGTCCTGCGGGACCTGCACCGGGCTGGTCGAGGGGCTGATGGCCCTCACGCTGGGCGACGGTTTCACGCTGCCGGAGGCCGAAGGCATGTGCCCCTGTACCACGCACAGCCACGGCCATGTGCGTCGTCTGATCAAGGCCAAGGACCTCAAAAGCATCCCGGCGATCATGCAGGAACTGGAATGGTCCACGCCCGAGGGCTGCGCCAAATGCCGCCCGGCGCTGAACTATTACCTCGTGGCGGATTGGCCGGGCGAATATCAGGATGACCAGCAATCGCGCTTCATCAATGAACGGGTGCATGCCAACATCCAGAAGGACGGCACCTATTCGGTTGTCCCGCGCATGTTTGGCGGCATCACCACCCCGGATGAGCTGCGTGCAATCGCCGATGTGGCCGACAAATACGACATCCCGACGGTCAAGGTGACCGGCGGACAGCGCATCGACCTTCTGGGCGTCAAGAAAGAGGATCTGGTCCCGGTCTGGAGCGATCTGAACGCGGCGGGTATGATTTCCGGTGCGGCCTATGCCAAAGGGCTGCGCACGGTGAAAACCTGTGTGGGCACGGACTGGTGCCGATTTGGGACGCAGGACAGCACGGGGCTTGGGATCAAGCTGGAAAAGGCGCTTTGGGGTGCATGGTCCCCCGCCAAGCTGAAGCTCGCCGTCACCGGTTGCCCGCGCAATTGCGCCGAGGCCACCTGCAAGGACATCGGCGTGATCTGCGTCGACAGCGGCTATGAGATCATCTACGGCGGCGCGGCGGGATTGCATATCCAGGGCACGACCCCGCTTGGCAAGGTCGCGACCGAGGCCGAGGTGATCGAAACCATTTGCGCCCTGACGCAATATTACCGGGAAACCGGTTTCTATCTGGAGCGCATCTACAAATGGGCGGACCGGGTCGGATATGACCATATCAGAGAGGTCATCTACGACGATCTGGAGCAGCGCAAAGCCTATGCCGAGCGGTTCGCCTATGCCCAGAGTTTCGCGCAGGTCGATCCTTGGGCGGAATTCGTGGCGGGCAAGGATGCCCATGAATTCACCCCGCTTGGGGTCGGAAAACTGGAGGCGGCAGAATGACCGTGCAAGACAAGACCTGGGTCGCCATCGGCACTTTGGAAGACATTCCGCGTCAGGGCGCCCGCTGTGTGAGAAACGGTGACATGACCATCGCCGTTTTTCGCACCACGGATGACCGGCTTTTCGCCCTTGAAGACAAATGCCCCCACCGCAACGGGCCGCTGTCGCAGGGGATCGTACATGATGGCTGTGTCACCTGTCCGCTGCACAATTGGGTCATCTCGCTGGAAACCGGCAGGGCGCAGGGCGCGGATGACGGTGCCACGCAGATCTACCCCGTGCGTCTGGATGGGGACACGGTTCTTCTGGCTTTGTGAAGGATCTTTTTGAAGCGTTTCTGTCCTCACGGTAAGCCTTCGTCCACTTTCATGGGATAGCTTCACGGGAACAGGGCCCATGCCGGGCCCAGCTGTGGAGGGCCGCGTGAACGCCAGAACCCCCGATCCGACACCAAGGGAAACCGGCGCCGCCGAGCTGCGCCGGGCACGCCGTGCCGGGCTGGGACTGCTGGGGTCGGTATTTCTGTTCAGCATTTTCGTCAACCTGCTGATGCTGACCGGGCCGCTTTTTATGCTGCAGGTCTATGACCGGGTTCTGGTCTCGCATTCCGAAGAAACGCTGGTGGCGCTTTTTGCGCTGGTGACGCTGCTCTATGCACTGATGGGTGTGCTGGAATTCGCGCGCGGGCGGGTGCTGGCACGGTTCGGTGCACGTTTTAAAACTGCGCTTGATCATCGGGTCTTTGACGCGGTGGTGCAGGCAATGGGCCTGTCTCAGGCCGCCCCTCATGCGCACACAGCAGGCGCGTCCCGCGCACCGGCGCAGATCGCTGGGCTGCGCGATCTCGATGGGTTGCGCATGGTCTTTGTCTCGCCGGTGATGCTGGCGCTGTTCGATGTGCCCTGGACACCGCTTTTCGTGGCCGCAATCTTTATGTTTCACCCCATGTTGGGCTGGCTTGGTATTTTGGGCGGGGCTGTGTTGATCGCGCTGACCCTGCTGAACAATGCCCTGACCCGTCGCCGCGTGGCGCAGGCACAGCGGCGTGCCCTGGCCGCACAAAGCCTGTCGGATCAGGCCGCGCGCGAACATGAAATCCTGCGCGCGCAGGGCATGCAGGGCACGGTGCGATCCCGCTGGGTTCAGATGCGGCAGGAGGCCCTGTTGCAAACCATTGCGGCCAGCGACTGGACCGGGGCATTTACCGCGGCCACCCGCGCCTTGCGTATGTTCCTGCAGTCGGCTGTGCTGGCGCTGGGCGCCTGGCTGGTGCTGGGTGGGGAGTTGTCGGCCGGCGCGATGGTTGCCTGCTCCATCCTGCTGGGCCGGGCGTTGGCCCCTATTGAGCAGGTGATCGCCCATTGGTCGACGGTGCAGCAGGCGCGCGCGGGCTGGCGGCATTTGTCGAAGCTGTTGCAGACCGTTCCGCCAGATCCCGAACGGTTGAACCTGCCCGATCCGACCGGCCAATTGGAGGTCCGCTCGCTGGCGCTGGTCCTGCCGGGGGCGCGGCGGGCGAGCCTGTCGGGGATCACTTTCAGCGTGGCCCCCGGGGAGGCGCTCGGCATCCTTGGCAAAAGCGGCGCAGGCAAATCGTTGTTGGGGCGGATGCTGGTCGGACTGATCCCGCCCACCGCCGGGGAAATCTGTCTGGATGGCGCACCATTGTCGCAATATGCCCCGGCAGCGCTGGGGCGGCATATCGGCTATCTGCCGCAGCAGGTCAGCCTGTTTGCCGGGACCGTGGCGGAAAACATTGCGCGTATGGAGGAAACCTTTGAGGACAGTGCGGTGGTCACCGCCGCCCGGCGCGCCAATGCTCATGACATGATCCTGTCGCTGCCTGAGGGCTATGATACGCGGATCGGACCGGGGGCGGCGCAACTGTCGGGCGGGCAGCAACAGCGCATCGCGCTCGCGCGCGCCTTTTTCGGCGATCCGGCGCTTTTGGTGCTTGATGAGCCCAATTCCGCCCTCGACAGCGCGGGCAGCGATGCGCTGAACGCGGCGGTGCGCGATTTCAAGGCGTTGGGGCGCTCGGTGATCCTGATGACTCACCGGCCAATGGCCATCTCGGAATGCGACCGGCTGTTGATTCTGGAGAGCGGTCATGTACGGGCGGAGGGGCCGCGCGATGAGGTGCTGCGCGCCAATCTGCGCAATGCGGTTCAGGTTCAGGCGGGCCTCGCCGGTGGAGGGCAGGCAGGATGATGTCAGGGAGCACGGCGCATAAGTCCCCTCAATGGCGCGCGCGTGGCCCCTTGATGCTCGGGTTTGCTGCGCTTCTTGTGCTGGTCGGCGGGCTCGGCGTCTGGGGCGCGCGGGCCGATATCGCAGGGGCGGTCATCGCACCCGGTGTGGTGCAACTCGAAAGCAATCGGCAGGTTGTGCAACACCCCCAGGGTGGCGTCGTGGCCGAGATCGTTGCCCGCGATGGAGATCGAGTTGAGGCCGGCGAGGTTGTCCTGCGTCTGGATGAGACGCGTCTGTTGTCTGAATTGGCCATCGTAGAAGCGCAATTGTTTGAAATACTTGCGCGAAAGTCGCGCCTTGAGGCGGAGCGGGACGACACAACAGAGCTGACCGTGCCCGAGGAACTGCAGCGGGCCATGGGCGCGCGGGCAGAGGTGTCCGCGCTGGTGGCCGGGCAGCGTCGTCTGATGCAGGCCCGTGCAGAGACTGTCCGGCAAGAGCTGGAACAGATGGGGGAACAGGTCGCGCAGATCAATCGCCAGATCGAGGGCGCCGGTGCGCAACTTGCCGCCACGCGCGCGCAGCATGATCTGGTGGGGGCGGAACTGGCCGACAGCACCAGCCTGCAGGAACGGGGGTTGATGCAGGCCTCGCGCGTCTCGGCCCTCAAGCGTGAGATTGCGCGTCTGGCGGGCGAAACCGGCCGGCTGGAGGCGGTGATCGCCGAACTGACCGGGCAGATCTCTGTTCTGCGCCTGCAACAACTGCGCCTCAGGAGCGCCCGGCGCGAAGAGGCGATCACGACGCTGCGCGATCTTGAATATCGGGAGATGGAATTGCGCGAACGGCGGCTGGCGCTGCGCGAAACCCAGTCGCGGCTGGCGTTGCGCAGTCCGGTTTCGGGAATCGTGACCGGATCGCAGGTCTTCGCCTTGCAGGCGGTGCTGTCGCCAGCCCAGCCGGTGATGTATGTCATCCCGCAGGATCAGCCCTATGTGGTTCGCGCCCGCGTTGATACGTTGCACATCGATCAGGTCCATGTCGGTCAGGCGGCTGCGCTGCGGTTTCCCACCTTTCAGCGGCGCCAGACCCCGGAATTGCAGGGCCGCGTGCGCCAGATTTCCGCAGACGCTTTCGTGGATGATCGCTCCGGCCAGTCCTTTTATCAGGCCGATATTGCGGTGGATGACGGCGAGTTCGCGCGGCTGGATGGGTTGTCGATCCTGCCGGGCATGCCGGCAGAGGTCTATTTTCGCACCGAGATGCGCACGGCCATGTCCTATCTAACGAAGCCCATGACAGATTATTTTTCCAAAGCCTTCCGCGAGAGATGAGGATACCGTGCATGAAATACGCAGAAGCAGAAAAATGCTTAGAATTTTCACCGCCTAGTCAAAAGGTGGTGAACTTTCGTGAGTAAAGTGGTATGAAAACAAAAGTACGTCTTTCGAAGGTTATTGTGAGGATATTATTATGAAACATCTGAAGTTGATCGTCGCCGCAGCAAGCTGCGCATTTGCCGCCCTTCCGGCCATCGCCGAAACAGTTCCCGGGGCTACCGTGGACTGCACCATCCAGGCAAACGCTGAAAACCCGCAGTGCCAGCTGGCGCAGCAGGACGCTGCCAATGATATGAATTTTGAGGGTGATGTGAACAACGTTGTCGTCGTGGGGGGCGCCCTGGCGGCGGCGGCCGCACTGGCCGCGATCGCAGGTGGCGGCAGCGACTCGACCCCGTCGACCCCGTCGACGAACTGAGACGCCTGCTGGCTGATTGAGTGGCGGCCTTCATGGGGCCGCCCGCTCTGTCTCGTCTGTAGTTTCTGACTGTGGTTTGATTGCGATGGCTTGACTGTCGTTGTGGCTATGATTGGGGCATTCGAAGCGCCTCTGCAGTCTGGTGCCCTGAAGGGCGTCTGCAGGGATGAGGCGGCAAGCTCAGGGTGCGCAGGCGGGGATTCCGTGGCGCATGACCTCTTGGCCGGTCATTTCAAAGACCCGCAGGACCTTGTGCCGTCCTTCGCGCAAATACCAGTCATGGATCGGTTTGGGATAGTAGGACGCGATCGTCACCGACCAGAATTCGAATTCGCGAGGGCTGAGGCGGCTGAAATAGCGAAATGGTCCGTGGAACACAAAGGTGGTTCTCGGGTCGACGCAGACCTGTCTGGCGCCCAAAAACATCGTGCAACTGGACATGCAGACGTTTCCGCGAATTTCGATCGGGCGGTTGGCGGCGTTCAACTCGCGAATCTGGCGCATGCGCTTTTTCACGCTGCCGCCGAAGTCATCGCGAACGACATAGGGGGTGACCGGCGAGATGCCAGCAGAGCCTGTCGGGGCGGCCATGGCGGGCGCGAGCCAGAATGTGAGCGCGACTGTGACCCATGCCGCCGGAACGATCCGGCGGGTGCGCCGCAGCAGATGCCCTGGACGCCATGGGAAACGTGCTTGCGGCGTCTTGCACAGAGCCAGATGGAGCAGACAGATGGCTGCCAGAAAACAGCGGCTGAAAAAGAAGTCGGAGGCCAGCATGGAAGGAACCCGGTCAACAGGTGAGTGCCTTCTGGCATCCGCATTCCGGCTTTTGCCGGGCCCGTTCATCAAAGCGAAAAAGAGCTAAGAAAACGTTCAACCAGCTTCGGATCGCCGAAATGGACCGTTTAGAAAGGGGCTGGCAGCTTTCCAAAACGTCGCGTGCCGGTGTTCCATATGCCGCAAAGCTTGCAGAGGCGGCAGGGCCGGACGTCCATTTGGCTTTTCAATCCAGCGGTAAATTTGCATAGTGACGGTATTGCAGAGGTAAAGACATTTTCATGAAGTTACATTTTCTTACGACGCTGAGTTGTGCGTTTTGCGCGGTCTTCAGTATGACCCCCGCAGCAGCCACAGCAGATAGCAAGGCCTCCAGTTTCGGAACGCCGGGCGTGATCGATATGCCCACGGCCGAGGTCTTCGAAGACGGGCTTTTGCTGCCGACGCTGACCTATTCCGAAGGTGTGTTGAAACAGACGCTGGCCTTTCAGATCACGCCGCGCGTGTTCGGCTCTTTCCGGTATTCGGTGCTGCAGGATTATGGCACCAATGGCGGCACGCTCTATGATCGCAGTTTCGATGTCGGGATCCTCCTGATGCGGGAAAGCAAATCCTGGCCGTCTGTGGTGGTCGGGCTGCGCGATTTCGGTGGCACCGGTGTCTATGGCGGTGAATATATCGCGGCGACGAAACATATCGGCGACCGGCTGGCACTGACCGGTGGGATCGGCTGGGGACGTCTGGGCAGCTATGGCGGGTTTGAAAACCCTCTGGGTGTTTTGGGTGACCGGTTCAAAACCCGTGACAATGAAACCGTTGGCAAAGGCGGGCAGCCTTCGGTCAAGCAGTGGTTCACCGGCGATGCTGCGTTTTTTGCCGGGGTGCGCTACGCATTGAACGAT
The DNA here is from genome assembly GCF_963675965.1 of uncultured Celeribacter sp. Classification (NCBI taxonomy): domain Bacteria; kingdom Pseudomonadati; phylum Pseudomonadota; class Alphaproteobacteria; order Rhodobacterales; family Roseobacteraceae; genus Celeribacter; species uncultured Celeribacter sp. The sequence continues at coordinate 1,417,425 of NZ_OY780935.1, read as the reverse complement.
CAGTGGACGCTGCGGGCCGAGTACTCCTCGGATGCATATGTGGCAGAGGTGGAACGCATGGGCTACGACCGTGCGACGCCAATCAACGTCGGGTTGAGCTACGGGTTTGACAATGGCACCATGGTGACCGGCTTTCTGCGCCACGGCACGGATCTTGGTTTGATCGCGAGTTTTCCGTTGCATCCGGATCGTCCTGCGATGGCGGGCGGGGTATCGGATGCGCCGCCTACGATCTTGCCGCGCGATAGCGTGGCCGGACGTAGCTGGCGCGCGGCTGCGGGTGAAGAAAACGCCGGGCAGCGACGTTTGCGCGCCGATATGGCGGCGCAGGGGCTTCGGATCGAGGCGCTGAACGTGTCCGGGTCGACGGCGACCGTCCATATGGACAATCTGAAATACGGGGCTGGGGCGCAGGCACTGGGGCGCGCGGCACGGGTGATGGCAAACACATTGCCGGCCTCTGTGGAGCAGTTTCGTATTGTTCTGACGGAGCAAGTCATGCCGGTGTCGGTGACGATGATGACGCGTGCGGATCTTGAGGCTTTTGAACACCATGTCGATGGCAGCCGCGAAATGCGCGCCCGGTCGGATATTCGCGACGGTTGGGGCAGCGGGGAGCGGGGGGCAGAAATGGCTTTTGCGCGGTTCGACTGGAGCCTGACCCCCTATTTGCAGACGTCGCTTTTCGATCCGGACGATCCGTTTCGCATCGATGTCGGGCTGCAGGCCTATGGCGCGTTTTCACCCCGGCGGGGGCTGGTCTTCAGCGGCGCGCTGCGTCAGCCGGTTGCCGGGTCGCTCGATGGCATCACCCGTAGATCAGATTCGATTTTGCCCCATGTGCGCTCGGATGCCGGTCGCTATGCGGTCGAGGCCGATGCGGAGCTGAAATTCCTGACCGCGGAATACTTCTTTCGCCCCGGGCGGGATCTGTTCGGGCGTCTGACGGCGGGCTATCTGGAAACCATGTATGGTGGGGTGTCCGGCGAGATCCTCTGGGCGCCGGTCGACAACCGGCTCGCGCTTGGGCTGGAATTGAATTACGCCCGGCAGCGGGATTTCGACCAGCTGTTTGGCTTTCAGGACTATGATGTCGTGACCGGGCATGCCTCGGCCTATTACGATTTCGGCAACGGTTTCGTCGGGCAACTCGATGCCGGGCGCTATCTGGCCGGGGATTGGGGCGCGACGGTGACGCTGGAGCGCGCTTTCAAGAACGGTGTGCGGGTTGGGGCCTTTGCGACGTTCACGGATGTGTCCTTCGATGATTTTGGAGAGGGATCTTTCGACAAGGGGATACGTATCACCCTGCCGATCGACTGGCTGAGCGGGGAGCCCTCGCGGGAGGATTTCGCGATGACCATTCGTCCGATCTTGCGGGATGGCGGTGCGCGTCTGAACGTGCGCAATCGTCTCTATGGTGTTGTGCATGAGGCGCAGACGCAGCGGTTGGAAGACCGTTGGGGTCTGTTCTGGCGGTAAGGGGAATGAAGATGACTGTTCGCAGACTGGCCGTTCTGGCCCTCGTGTCTTTGGGTGTGATGGCCGGGTGTTCCAGCCAGCCCGGCGAGACCGAAATCTATGGCCGCCTGTCTCCGCTCGCCGCCAAGCCGCAGCTGACAGAACGGTTTCAGGCGCTGCTGGAGGCAGAAGCGCCGCAGGTGGTTGTCAACCTGCCCGCCCGTGATCTGGACAGCATCCGCTTTGTCAAAGACGTGACCTCTGCCGATGGTGTGGACACATGGGTGACCGGGAACAACCGGGCCATCTATATGCAGCGTGGCGTGATCACCGGCTCGCGCGGGTTGGGGGGCGATCTGGCTGCGGCGGATGTGTCGCAGATCCTGCCGCTGATCTACGGTTTGAAGGGCGGCACGGCAGAGCGGGTCATGTCGCAATATCGCGGCGACGATTCGGTCGTGCCGGAACGGTTCACCTGCAAAGTGAGCAATCAGGGACTGTGGCAGGGGCAAGGGGCGGATGAAATCGGCCCGACGATCCTGATGCAGGAAGACTGTTCGAATGCGCGCACAGGCTTTCGCAACTTCTATTGGATGAGCCCGGATGGGCAGCGAATGCGCCAGTCCCGCCAATGGGTGAGCGATGATCTGCAATACCTGCCGATGCGGGCCCTTTGATTTCTCAGGATTTCCTGCCGGACTGACTTTTTGACCCCGTGGCGCCGGGAGCGATCTGCGCTGAATTGCCGTTTTTTAAGACCCTTCGGCGGCATGTCGCCGATCGAATTCTGCTCTGCGGCAATTTCGCGCTCTGTCTTGTGAAATTCCGGGAACCAAATGGCTGTCTCCCGAGTTCTATTGCAACTTCAGCGGCATAGTGACAGATGATCGGAAAATACCGTCTGTTGAAACAGCCGGGACCTAAAAGAGACAGTTCGATACACATGGTAAAGACACACACCACTTCTCCGTCCTGGACGCGGCGTCGCCTGTTGGGCAGCCTGTCTGCAACAGCCGTGTTCGCGGGATTTGGCGCAGGCGCCCTGGCACAGGAAGACGCTGGGGCGGATGCCGCCGCTGATGTTGCGCAGCCCGTACCTGCCACGCAGCCGTTCAGCTTTGATGGGCTGATTGCCGAAATGCGCGGATTTGCGCAGGAGCCGGATCAGCCGATCACGTTGGACGACAGCTTTCTGACCCAGCTCACCTATGACGACTACAGGTTGATCCGGTTCAATCCTGAGCTGGCGCGGTTTGCCGATGTCGAGCGCAGCCATTTCGAGTTGCAGGCCTTCCATATGGGATGGCTGTTCAAAGAACCCGTGCGCATGTTTGAGGTGGCAGAGGGTGCGGCGACGCCGATGCGCTTTGACACCGATGATTTCATCTATGAACGCGAGGCGCGCGATCATGTGCCGGAACATGCAGAACTGCCGGGGGTGGCGGGGTTCCGTCTGCACAGTCCGCTGAATCGTCCCGACATCATGGACGAACTGGTGGCCTTTCAGGGGGCATCCTATTTTCGTGCCTTGGGGCGCGGGTCCGCCTATGGGCTTTCCGCGCGCGGTCTGGCAGTGAACACAGGCTTGCAGGTGGCCGAGGAATTCCCGCGGTTCACCCGTTTCTGGATCGAACGTCCGGCCCCGGATGCCCCCACGATCACCGTTTGGGCGGCGATGGGAAGCGCGTCGCTGACCGGCGCCTATCAATTCGTGATCACGCCGGGGCGCGAAACGGTTATGGATGTGACCGCGCAGCTCTTTTTCCGCAAGGACATCGAACAGCTTGGCGTGGCGCCGCTGACCTCGATGTTCCTCTATGGGGATCGCAACCGCGCGCGGTTCGACGACTTCCGCCCTGCGGTCCATGACAGCGATGGTCTGGCCATTCACCGCGCCAATGGCGACCGGGTCTGGCGCCCCTTGGCGAACCCGGCCAAGCTCGAGTCCAGCTATTTCAAGGAAGAGACCCCGCGCGCCTTTGGCCTGTTCCAGCGTGATCGGGAATTTTCCCATTTCGAAGATGCTGCCGCGCATTATGAAAAGCGCCCCTCCTGTCTTGTGGAACCGCTCGGGGACTGGGGCAAAGGCACGGTGCGCCTTGTCGAAATCCCCTCCGATCTGGAGGTCAACGACAACATCGTGGCGTTCTGGGTGCCTGAAACCCCGGCCCGCGCGGGCGAGGAAATGTCGCTGCGCTATCGTCTGCGCTGGGGTGATCTGGCGCCTGATCCGCTGGGCGATCTGGCCTATGTGAAAGCGTCGCGGGCTGGTGTCGGCGGTGTGTCGGGTGTGAAGAACACCGATGGATCGCGTAAATTCGTGATCGACTTTGCGGGGGGGCCGCTGGCGCGGCTTCCGGGCGGCGCTCGCGATGATTTGACGGTCGAGGCCCGGGCTACGCACGGGAAAATTATCACCCAGGTCTTGCAATACCTGCCCGACGCCAACATCTGGCGTCTTGTGCTGGATGTTCAGGCAGAGGGGGAGGTTGTGGAACTTTCAGCCCATGTTGCTGGTTATGACCAGAAGCTTACTGAAACATGGCTCTATCAATGGACAAACGCATCATGAGTATTGCAGCAGATTCCTTATCTTCCCAGTCCTTGTCCGCGTCCGGCGCCGCCGCTGAAACTGCTGATCTGACAAAGATGTCGGCAAAGGATTTGGTGGCCGGACCCTGTGCTTTACCGCAGGCCGCTCTGGCGATGCCGGCCCAGCAGCTTGAACGGGAGACCTCCATGGTGAAAACGCTGCTGGCACGGCTGCGTCTGCCCTTCGCGGGGCCATCCTCGGCGGAGATCGGACAGTAAACCATGTCTGAGCATCGGGGGGCTGCGGCTGGGCGCATGGCGCTGCGCGCGGCGATGATTTCATTGGCGGTTCTGGCCGCGCTGAGCGCATTCGTTCTGGCCATCCAGTTCGAAGAGGCCGACGGACTGACTGTGCTCGACTGGGTGCGTGCCGGGCTGATCCTGATTTCAACGCTGTGGCTGGCCTGGGGGTCGGTGCAGGCGCTGATCGGGCTGACCACGTCGGCGCGCAGGCCGGAATATGAAGCAGACGCGCTCATTCGTGGACGCACCTGCGTGTTGATGCCGATCTATAACGAAGACCCGATGGAGACCTTTTCGAGGGTCGCGGCGATGGATGCGTCTCTGAAACTGGCCGGGGACCCCGCAGAGATCCATTTTGCAATCCTGTCAGACACTCGCGATGAAGTGGCGGGGGCGCGCGAACTGGAGATGTTCAGGCATCTCGTGCGCGACTGCCACGGTTTGGGCCGTTTCTTTTACCGCCGGCGCAAGGACAACATCGGCAAGAAAGCGGGCAATATCGAAGATTTCATCACCCGGTCCGGTGGTGCTTATGATTATGCGCTGATCCTCGATGCCGACAGTTTGATGGAAGGCGAGACGATCCTGCAGATGATCCGACGGATGGAAGCCGAGCCGAAGCTGGGCCTGTTGCAGACCCTGCCGAAGATCGTTCGCGCGCGGTCCCGTTTCGGGCGTGCGATGCAGTTCTCTGCCGCTTTCTTTTCGCCAGTCTTTGCCCGCGGGCTGGCCATGGTGCAGGGGGCAACGGGTCCGTTCTGGGGCCATAATGCGCTGGTGCGGGTCAGTGCTTTTGCCCAGTCTTGCGGCTTGCCGGCGTTGCGGGGCAAGCCCCCCTTCGGCGGTCATGTCATGAGCCACGATTATGTCGAAGCTGCGCTTCTGGCACGCAATGGCTGGATGGTGCGACTGGATGACGATCTGGAAGGTTCGTTCGAGGAAGGCCCGGAAAACATGGTGGATCACGCCAAGCGGGACCGCCGTTGGTGTCAGGGCAATTTGCAGCATTTGCGGATCATTGGCGCCCCGCGTCTGAAGATGTGGTCGCGCTTTGTTTTTGCTCAGGGCATTATGGCCTATGTCGCGCCGTTGTTCTGGCTGGGCTTTATCATCGCTTCAATCGGTGCGCCGCTTCTGGCGCCGCCGCCGGATTATTTCCCCGAACCTGGCTGGCCTTTCCCCTATTTTCCACCCTCTGAGGCCTCCAAAGCCATCGGACTTGCTATCGGGATTTTCGGTTTGCTGCTCTTGCCCAAGATTCTGATCGCGTTCAGGTCTGTTTTGCGCGGTCAGGCGCGCGGATTTGGGGGGGCGGGACGCGTGGCGTTGTCGACGCTGTCGGAGCTCCTGTTGTCCTCGCTCACCGCACCGGTGCTGTTGATGTATTCCACCCGCTCGGTGATCCAGGTGTTGCAAGGACGGGACGGCGGCTGGCCGACCAACAACCGTGGCGACGGCACGCTGAGCTGGTCGGTGGCGGTTTCCGCCTCCTGGTGGGTTGTGCTGATCGGTCTGGGCGGGCTGGTGGCGTCTTGGCTGTTTGCGCCTGCGCTGTTCTGGTGGCTGATGCCTGTGGGGGTGCCGATGATCCTCTCGCCGGTGCTGATGCGCTGGACCTCTTTGCCAACCAAAAGCCCGATCTGGACCGTGCCCAGCGAAATCGCTCCGGCGCCGATCATGGAGATCCATGACCGCATTTTGCGCCGCTGGGGTCTGGAACTGACCGCTGAGGCCGAAGGCGCAGCGGTTGCCACTGCGGTCGAGGCCGTCGCGATGACGCCCGAATTGCAGGCCTGACAGACATGACAACACAGCGACAGGCATCCGACGCGGATGCAGTGCGGACGGCGCCGGCCATCGGCCCCAAGTCCGGGTTTAGGGATCCGCGGCTGGACTTCTTCCGGGGTCTGAGCCTGATCATGATTTACATCAATCATATCCCCAAAACGATGTTCGAACATATCACCTCGCGCAACTTCGGCCTGTCCGATGCGGCGGAGGGCTTTGTGTTCATGTCCGGCTGTGCGGTGGCGCTGGCCTATGGGCCACGTCTGGCGCAGGGGCTGTCGTGGCAGGGTATGGCGCGGCCATGGAAACGGGCATGGACGCTCTATCAGGTGCATATCCTGACCACGGTGCTGGCGATCGCAATCGTGGGACTGGCCACTTGGCTGAGCCATGAACATGAAGTGTTGAAGCACAACTCTTTCGACATGCTCTGGGAGCAGCCTTGGCAGGTCGGCTTCGGTCTGATCACGCTGGGGCACCAGTTCGGCTATATCAATATCCTGCCCATGTATGCGGCGCTGATGCTGGCGGCCCCGTTTCTGGTGCGACTGGGACAGCGCCAGCCCTATGCGCTGTTGGGGGTGAGCGTGGCGGTCTGGTTGCTGGCTGCCTATTTCCGGATCAACCTGCCGAACTATCCGCTGCCCGGGGGCTGGTTTTTCAACCCGGTGTCCTGGCAACTGGTGTTTTCGCTGGGCATCCTGACCGGGCTTGGGCTCAGGGGCGGAACGCGCTTCGTGCCCGCGCGGCGCTGGTTGTTGGTGCTGACCGGCGGCTGGCTGCTTTTCTGTCTGCTCTGGGTCAAGAATGACGACGTGATGCGGATGATGAACCGGTCTCTGGCCTATTTGCGCGATCACGGGGCGTTCTTCCTGTTTGTGAATTTCGACAAGACATATGTCGCCGTGCCGCGTCTGGCGCATTTTCTGGCGCTGGCCTATGTGCTGTCATGGCCGCGCTTCGTGCCTGCGGTGACGGGGTCGCGACTGATGGCGCCTGTGCGTCTCTTTGGCCGCTATGGTCTGTGGGTCTTTGCCACCGGCACGGTGCTGTCGATCCTTGGGCAGGTGATCAAATCCGTGCACCCGGCAGGTGTTGCGCAGGATGCTGTGTTGATCTTTGGCGGTCTGGCCATCCAATGGGGCGTAGCGCGCTGGCGCGACCACAAACGGCAGCCCCGCCCGGATTTCAAACTGGCCTGAAACGGATCAGTCGAGAAACGCCTTCTCGACCACATATTCCGCCGGGCTCGCAGTGGAGCCTTCGCGCAGATCTGACCGCGAAGATCAGTCATGACGGACCTTTGAGCGAAATGAACTGGAGCCGTTCATTGTTGGATCTGACCGATCCTGAGGCGGAGCTTTTGACGCGGGAAACGCTGTTTCTACTTGGGGGGGCGGTGTTCGCGCTTGAGGCGGTGCCGATGTTTGCCGTGCGGGATACGCGCCCACTGAAGGCGACGCAGGCGCCGGGCAGCCTGTTGAATGCGCTGGGCTGAAGTTCGGTCGAAATGCGTGACCCGCCTGTGGCAGTTGTCTGATGTGTCGACCGGCGGGCGACCGTGGCCCGTGTTCAAGGGCGCGGTTTCAGGATCTGTCGCACCATAAGGCCGAGCAGCAGCGCCCAGAATGGTGCGCCGATGTTGAAAAAGGCGATTCCGGACACAGTGGCCATAAAGGTGACCAGGGCGGCCTCGCGATGGGCGGCTTGGTCGAGAGCGGCGCTCAGGCTGTTGCCAATGGTCGACAGCAGCGCCAGCCCCGCGATGGTGACGATCAGGGCCTTGGGGGCAATCAGGAATAGGCCGATCACGGTGGCGCCGAACAGCCCGACAAGGCAATAGACCAGCCCCGCGACCAGTGCCGAGATGTAGCGGCTCTGCGGATCTTCGTCCGCGTCCTCTCCGGCGCAGATCGCCGCGGTGATGGCCGCAAGGTTAAAGGCATAGCCGCCGAAGGGCGCAAGGATCAGGCTGGTCAGCCCGGTGACGGTGAGGCTTGCCGAGACCGGCGGGCGGTATCCTGCGGCTTGCAGGACCGCGACGCCGGGCACGTTTTGCGAGGCCATGGTGACGATATAGAGCGGCAGTCCGACGCCGATCAGCACCGGCAGAGAGAACTGCGGCATGACAAATTCTGGTCGCGCCAGCGCCAGGCTGAGCTGCGTGTCCTGAGCAAAGCTGCCTGTGAGCCAGCACCACAGAACGCCGACCATAAGAACGCCGGGGATGGCATAGCGCGGCGCCATGCGTTTCAGGGCGAGATAGGTCAGGCAGAGCGTTGCGACCATGGGCACATCTGTCTGCAGCGAGGTGAAGACATCCAGACCGAAGCGGAACAGGATGCCCGCCAGCATCGCATTGGCAATGTCTGTGGGGATCAGGTGTGACAGTTTTTCAAACCATCCGGTCAGCCCGGTCAGGGTGAGCAGCACGGCGCAAAGTAGAAAGGCCCCCGTGGCCTCTTCGATGGAGACGCCATTCAGGCTGATGACCAGAAGGGCGGCGCCGGGGGTCGACCAGGCTGTGAGGATGGGCATCTTGTATCTGAGGGACAGGATGATGCCGCTGATCCCCATGCCCAGCCCCAGTGCCAGCATCCAGCTGTTGGCCTGCGCCTGTGTCGCGCCCAGCACCTCGATGGCGCGGAAAATGATCGCCACGCTGCTGGTATAGCCGACCAGAACGGCGAGGGCACCAGCGACAAGATGGGACAGCTTGAGTTTGGCCAGCATGGGGATCCTTTGCGTCGATCTGTCGTGCCGTTGTTCCGTGCCTGTCCCATTCGTCACTGGACCTGCTGCGGCGCGTGCGTTATAACGTACGTACGCTATAGCGCACGATTTGCGCCCTATGCAAGCGTCTTGTGTTTGCGCCCATTCTGAGGAGGGACTCCAGGGATGACATCATCTTCCACGGCAGCCGGGGCGAGGGTTCGCTTGCGTGCTGTGCGTACGCAGGCGGGGCTCAGCCTGTCGCAGGCCGCCAAAGCTACGGGTGTCAGCAAGACTATGCTGGGGCAGATCGAGCGCGGTGAATCCAGCCCGACGATTGCGACCCTGTGGAAGATCGCCAAGGGGCTGCACCTGCCACTGTCTGTGTTTTTGGAGGATCTGCCCGAGACGTCATCTGGGGACGGTGCGCCAAGGCCCGTCACCCGTCAGTTTCCCGATGTGTTGAACGTGCGCACCCTATTTCCATTCGATCCGGCCTTTCGGTCGGAAACATTTCTGATCACGCTCGCGCCCGGGCAGACACATCTGTCGCAGGCGCATGATGCCGGGGTGGTTGAAGATGTTCTGGTCGCGGCGGGAGATGTATCGGTTCTGGTCGGAGAGGTCTGGCAAAGTTGCCAGGTCGGAGACGCCATCCGGTTGCGCGCAGACCGCCCGCATGGCTATCGCAATCTCGCATCGGAGCCGGCACAGTTTCACAATGTGATCCACTATCCCGATGCCGTATTGGCATTGGCTGAGCGGCAGGTTTGAATCAGTCCAGCGCCGCGGCGTTTTTCATATAGGTGTGATGCGTACGCGCCAGCAGGCTGGTCGCCGGGAAATTGATGTGGGGTAGGGGTATCGTGGCGTAGGTTTCGGCCTCTTTCGGTGACAGGCCCAGCCCGCGCAGCAGGGCGCAAAGCTGATCGTGGATGTAGGCGTAGTCGACACCCAGGAGCGCATGGCGTGAGACACATGCCAGCGCTGTACCCAGAATCATGTCCAGTGCCGCAGGCAGGGACTGAATGAGGAAACGGTTTTGCGCAACGCCTTCGGAAAGGTGTCTGGGCAGGAATTCATGCACCCGCGCTGTGGGGCCTGCGGCGTCCAGTCCCGCTTTTTTGGTGAAACGCGCGGCGAGCGGGAAGGTTTTGATCGCCTGATAATAGAGACGTATGCCTAAGGCGACTCGCTCTACCGGATCGGGCAGGTCGCGAATATGCTCTTCGATATAGGTGACGAGCTCATCGGCCATTTCTGCGCTGACCGCAATCAGCAGCTCATGGTTGGAGGCGAAATACTTGTAAAACGTGCCGCGGGATACGTCGGCTGCTGCAATGATGTCTTCGACAACGGTGCTCTCAATGCCATTTTCTGCGAACACGAACATGGCGTTTTCAATCAGCTTTTGCCGCATCTGGCTGCGCCGACGTGCAGCCGTCCTTTGTCTGTAATCATTCATTGTGCCGACTCATGTGCTATTTTCGCAATTCTTTTGCCGCTGCTATCATGTGTAGATTTTTTTTCCAATTATGTGTTGTAACAAGTCGCAAATACCGCTGCGGTGAGGCGCTGAGACCACAATATTTTTATTCATTTCAACTGTTTGGTTCGTTGTTGTTGCCTTGCTCTGCGTAGGAGCGCAGTGTGATGTTGTGACATTGTGTTCATCAGGCTTCTCTGAAATGGTTCACATATTCTTTGAGAAAAAGCGGTTGGTCCGCACCCGTCCGGAAAGGTAAACAGATGCGTCTTTCGTATGCAAAATCCCGTTGGTCCATCGTCCATTCCGCCCTGTTGGTCTTGGCGATCACCTGTGCGGTGCAGCCGGGTGCAGCACTGGCCGAGAGCAAATTTGAAGCGCTTTTGCAAAAAGTCGCCGGGGGCGATACGGCAGAGGGTGTGTACAGTTCGAACGGGCGGCTGGAAGTGCAGACCGTGGATGTTGCCGCAAAATATGACAGTCGCATCAGCGAAATCCTGGCAGATGAAGGCGATTTGGTTGGCGCAGATGATCCGCTCGCCCGATTGGATCCCCGGGACGCACAGGCGCAGGTGAACGCGGCCAAGGCCGCTGTCATGCAGGCGCGGGCGTCCAAGACCATTGCCGAAGCCACTCTGACACAGGCGCAAAGTGCGCTGGCGGTGGCGCGGACAACCTTTGATCGGACCACCAAGCTGCATGCCAGCGGGACGGCACCGCAAAGCGTGCTGGATGATGTGACCAACACACGCAACAGCGCTGAGGCCTCGGTTGCGATGGCCAAGGCGCAGATCGAGGATGCAGAGGCTGTGATCGCGGCGGCCGAGGCGGATCTGGAGCTGGCCGAACTGGTGCTGGATGATATGACCGTGCGCGCGCCGCTGCGTGGCCGTGTGCTCTATCGCCTGCATGAACCGGGCGAGGTGCTGGCTGCAGGCTATCCGATCATGACGCTTCTGGATCTGTCGGATGTGTATATGAACATCTATCTGCCGGCCTCTGTCGTGGGGACATTGGCGATCAACGACGAAGCGCGCCTGGTGTTCGATCCGATCCCGGATTACGTCGTGCCGGCGCGGGTGACCTTCATTTCCCCGCAGTCGCAATTCACCCCCAAGAACGTTGAAACGACGGAGCAGCGCGAGGAACTGGTGTTCCGGGTCAAGCTTTCGGTGCCGCGCGAATTGCTGTCGAAATTCGAAGAGCAGATCAAATCCGGGGTGCGGGGTATCGGCTTTGTGCGTACCGATCCGACGGCGGACTGGCCTGCGGATTTGCAGGTTAACGTGCCGGAATAATGTCAGATGGGATATGTGGCGGAACTCGAACAGGTCTCCCATCTCTATAAGGACACCCATGCGCTGCGTGACATCAGCCTGAACATTCCGACCGGTTGCATGGTGGGGCTGATCGGGCCGGACGGGGTTGGAAAATCGACACTTCTGGCCCTGATTTCCGGGGTGCGCAAACTGCAACAGGGGCGGGTGACGGTGCTGGGGCAGGACATGTCCAGTGCTGCGGTACGGGCCGAACTGGGCGGGCGCATCGCCTATATGCCGCAGGGGCTTGGTCGCAACCTTTATCCGACGTTGAGTGTGCGTGAGAATCTTGATTTTTTTGGGCGACTTTTCGGACAGAAGGCCCGCGAACGGGCTGCTCGGATCGAAATGCTGACCGAGGCGACGGGGCTGGCGCCGTTTCTGGACCGGCCTGCTGGCAAGCTGTCGGGTGGGATGAAGCAAAAGCTCAGCCTCTGTTCCGCGCTGATCCATGATCCGGATCTGCTGGTTTTGGATGAACCCACAACCGGCGTGGACCCGCTGTCGCGTCAGCAATTCTGGGATCTTATTGATCACATTCGTACTACGCTGCCGAACATGAGCGTGCTGGTCGCCACCGCCTATATGGAGGAAGCCGAACGTTTCGATTGGCTCGCGGCCATGAATGACGGTGAGGTCATCGCGACCGGCAGCCCAGAGGCGATCCGTCAGCAGGCCGGACAATCGACATTGGAAGAGGCCTTCGTGGCGCTCCTGCCCAAGGAAGACGGTGAAGAGGCCGGTGTCACCCTGCGCCCGCGCCCGCAATCCGCAGATGAGGTGCTGGCCATCGAGGCCAAGGATCTGACCAAGAAGTTCGGAGATTTTACGGCGGTCGATCACGTCAGTTTTGACATCCCGGAAGGCGAGATTTTCGGGTTTCTGGGATCGAATGGCTGCGGCAAGTCCACCACGATGAAGATGCTCACCGGGCTTTTGACGCCCACTGAGGGCACGTCGAAACTCTTTGGCGAAAACCTTGGCAACAACGACATGGCTGCGCGGCAGGAGATCGGCTACATGTCGCAGGCCTTTTCGCTCTATGGCGAACTGACCGTGCGCCAGAACCTGACCCTGCATGCCCAGCTCTACGATCTGGAACCCGCCCGGCGCGCGCCGCGTGTGGCCGAGGTGCTGGAGGAATACGAGCTGGAAGAGGTCGCGGATATCCTGCCGGAAAGCCTGCCTCTGGGCATCCGACAGCGGTTGCAACTGGCTGTCGCCACCATTCACGAACCGCGTATCCTGATCCTCGATGAACCCACGTCGGGGGTGGATCCGCTGGCGCGGGATTCCTTCTGGCGCAAGCTGGTGTCCCTGTCGCGCGACAAGGGCGTGACGATTTTCATTTCCACCCACTTCATGAACGAAGCCGAGCGTTGCGACCGGATTTCGCTGATGCATGCCGGGCGCGTGTTGGACGTCGGCGCCCCGCAGGAGATCGTTGAGCGGCGCGGCGCAGAGACGCTTGAACAGGCCTTTATCGATTGTCTCAAACAGGAAATGCCCGTGGATGAGGATGCGGGTAAAATGCCTGACATGGATATCGCCGCCAAAACGCCGGGGCCGCTAACCGAAGCACTGACCCGGCTTTGGGCCTATACTTGGCGCGAGTCGCTGGAGTTGGTGCGGGACCCGATCCGCATGTTCTTTGCGCTTTTGGGGCCGGTCCTGTTGCTGATCACCATGGGCTTTGGCGTATCCTTCGACGTCGACAAGCTCAGTTTCGCGGTCAACGATCAGGACCGCACACCGGAAAGCCGCCGTTTGGTCGAAGCCTTCACGTCGATCCCGCAATTTGATCAACAGGCGGACTTCGCCACGATCGATGCCCTTGACCGGCGCATGGGAGAGGGCGATCTGACCATTGCTTTGGAAATCCCCGATGGTTTCGGCAAGGCCCTGCATCAGGGGGTGGATGTGCCTGAAGTGTCGCTTTGGGTGGATGCCTCCATGCCATTTCGAGCGGAAACGGCCCAAGGCTATGCGCTGGGTCTGTTGACGCTCTTCGGCGAAGAATTCGCCGGCGAACGTGGTCGCGCAACCCGCAGCAGCCTGTCGATCCAGACCCGTTTCCTGTACAATCAGGCCTTCAAAAGCGCCCACGCCATGGTGCCATCAATGCTGATGCTGATCCTGATGCTGATCCCGGCGATCATGTCTGCCATTTCGGTCGTACGCGAAAAGGAAACCGGTACAATCGCGAATTTTCGTTCGACCCCGGTGCGCCGGGTCGAATTCCTGATTGGCAAACAGCTGCCCTATATTCTGATTGCCTGGTTCAGCTTCTGGGTTCTTGTCGGTCTCGGACGGTTGATTTTCAATGTGCCCCTGACCGGCAACCTGCTGATGCTGAGCCTCGCGGCGCTGCTCTATGTGGTGGCGACCACGGGGTTCGGTCAGTTCGTGTCCTCTTTCACGCCCACGCAGGTGTCCGCCGTTTTCGCCACGGCGGTCAGCTCTATCGTGCCGACGGTCAGTTTTTCGGGTCTGATCGTTCCGGTGTCGAGCCTCGGCGATGGCGCCCGGTTGATCGGTCAGGCCTTTCCCGGGGCATGGTTCCAGCCGCTCTCGGTTGGCACCTTCCTGAAGGGGTTCGGATTTGAGGCCGCCTTCACCAGCCTGATCGTTCTGGCCGGGTTCTGCCTGATCTATCTGGCAGGGTCGACGCTGGCCCTGCGCAAACAGGAGCGGTGAGATGCACAGCCTGTTCAACATCCTGCGGCTGACCGTCAAGGAATTGCGCGCCATCCGTGGTGACAAGGTGATGATCTTTCTGATCATCTACATTTTCACAGCGGCGGTCTGGTTGGTGTCGCAAGCAGCCTCGACCGAGGTGAAAGACCTCTCCGTGGCCGTGGTCGATGAAGATCACAGCCAGCTTTCGGCGCGGCTGATCGACAGCATCCAGCCGCCGATGTTCGAGGCGCCGGTGCTGACCGATGCGGATAGGGCGGCTGCGGCCCAGATCAATGGCGAATTCGTGCTGGTTCTGTCGATTCCCCCAGGGTTCGAACGCGACCTGCGGGCGGGCCGGGAGGCGTCGGTCATGATCCTCGTCGACGCCACTGCGGTGGCCTTTGCCGGCACCGGGTCGACCTATCTGTCGCAGGTGGTGTCGCAAACCGTCTCGGAATATCTCAGCCCGGGCACGCAGAGCTCTGAGCCGGTCGATGTGGTGTTCCGCAACCGCTTCAATCCCAACCTGCAGGCCTCCTGGTTCACCTCGGTGATGCAGCTCATGAACAACGTGACGATCCTGATGCTGATCCTTTCTGGGTCGACCCTGATCCGCGAGCGCGAGCATGGCACCATCGAGCATGTGCTGGTCATGCCGGTGCGCCCGCATGAGATCGTCCTGTCCAAGATTTTCGCCACCGGCGTTGTCATCCTGCTGGCCTCTCTGGCCAGTCTCGTCTTCGTGGTGCAGGGCGTGATGGGGGTACCGGTCGCGGGCTCGTTGCCGTTGTTTGCCCTAGGGGTCGCACTTTACGTGGTGGCGGTTGGCTCCATCGGGCTGATGCTGGCAAGTTTCACCCATAACATGGGGCAGTTCGGCCTGCTGGTGATCCCGATCATCGTGCTGATGATCCTCTTGTCGGGCGGCATCACGCCGCTTGAATCCATGCCGGACTGGCTGCGTGTGACGATGAAGACCATCAGCCCGGCGCCGCATTTCGTCTCCTTCGCGCAATCGGTGCTCTACCGTGGCTCGGGGTTGGCGCTGGTGCGCGGAGAACTCGTCGCCATGGCCCTGATGTCGCTGGTGGCCTTTTCTCTGGTCCTCGCGCGTTTCCGCAAGATCCTGTCCTGAGGGGACAACAGTGGAGACAACGGCTTTTTGCACTTCCCCCTTGATTCGCCGCGTATTTCATCGCAAGACATCCCCGGCCACAAGCCACGCGTGCGGTCCCTTAGCTCAACTGGATAGAGCAGCTGACTTCTAATCAGCAGGTTGAGGGTTCGAGTCCTTCAGGGATCGCCAATTTCTCAAATAAAATCAATTCACTATAATATTTTCAGATGTTCTCGTTTGTTCTATTTTAAAATCGGGAAGCAATAAGGAAGCACGAGGGTGAGGTTTTGAAGGCGTTGCTTAGGAGCAACTGCCGAACCGCTTGGCGGGGCTTTCCACCGTTCCTGTCGATGGAATGTCAATGCGGGCGGCCAACTCACAAACCCCGAGAACTTCGGGATTCACCGCTGCAGTCAATCCAATCCGAACACGTCGGTCACATCATCCCGCAGATACACGGCTCCGAAATCCCGTCCCTCCGGCGAAAATCGCGCAACTCTGCCGGATGCTAACTGTCCCTTCAAGCTGTTGCGGTGCTGACCGGTTTCTGCCGCCAGAGTCGTCAGAGTCGCAAACTGACGCCGGAACGTGGCCATGTTCTCGGGAGTCATCCAGTATTGTGGTCGTTTCGTGCGGGGATTGATGATCTTGCTGGCGGGTACGTACCCGGCTTCGATCATGGACTGAAACACACCGCCATCGCGTAGTCCAACCGAACGGCCGAACTCGGCTGCAGCCATGCCCCGCAGCTCTTCGGATGCTTCTTCGGGTATGGCCTGGGGCGAAGGTGCGATTGCGTCAACCTCCGATCTCGGAACAACGATGCCATGGAAGCCTGCCTCACCGGTTCTTTGACCTGCGGTCATGGACTTGTCAGCCGAATCCTTCGAAGTTTCAGGCTTCTTCATCATCTCGATCTCCTAATCGATAAGATGAAGCAGAAATCCTCCGTTGTTCAAATCTCCAAATCAGTCCCACGGGTGCTGACGTCAGACATTTGTGTCGACAAGGAATCCAGTGCGCCCGCCGCAGGGAAATCCGCCTAGCGCTTTATGCTTGTTCAAACGGCCATTCATGGGCTTTCTTCGTTTCTCTACTGTCGACCTCACGGGCGGCCTCTGGGCTCTGGTTGTGACGGGCGGCTCAAAATTGGGTTGTTTTTCGAGTTGAGGTATTGTTTGGAAAAGCGTGGCGCTAAAAGGTAATATTAAATGCCGAGTTCGGCATCGCTTTGCGCAGCGAGAAATGCATATTTAAGCTAGGGCGAATGGACACTAAAAATACACATGGGCACTATGTGCTGGATGAGCAGGTGGGCTTCGTTTTGCGCAGAGCCCATCAACGTCACATGACGATCTTTGCTGAACGGATGGACAGCTTGACGCCCCAACAGTTCTCGACCCTTTACCGGTTGGCGTTTGCGAAGGCTCCGCTCTCTCAGAATGCTTTGGGGCGATCCGTTGCCATGGACGCAGCGACCACGAAAGGGGTGGTGAACCGGCTGGAGGCGCGGGGGTTGATTGTGACGGAGAAGGACGAGGAGGACCGTCGGCGGTATCTTTTGAGTGCGACCGAGGCGGGAAAGGCGCTAATAGCAGAGTGTGTGCCCGTGGTAAGATCCATCACGGAGGAGACGCTCAAGCCTTTGAGTGAGGCTGAGCGGCGCACGTTGCTTGCGTTGCTAGATAAAATTAGCTGATATTTGTGTAGGGGGTGAGCGACGACAATGGATCAGAAGAATATGGACCAGGCCAAAGTAGACTTGGCGGAGGCCATCGAGGCCTATGATCCACGCAATCATCCGGCACAATTGGTGCGGCGCGTCCATCAGCGCGGGGCGCAGCTTTTCACTCAGGCGGTTCTGACACCGAACTTGTCGGTGACGCAATTCGTGGCGCTTGTGACGCTCCTTAAGATGGGTCCCGTGGCGCAGAGCCATCTTGGGCGGCTGACTTCGATGGATCCGTCCACCACCACCGTCGTGGTGCGCAAGCTTGAAAAAGATGGGCTGATCAAGAAGACGCGCAGCAAGGATGATCAACGCGCCTCTGTGATTGAACTGACTGAGGCGGGTCGGGCCTGTGCGGTTGACCATGTGCCAGTCAGTTTGCGCGCAGGCGAAGAGTTGCTCGCTCCGCTGACGCCGATTGAGCGAACGCTCTTTATGGAACTTCTGCGCAAGGTGATGAGCGGAGCAGATGAGTCGCTAGAGCAAAAATAAGTACGTACTGATACAAAATATCACCGGTCGGAAATCCATAATCCCGCACACTTACGCGCCCTTTGCGGATTTTTGCATAAATATTATGCAAAAAATGATGAATTTTACCGTAAAAATGCCAAGCATTCGCAAAAATATCGAAAAGGCTAAATTTGATCTGGATCAAATTACTTTTAGTACGCACTAATTGATCTAACGCACACGCCAGCTAAAAGGGAATTTGATATGACGACTTTGGTCCGCAATGCGTGGTATGTTGCCGCGTGGTCTACTGAGATCGACGACGAGCTGCGCCGCTTTACGATTCTGGGCGATCCGGTGCTTTTGTTCCGCCGCACCGATGGCACTGTGGCTGCTCTCGAAGATCGCTGCCCGCATCGCCTTCTGCCGTTGTCCAAGGGCAAACGTATCGGGGATACGGTGCAATGCGGGTACCACGGCCTCACCTTTGGCGCGGATGGTAAATGTACCCGTGTGCCGGGCCAGGATAAGATTCCAGCTTCGGCCTATGTCGATGCCTACCCGACGTTTGAGCGCCACGGTATCGTCTGGATCTGGATGGGCGACGCGCATCGCGCCAACACCGACGACATTTTCGACATGCCGCAGTTTACAGATCCGAAATGGCATGCCCATCACGGCGATGCGCTGCATCTCGAGTCGAACTATCTGAACGTCGCCGAAAACCTTGTCGATCCGGCGCACGTCAGCTTTGTGCACCCGACCACTCTAGGCAATTCTGCCTCGGAGAATATCCCGGTTCATGTCTCGACCGAAGGCGAGGCGATCACCGCATGGCGCTGGATTCGCGATGCCGAGCCGATTGGCTTTTTCAAGGCCTTCGGGGATTTCAAAGGTAATGTCGACCGTTGGCACTATTACCATCTCTATCAGCCCTCGATTGCTGTGATCGATTTCGGCTCCGCCGATGTGGCTGCCGGGATCACCGAAGACAATCTCGATGATGGCAACCGCATCTTCGCGCTGCATTTCATGACGCCAGTGACGGAGGATTATACCATCGACCGCTGGATGCACCTGCGCAATACAGCTGTTGAAACCGAAGAGGCTTCGCAAAAGATCGATGCGATGTTCCGCGTCGCCTTCTCGGAGGACAAAGGAATTCTTGAAGCTGTGCATGCCGAAGAGCAGGCGCCGCTTAAGCGCCGTCCGATCCGTATCGCCATTGACCGCGGGCCGATGGTCTACCGCAAACGCATCAATGAGATGCTGGAGCGTGAGCGCACGGTTGATGCGTCGGCCGAGCCAAACCCTTCCTTCGTTTATCACGACTGAGCGATCTGCCGGGGGCCTGTTCCCCGGCACCTAAATTCCGAAAGAAGACTATGACGCCTCTCTTGATTGGCTGTAACGGTCGAGGAGCTCAAGCCTCCTCGCCCGAATGCCCTGTTTCATTCTCCGAGCCGCCGCTCTCTGACCAGTTTGCTATGGTCGCAAGCGCCGGTGTGTTCGATTTCTTTGACCGTCTCCCGATGGAGGGTGAGGTCGAGACATTTCTCGAACTCAGTGCTGCCAACACTCTCCCTGTGACCACCGCCAGTGGTGTTTATGCGCTGGGAGAGGGCTATCTGTCTGCGCTGCGTCGCAATATGGAGCGCGCAGTGAAGGTGGGAGCTAAATTCCACAATATGATGATCTACAACTGGCACGGTGAAAAGCGCTGGGTCACGGATGAAGAGGTCATTCGTGCCTGGGTTGACGCTTGGGAGCTGGGGCAAGAGATCGGCATCGAACCCTGTTTCGAGTTGCATGTGAACATGTGGAGCGAAGACCCGCGCCGCGTCGCCATCGTGGCCGAAGCTGCTGACAAGATGGGCGTCCCGTTCAATCTGACGCTTGATTACTCACATATGCTTTTCAAGATGGGCGATGACGCGGAGCTGGACGTCTCCGGAATTCGCGAAGATGTGGCCGCAGGGCGGGTTGTGCTTGACCCGTATGAGGCGGGCAATCTGGTAGATCAGTGGCTCGATGCCGGGTTGGTACGTTGGTTCCAATTGCGCTCCGTGACCCCATCCGGTCCGCGCAACCTCTGGTCCAAACATGACAGTTCCAATGGCGCGGCGGGCGTGCCCGACGATCCTCATCAAAGGGCGCGCGAAGGCCAGTATGGCCGCGCGATCCTCTATCCCTTTACGCGTCCGGCCCTTGGTGAATGGCATTCGCCTTGGGAGGCATGGCGGCTTGAGCCCTGCAAGCACGTGGCGCGCAAGGTGTTGAAGCATCATGCTGAAACGCCGGAAAGCCGTCTTGCGGTGATCACCACCGAGATGATCAACCTCACCGACTATGGCGATGGAGCGAAATTCTCCCTCATTGGTCAGAATGCTGCGATTGCGCGGTTCCTGCGTGATGAAATGACGGCGCTTGGTCTGCCGCAGGGGGGCGCACATGGCTAATGCTCCGATGGTGCTTGAAGTGGCAGAGCGGGTTCAGGAAAGTCAGAACGTGATCTCTTTGAGGCTCAATGTCGTGGA
The DNA here is from genome assembly GCF_963675965.1 of uncultured Celeribacter sp. Taxonomy (NCBI): domain Bacteria; kingdom Pseudomonadati; phylum Pseudomonadota; class Alphaproteobacteria; order Rhodobacterales; family Roseobacteraceae; genus Celeribacter; species uncultured Celeribacter sp. The sequence goes on along the minus strand of NZ_OY780935.1, from coordinate 1,397,309 downwards.
GGGCGTGTTCCAGCCTTTCGTGGCAGGCCAGCACTTGCCGCTGCGGCTTGATCTGCCTGAGCGTAAGCTTGCGACCTATACAATCTCGTCCGATCCCGCCGATCACAACGGCTATCGGATCAGTGTCAAGATTGAACCCAATGGCAAGGGCGGCTCGCGGTTCTTACATGCGGCGCAGGTTGGTGCGCGCCTCTCGGCGGAGCGTCCGCGCGGCAAGTTTGTTCTGGCCGATGATGCGCGGCCTGTATTGCTTCTTACAGGCGGGATCGGGATCACGCCGGCGCTGTCGATGCTCTCCGTGCTGGCGCGCCAGCCTGAGCGGCCCGTCTATTTCGTCCATGCTTGCCTTTCGGCCTCGGAGCACAGCTTTGCTGATGAGGTCGCGGAGATCGCGGCGCGCGCGCCCAATGTGCAGACCTATGCTGCTTATGCTGAAGGGGTGGAGGCGGATGTCGCCGACGGGCGGTGTCAGGGAGTCGGGCTTTTGTCTCGTGAGGTTTTGCGCGACCTTTTGCCCCTCGACGCCTATCATGTCTATCTCTGTGGGCCGGAGGGCTTCATGTCCGCGATGCGGGCGGCTTTGGTGTCTCTCGGAGTGCCGGATGCGGAAATTCATCAGGAGACTTTCGGTGGTGCTGCGCCTTTGGTGAAAAATGAGGCGTCCGTTTCGACCGCACCTGTTGAGGGGGCTGACGGGGCGGGGACGCTGGTCTCTGGTCCGGTCGTGCATTTTGCAAAATCCGGCCTTGATGTGGCTTGGGATGGTACGAGTGAAAGTCTTTTGGAGCTGGCCGAAGCACAAGGTTTGACGCCTGAATTCGAATGCAGGGCAGGTATATGTGGCACATGCGCCTGTCGCAAGCTCAGTGGAGATGTTGCGTATACGGAAGATCTCATTGATTCGCCGGAGGAGGGGGAAATCTTTCTCTGCTGCTCCGTTCCTGAGGGGGATGTCACGCTCGATTTGTAATGACATGTGCCTGTAATTCAATTTACATGCTCAATAAATGGGCAAAAACACGGAGTAACGGAAAAGGGAAGGAGAAATTATTCAGTGGAATAATTTGTTTCTATACAAACAATGTCATCTGCGTTTTTCTAAGCCTGCAATGGAGCAAAAGACCCGCAAAGGGCTGAGAACTCCGGAAGATAATCGCACTGCCTTCAATGGCCAAAACAAACTGAAGCCAACGCAGCGATCCGCATGATGCGGGCTGCGCCCGGGTAGGCTTTGCCTGCTCGCGACTGCTACACTTTAGAAAACAACAGGGATCCCATGAAACGACGCCATCTCCTTACATCCGCCTTTTGTCTGACTGCTGCGACCGCTCTGCCTTTCGGCTCTGCCATGGCCGAAGATGCCTACCCGAGCGAGCCGATCCATATCACCGTGGTCTGGCCCGCCGGCGGAGGTCATGACCTCGTGGCGCGTCTGATCGGTCACGAGCTTTCGACCATCATGGACACCGCCGTTGTGGTCGACAACGTCACCGGCGCGGGCGGCTCCACCGGCATGCGCCACATCGTTGACGCGAAGCCCGACGGCTACACCATAGGTGTGATGGGTCTGCACGCCGTGTCGCAATCCTATATGAACACCAACGCGCCCCAACTCGACGGTCTCGACCCGCTGGTTTACATTAGCGACGAACCTGGCGCTCTTGAGATTTCCGCCTCCACCGGTATCGACACGCTTGAGGGCTATGTCGAGGCGATGAAGAAGGATCCCATGGCCTTGATGAATGGCAATGACCCGCAGGGCGGCAACTCCTTTATCTTTGCGGAGGTTATTCCTGCGGCGCTGGGCGTTGAGATGATGAAGCTGCCTTATCCGGGGCACGCGCCAACCGTCACAGCACTTTTGACCGAAGAGGTCCAGACCGCGACATTGCCGATTCCGCCAGTTCTGGAGCACGCACTTGCGGGCACCGTGAATGTGCTGGGCGTGGCTTCTGAGAGCCGTCACCCGAAGCTCCCGGATGTGCCGACCTTCAAAGAGCAAGGCTATGACATTGTGGTGAACGATTTCGTCATGATGGTCGCACCGAAAGGCGTCCCGGCAGATGTGCGGAGCAAACTGGAAGAAGGCCTTCTGGCAGCCGTAAACAGTGACAGTTTCAAGGCTGCTGCAGACAAAAACGGCATGGTGCTGCGGCCGCTCGGGGCGGACGATACCGCAGCTGAACTCGCAAAGCAGGAAGCGCTTGTTTATCCGCTTCTGGACAAGGCTGGGCTGGTTGCGCCCGAGCTGAAGCGCGACTGAGATTTTCACTGATATCTGCTTGGGGCGGCCTGTCCGTCCCGAGCTCTCCCAGGTGAACCCCAAGGAGCCCGATATGACCCCGCCTATTGATGGATCCGCTCGCAAGACCCTCGCCGTCGGTCTGTTTTTTCTGCTGCTTGCCGTGATCGGCTGGCTCATGTTGCAGCAAAGTTGGAACATGTATTCGGGCATGTCGATGCCGGGAGATCCGGGACCGTTCTTTTTGATCGGCCTGTGCCTTTGGGTGCTCGTGATTGCGGGCGGGCTGTTGTTCGTTTTGGGGCTTTGGGGCTTTCGTGAGCACGGTGCGACCTTTACGCCGACCTATCGCCTAGTCGAAATTGCGCGGGCCTGGGCCTTGTCGATTGCCTTTGTCGCTTCGCTTCTCTTGATGCCGACCGCGATGCGCACGTTAGGGACGACCTTCGCTGTCGCCCTGTTTTCGATGGTTTGGATTTACGGTCTACTGACGGTCGTGCGCGGCCATGCGCTACGCCACGTGATCGAGGCGCTGCTGTTTGGTGCGGGCGCTGCTTTGTTCGTCAATCTGATCTTCCTGCGCCTTCTAACTCTTCCACTTCCTGCCTGATCGGGGCCGCTCATGCTACTTTCTTCTTTTGCCGATGTTCTCATCGGATTCATTTCCAACCCGATGATGTTGGGCCTTGTGGCTATAGGTACGGTGCTTGGGCTCGTGCTCGGCGCAATTCCTGGGATTTCCTCGACCATGGCGCTGGCGATCCTGATGCCTGTGACTTTTACGATGGAACCTGGCGTCGCTATCCTGTTCCTGATCGCGGTTTTCATGTCGAGCGTCTATGGCGGCTCGATCTCCGCGATTTTGATGAAACTCCCCGGCACGCCCGCCTCGATATTTACGCAAGTCGACGGGTATCCTATGGCGCAAAAAGGTAAGGCGGGGCATGCGCTCAATTACGCGCTCGTCGCCTCGACCATCGGCGGCATGGTGGGGCTGGCGATGCTTGTGCTTCTGGCGCCAGTGCTCGCGGGTTTCGCTGCCAATTTCCGCAGTCCTGAATTTGCCGCCGTCGCGCTGTTCGGCATCGTCATGCTGTCCTTTGCCTCCAATGGTTCCACCCTGGTGGCTTCTGTCGTTGGCTTTATCGGTGTGGTTCTGGGCATGATCGGTTTCGATGCGCTCACAGATGCGCAGCGCATGACGCTCAACACGCCGGTTCTGCAATCCGGGCTAAACCTGATCCCGGTGATCATCGGTCTGTTCGGGCTGGGCGAGATATTGCAAAACCTCGTGGGGTTTGGCGGCGCGCCGAAGGTGCGCCCTCAGATCGGTAAGGTGCTTTTGCCCCTGCATGAATTGACCTCGCGTTGGAAAGTCATGCTGCGCGGCTCTGTGATCGGGACTTTTATCGGCGCAATCCCGGCGGCGGGCTCGGCCGTGGCGGTCTCCATCGCTTATGCGCAGGAGCGTCGCCTCTCAAAAGAGCCAGAGAAATTTGGCACTGGGCATCCGGATGGTCTTGTCGCGCCCGAGGCGGCGAACAGCGCCTCTGTTGGTGGCTCTCTTATCCCTCTTATCGCGCTTGGTGTGCCGGGTGACACGATCACGGCCGTGCTGATGGGGGCGCTCATGGTGCATGGGCTGACGCCCGGACCGCTTTTGTTCGCTAACAACCCGACATTTGTGTCCTGGATCTATGTCTCCGTATTCTTGGCGCTCATCGCCACGCTGGTGCTGGGGCTTGGTATGATCCGTGCCGCTGTTTTGGTCACGAAAATTCCGCCGCAGCTCATGTATGTGTTCATCGCGGTTTTCTGCGTAATCGGTGCCTTCGCGATCCGCAATGACATGAACGATGTCTATGTGATGATCGCCTTCGGAGTGGTGGGTTTTGTGTTCTCGCGCCTCAGCCTTCCGGTCACGCCGCTGGCATTTGGTCTAATCCTCGGGCCGATCCTTGAGGAAAACCTGCGCCGTAGTCTGATGATCAGTCGGGGTTCTTGGTCTATCTTTCTGGAGCGACCGATCTCGGCCGTACTGATCGCGATCTGTGTTGTCCTTATCTCTTTGCCGCTGTTGAGGTGGGCTTTGGCGGGGCTGCGCGGAGGATCTGAGGTGAGTGCCAATAAAGTTCTATAATTACTATATTGAATAATATATGAGCTTGAGCTTTTGCGCCTCGGCTGTCAGAACAAACAGATTGGATTTGACAGCCGGGGTAAAGGTATGTCCGAGAGATCAGAGCCGAAAACACGTCGGAAGCCGGGGCGTCCGAAAGAAGGATCCGAGCTGCGAGACGTGATCCTTGATAAGGCTGAGCTGGTTTTTTCAGAGGTTGGTTTTAATGGGGCGAAGGTGCGCGATATTTCTGCTGCCGCTGGCGTAAATCAGGCTCTCGTACGGTATTATTTCGGTTCGAAGCAAGAGCTGTTCGACGAGGTCGTGCGGCGGCGCGGTTCTGTGATTTCCGGTGCACGTCACGTTCTCCTGGATCAGGTTTTAGCCTCCGGAAAAACGCCGACAGTCGAAGAGATAGTAAAAAAATATCTTAAACCACAATGGGATATGAAATATTCGGGGCCGAATGGAGCGGCTTTTGTTCGCTTGCAAGCCCGATTGCATTCCGAGCTTGATGAGCACGCATTGCATTTGCGCAGCGAAGTTTATGATGCGTCAGTGAAGCGCTATATCGCAGCGCTTTGCGGGGTGTTGCCTGAGATTCCGAAAGAGGTGATTTCGATCCGCATGGCCTTTCTTGTTGGCACCTATATGTTCATGCTCAACGATCTCGGGCGGATCAACGACCTGACCGATGGTCAGATTGGAGAGGTGGGGCAGGACGAGATGCTTGATCACCTTACAGCCTTCTTGTCGGCGGGGCTTCGAGCGCCACTTCCCTGAGCCACTTCCTGATTTATGCGTTTTCTGCTCTGTAAGAATAATTATTCAGACTTGTAATTATACAGAATTATAATTATGCCTTGAGACAACGCACTCTCAAGGACAAGAATCATGAAGAACTTTCGCATCGGGCAGATTGTGCCCAGTTCCAACATCACAATGGAAACGGAGATTCCCGCACTTTTGAAAGCGCGTGAGACCGTGGCGCCGGAACGTTTCACCTTTCACTCCGCGCGGATGCGGATGAAGCATGTGACCAAGGAAGAGCTGGAAAAAATGGACGCAGACAGCGACCGCTGCGCGCTGGAGCTGTCGGATGCTAAGGTCGATGTGATGGGCTATGCCTGCCTCGTGGCGATCATGTCGATGGGTAAAGGGTATCACTGCGTGTCCGGCCCGCGTCTTGCCGGTGTGGCTGCAAAAAATGGCGGGCCCGCCCCGGTTGTGACATCTGCCGGCGCTCTCGTAGACGGGATCCGGGCGCTCGGGGCCAAGAAGATTGCTCTGGTTGCGCCCTACATGAAGCCGCTGACGGAAATGGTGGTGGAATATATCCGCAACGAAGGCATCGAGGTCAGCGATTACATTGCGCTGGAGATTCAGGACAACCTCGATGTGGCGGCGCATGATCCGATGAACTTGCCGGAGATTGTCAAAGGTTTGAAAACCGATGACGTAGATGCAGTGGTGCTGTCTGCCTGTGTTCAGATGCCATCGCTTCCTGCTGTACCGATGGCTGAGGCGATCACCGGAAAACCTGTTCTGACTGCGGCTATCGCCACCACCTGGCAGATGCTCAAAGCGCTTGATCTCGACACTCGCGTGCCCGGTGGCGGTACGCTGCTGTCCGGCGCGTACTGAGGAGAGAGATCATGGCATTTGGATACAATGTACGGGCCAACGGCATTCGCAATCACCTGATCCGCTATGAAGGGAAGGGGCCGCAACTGTTGCTGATCCCCGGCATTACTTCACCGGCAATCACATGGGGCTTTGTTGCCGAACGTCTGGCCGAAGTCTTCGACGTCCACGTGCTCGACGTGCGTGGCCGAGGTCTCAGCGAGACGGGTGATCTCGATTATACGCTGGACGCCATGGCAGCCGATGCGGTGGCGTTGGCCGAACAGATGGATAGGCCCATCGTCATGGGGCACTCTATGGGCGCGCGCACCGCGATCCGGGCGGTGGTTGAGAATCCTGAGGTGTTCAAAGGCGCCATTCTGGTTGATCCTCCGGTCTCCGGTCCGAACCGTCGCCCGTACCCGTCGCCTTGGGCATGGTACGGAGATTCGATCAAGATGGCTGTCAAAGGCTGTTCGGCGGAGGACATGAAAGCCTATTGCCCGACATGGACCGACGAACAATGCGCCTTGCGGGCCGAATGGCTGCACACCTGCCACTGGGGCGCGATCCGCACCGCTTATGACGGGTTTCACACCGACGACATCCACGCAGATATTCCGAAACTCACCGTGCCGACCCGGCTGGTGATCGCGGGTGGGGCGCCGGTTATTCAGGACGAAGACGAAGCTGAACTGAAGGCGCTTTTGCCCTCCATGGAGGTCCGTACGGTCGAGGGCGCGGGGCACATGATCCCATGGGATGACCTTGAGGGCTTTCTGGACGCTGTCATGGATTTCGCGGTCTAAAACTTGGCCGAGGCCGAATACGTACAACAACAGGGAAAACAGAAATGGATCACGCAAGTTTCACCGACATATGTCTGCATCAGCTGAAGATGTCGGGCGTTCAGAAAGACGAACGTCTCATCGTTCTGACCCAAGGCAACGAGCGTCTCGATTATGCCGATGCCTTCATGGCCGCTGGTCGGATGCTCGGCGCGAATATGTACCACATGCGTTTGCCCGCACCAGCGATCATTGGCGAATGGGCCGTGGGGCAGACGGGGCTTGCCGCCATGCCGGACGCGGTCGAAGCACTGAAAAACTGCGACATGCTGATCGATTGCATCTTCCTGCTGTTTTCGCCTGAGCAATTCGCCATTCAGGCTGCGGGCACCCGTATCCTCACCGCAGTCGAGCCGCCGGAACTTTTGGCGCGGATGCTCCCGACACAGGAGATCAAGGAAAAAGTGACCATTGCGGGAGAGATGCTCGGCAAGGCGAAAGTCATGCGCATCACCTCACCTCATGGCACGGATGTGACCTATAAGCTCAACACCTACCCGGCGGTGACGGAATATGCCTGCACCGATGAACCCGGTCGTTGGGACCACTGGCCGTCGGGCTTTGTCTTCACCGGTGGCGATGACGATGGGGTCGATGGAACGATCGTGGTGGCGCCGGGTGATGTGCTCTTGCCTCAGAACACTTATGTGAACACGCCGATCACATACACGATTGAAAAGGGGTGGATTACCGACATTCGCGGCGGTCTGGATGCGGAACTGGTGAAATCCTACATGGAGGCTTTCAACGATCCGCGAGGCATGGGCATGAGCCATGTCGGCTGGGGCATGAATCCAAATGCCAAATGGCACAATATGGTGCCGGGCGCTTTCCCGGGGGGCATGGGCATGGAGCCGCGCGCCTTTTACGGCAACGTGATGTTCTCCACGGGGCCGAACAACGAGCTTGGCGGTCCCAATGATACGGCCTGTCATCTCGACATCCCGATGCGGGGCTGCTCGCTGTTCCTTGATGACGAGGCAATCGTGATCGATGGCGATATCGTGGTGAAAGAAATCCAGATGGAGCGGCACTGAGACTGCCCCGGTCTCAGCCGCATCCGGGGGCGGCCTCGTGCCTTACCACAATAAGGCCGCCCCGTTTTTAAAAAGGAGGGAGCATGTCCCAGTCAGACACTTATAAGGCCGCCGGTTTCGGCGTTTCCGTACCGCGTGGCGCGCGCCCCGGCATCGTGGTTGTGGATTTCTCCTACGGGTTCACCGATCTGCAATACCCGACGGCCTCGGATGCATCTGCCCAGATGGCTCACACAAAGGCGATCTGCGATGCGGCGCGGGCCAAGGGCTTTCCGGTGATCTTCACCACCATCGCCTATCACCCGGGCGAGTTGGACAAGCTGCCGTGGCTCAAGAAAGCGACCGGGATGCGGGCACTGCTCGAGGGTACGCGTTTGGTCGAAATTGATGCTGCGACGGGTATTCAGCCCGAGGATGCGATTGTCACCAAAAAGGGGGCATCGTCGTTCTTTGGGTCGACCTTGAACGCACTTCTGACCGGGGCAGGGGTGGATACGGTTGTTGTGACTGGCGCGACTACCTCCGGCTGTGTGCGGGCGACCGTCGTGGATGCGGTGCAGTCGGGATATAACGTTTTGATCCCGCGCGATTGTTGCGCGGATCGCGCGTCTGCGCCACATGAGGCGAACCTCTACGATATGGATCAGAAATACGGTGACGTCACCGACAGCGCCGATATTCTGAGCTGGATCGAGAGCCTTTGAAGGCGCCAGGTTACGGGAAATGACGGGGAGGGCCATGGTCTTCCCCTTTGTGTGTAGGAGAGAGCGATGTTTTATCTGACGAAAGACGGTTCTGGTCTGCCGCGCGATCCGTTTGCGGCGATTGTCTCACCGCGACCCATCGCCTGGATTTCGACACGCGGGGCGGCTGGTGCAACCAACCTTGCTCCCTATTCGTTTTTCAACGCGGTGGCCTACACCCCGCCGCAGGTGATCATCTCTTCCATCGGGGGCAAGCCAGATCGCGCCAAAGGCAAGGACAGCTACAGCCATATCCTTGAGACCGGCGTGTTCTGTATCAACATTGCAGGGTTTGAGGACCGCGAGGCGCTCAATGCCTCTTCGGCGGGTTATCCGGCGGATCAAAGCGAATTCGAGACACTGGGGCTGAACGCGGCGGACTGCGAGACCATCAACTGTCCGCGTCTGGCCGACGCCCCCGCCGCGCTGGAGTGTCGACTGACCCAATCGATTGATCTTGAAGGCGACGGCAATCTGATGATCCTCGCCCGCGTCGAGGCAATCCATTTGCGCGACGACTGCCTGACCGAAGAGGGGCGGTTCGATGTCTTGCGCTACAGACCTCTGACGCGGCTCGGCTATCAGGATTTTGCCAGCATAGAGACGCTGTTCCAGATGCGACGACCGAAACTTTGACGAAATGAAAAAAAACGGCCCCCGAGGGGGCCGTTTTCATATCAGGCGAGGTCCGCCGTCATCGGGTCATAGGCGTAAACCCAAGCCGGATCTTCCGGCTCCTTGAGCCAGGTGTTGGCGTTGGAGATTGTCTGCACCTTGGTGGCCCGAGCGTGGCGGGTCGCCTCGTAGGATTTGAAGGCAGAGGCATAATCTTCCATACCGGAGATCGACAGCGCGCGAGTCAGAACGGCGGCATCTTCGATCGCCATGCAGGCGCCTTGGGCCATATGCGGGCGCATGGGGTGGCAGGCGTCGCCCAGCATGACGAGACGCCCCTGGCTCCAGAGGTTCATCACATCGCGGTTCCAGAACGGCCATTTGGTGACGGTCTCTGTCGCGTCGATCAGCGCCTGTACGACGGGGTGCGAGCCGCCAAAGATCGCTTCCATCTCTTCGCGGGAGCTGTCGACAAAACTTGCCTCGTGATCCCAGCTGTCCACGGGCACGCCGGTCACATAGTAATGCTCAGATTGATCGTTTTTCGTGGCGTAGGTCATGATGTGACGGGACTGTTCCCACCACCATTTCACGCAGGGCTCAAGATCGACGCCGGAAGCGCGCAGCTTGTCCATGTTGACCAGCGCCCGGTGACCGATCCAGCCACTGTAACGCGGTTTTTCGACGCCCAAAAGTTTCTCGCGGATCATTGAGTTGATGCCATCGGCCCCGACGACAAGTTTCGCTGCAACCTTGTTGCCATTGGCGAAGGTCAAAAGAACGTCACTATCGCGTTCTTCGATGTCGGTCAGGCGATGGTCGAAATGCACCGTATCTTGGGGCAGGGCGTTGATCTGTTCGGCATGCAGATCTCCGCGGTGAATGGTGATGTAGGAGGCGCCGTATTCCTTTTTGGCGTAATCGCCCAAGGGAATTTTCGACAGATAATCGCCGGTGAGGCCATCGCGAGAAAACCAGAAATCCGGGTGGGAGCCAATCTCTTCGAGACGTTTCTCAAGTCCGATCTGGCGGAAGATTTTCATCACGTTCGGTCCGATATGGATACCTGCGCCGAGACGAGTGAATTCCGGAGCCTGCTCGAAGGTGTGAACGGAAAAACCTGCGTCGAGAAGAAGAGCGGCAGCCGCAGCTCCCCCGAGGCCAGCGCCGATCACGGCAATATCTACTTGGTCGATCTGTGTCATGTGTGGTCCTGTGCGTCAGAATCAAATTTGTTTGTACACAAACAAATAACACATCAAAATAGGGACACTCAAAGATTATTGTCCGTTTATCATTTGGAAAATAAACTGACGCCTAAAATTTAAGCTTTGACCCCTTTCGGCCAAGTCACTTAAATAAAAACGCCGGATCCAAATCCGGCGTCTACAGTAAGAGAATAAGCGCTGTGGCAGAGCGCGCAGAGGGCGGTCATCTACGTGTTCTGCTCTTCGAACACTTTACGCGCGACGCGAAAGCATTCTACGGCCTGCAGCCCGCCATAATAGATTCCTATCACATGGGTGATCGCGCAGCTCTTTTTGGGTGTTGCCGTCTACGTCTTCGGGCAACACCAGCCAGACTGAGCCTTCCCTCAAGCTTGTGCCATTGCCAATACATAGATCATCAGCGCAAAGCGTTTCGCATGAAATTCAGGCATTATGGCTCCACACCAAGATTGTTGCTGAGCATTTGCTAATTTCGGCACAGCCATCGCCTTTCTCAAAGAAAGAAGCGTTCACCAAGATATGGAGGTGTCCCTGCGATACATGCAGCATCGCAGTTTTTATTTGGTTTCCTTAACGTAGGGAACGTTCGGCGGTGTGCCGTTTTTCGCCTGCGGCGCGGGCATATGGCTGGGCGTGCGGGTCAAGGTCCGTTGTGTGACGCGAGCCTGCGGTCAGGGATGTCTGCGCGCAAGCGTGGCGACTGTGACTGCGAGCGCTTGGGTCTATGACGTCAGCTTTACCCGCAAACGGCGGCCATATGGGTGGCGAGGGACCGGTTGAGGTCTTCCAATGTCATTTCTTCGGACATGGTGAAGGCGGTGAAAAGTCCGTTCAGGCTCAGAAACAGCACCTCTCCAAAGGCTTTCGCGTCGATCTCTGGCCGCAACAGGGATTGCGTCTGAAGCACTTCCACCAGCTTCGTGACCTGTCGAGCCAGTTCGGTGTCCAGCATTCTGTAGCGATGGGAGAAGGGTGTTTCAGGATGCTGGATGGCCAGCGCCATGGCGGTGCGCCACATTTCCTTGGTCAGATAAATAAGCGAGTGCTCGTAGTAGATCGATGCCAATTTGCATACCGCGTCGGTGGCGTTGTCATGTGACCAGTCCAGCACGGCTTCGCCCTGATGCAGGACCTCTTCGACCTCCAGCGACACGATGGCGAGCAGAAGATCCGCCTTGCTGGGAAAATAGTTGTAAAAGGTGCCGACCGAGACCTCGGCGCGCTCGGCAATCTCACCGATTTTGGCCAGCTCATACCCATTCTGCTTAAAAAGCAGGCTGGCGGCCTCCACGAGCGCGCGCTTTCTGCTCGCTTTCTGTTTTTCGCGCAGTCCGGCCATGGTCACTCCCATTCTTCGTTGAAATTATTATTGACTCTAAAAATGAATGAGTTCAACTTTTTTCTCATACGGCGATGCAACAGCCGGACATGCCAACAGGAGACGACAATGACTTTCAAACACAGCTGCGCCATCGCCGCCCTTGTAGCCGGTTTTGCCCCGGTCGCCCATGCCGAGGATCTCAACGCGCTGATCTGGTGCGACCACGCCGATCCCGAGCTTCTCGAGCCGTTTGAAGAGGCCCATGATGTGCGTGTGAACGTGAAGGAATATGAGGGCACTGCGGCAGGGCTGACCCTGCTGGAGCAATCCCGCCCCGGTGACTGGGATGTGATGGTGATTGACGCCGTGGACGTTGGTCGTGCGGTGGAGCGTGGCCTGCTGGCGCCGCTGCCCGAAGGTACCGCGCCGACGGCAGACTATTTTCCCGAGGTCCTGCTTGACGATCAGGTTACCATCGACGGCACGACCTATGCCGCAGTTGAAAAATTCGGCTATAACACCGTGGCCTACAATAAGGCGGCAGTCGATCCGGAGGATATGAAAAGCCTCGGGGCGTTGTGGTCCGGCAAATATGACGGGCGTATTGCGATCTATGACTATTACCTGCCGGTGCTGGGTCTTGTGGGGCTGAATGCCGGGGTCGACACCGCCGATCTCGATGCGGCGGCGCTTGAAACGCTGCGCGATCCGCTGATGCAGCTCAAAGCCGCGTCGAAACAGGTGTCCGACGTGGTTGGCAGTCAGACCGCTCTGGCCACCGGCGAGGTCGACGTGCTGATCGGGGGCGGAGAATGGCTGACCGCCGTGCTCAACGCCGAAAACCCGGATCTGGACTGGACCATCCCTGAAGAGGGCGGCCTGCTTTGGGCTCAGTCTCTGGCCATCGTTGAAGGCACGGAAAAGCCTGAGCTGGCAGCAGAGTTCATCAAATACATCACCTCACCCGAAGGCCAGGCCCGGCTTGCCACTTCGTCCTGCTACTGGGGAATGCCCGCCAACAAAGCTGCAGGCGATGTGCTGAGCGACGCGCAGAAAGACATTCTGCGCTGGGATGATCAGGCCGAGTACCTGTCGCGGGCGCAGCTCTATCCGGTGCCCGACGCCGAAACCGATGCGGCGATGCAGGACCTCTGGACCGATATGCTCCAGAACTGATCCCACCATGACGATCGAAGCCAGAGAAAAACGGCAGGGGGCGACGCTTGTCACCCCCGCGCTCATGTGGACGCTTGTCTTCTTCGCTGTGCCCTTCGCGGGCATGGCGTTGATGAGTTTGGCCCATCTCGAGGGGCGCGAGATCGTGCAGGGGCATGATCTTGGCAACTACCTTCGGATTTTCACCGAGTCTTCGCTGCGGCGCGGCATCTTCGTGTCGCTGGAAATCACCGCGACAGTGACGGTGATTTCGGTTCTTCTGGCCTGGCCGCTGGCCTGGATCATCGCCACACGCGTCCCGCCACGTTGGCGTCGTATGGCCTTGTTGCTGGCGGTTCTGCCGTTCTGGACTTCCTATGTTGTGCGCTCCTATTCCTGGGCGCTGGTGCTGGGCGAAAAGGGTGTCGTGATGAACGCGCTGGTGGGGCTGGGCCTGTTGGCCGAGCCAGTGCAGATCATGGCAACCCGTGCCGCCACGGTGATCGGATTCGTGCATTTCTTCGTCATGCTGCTGACGCTGACGATCTATTCCAATCTGGTCCAGCTGTCGCCGAACTATGCCCGCGCGGCACAGGATCTTGGCGCCTCACAATGGCAGGTGATCCGTCTCGTGATCCTGCCGCTGACCCTGCCGGGCGTGATGACGGGCGCATTCCTGACCTTCGTTTTGTGCATTGGCGATTACATCACCCCTCAGATCCTGGGGGGCAACAATGAGCTGACCCTGCCACAGCTGATCATGTTGCAGCTTGGGCGACGGGGGGATTATCCGATGGCCTCGGCCTTGTCCGTGGTGCTGATGGCCATTGTGACGCTGGCCTATGCAGCCTGCGCGCGCTGGCTGAAAATGGAGCGTGTGTGATGAGATACCTGTCCTGGGCCTACCTCGTCGCCCTGTTTGCCTTTATCCTTTTGCCGGTCGTCGTTCTGGTGGTCTTTTCCTTTCAGGATGGTCGGTTACCGGTCCCGCCGTTCAAAGGTGTGACCTTTGAGTGGTACGCCAAGGTGCTTTCGGATCGGGCGCTGATGGAGGCTTTGCTCAACTCCCTGATCGTGGCGCTGCTGTCTTCGGCCACGGCGCTGACCCTTGGATTTCTGGCGGCCTCCGGCCTTGCCCGGGTGATCTTGCCGGGCTCCGTGTTGATGCGCGGGCTGCTGATTGCGCCGATGACGGTGAGTTATCTGATCATCGCGCTGGGCCTTTTGCAGATGTTCAACCAGATCGGGCTGCGCCCCTCGCTTCTGGCAACGGGGATCGGCCATGTGGTCATCAACCTGCCGCTCTGCTTTGCGATCATCTATGCCGCCATCGGCGAGCATCAGAAAAGTGCGCTCAAGGCCGCCCGCGATCTGGGTGCGCGCGAGTGGCAGGTGCTGTGGTTCGTTGCGGCCCCGATGCTGTTGCCGGCGCTGGCCGCGGCCTTCTTTCTGGCCTTCACCTTCTCCTGGGACGAATTCATCATTGCCTTCCTGCTGACGCGCTTCGATGTGACCCTGCCGGTCGAGATCTGGTCGATGCTGCGTTCGGGCCTGTCGCCTGAAACCAACGCCGTCGGCTCTCTCGTCTTTCTTGTCTCCGTTGCCATCGTCGTGGTGCTGGAATTCACGCTGTTTCGAAAGGGATCGAAATGACCGCTGATGTTCATATCAAAGCCGTCGAGCACCGGTTCAACACCTTTACCGCGCTGCACCGTGTTGATCTTGAGATCGCTGCAGGCGAATTCATCGTGCTGCTTGGCCCGTCGGGCTGCGGCAAGACCACCCTGTTGTCGATCATCGGCGGGTTTTACACGCCGACAAAGGGACAGGTGCTGATCGGGGGCAAAGACATGACCCACGTCGGGCCCAAAGATCGCCCGACCACCACGATGTTTCAGGACTACGCCCTGTTCCCGCATATGAGCCTGCGCGACAACGTCGCCTTTGGCCTGCGTATGCGCGGGGTTGCGAAGGCTGTGCGTCTGAAAAAGGCGATGGAAATGCTCGACATGGTCGGTTTGGCGGACAAGGCCGACCGCAAGCCGCATGAGCTTTCCGGCGGGCAACGTCAACGCGTCGCGCTGGCCCGTGCTCTGGCGGTGGAACCCGATGTGCTGCTGCTGGATGAGCCGCTAGGCGCGCTCGATCTGAAACTGCGCCGCCAGATGCAGGACGAACTGAAAGCGATCCAGCGCCGTGTCGGCACCACCTTTGTTCATGTGACCCACGATCAGGAAGAGGCCATGGCCATCGCGGATCGGATCGTGGTGATGAACCATGGGCGGATTGAGCATTGCGGTGCCCCGGAAGAGGTCTACCTGACCCCCAAGACCCTGTTTTCCGCCAATTTCATGGGCGAGATGAACCGCATTCCCGTGCAGGCAGCAGGGCAGGGGGTCAGTTCTCCGCTCGGGGTGCTGGAGGTTCCGCCCCAGACCGGGCTGTTGTGCCTGCGCCCTGAAAACATCGGTCTTGAGGGTGATTTCAGCCTTGGCCGCGCCCGTCTGACCGAAGCGTCCTTTTTTGGCGCGCACCGGCGTTGTCATTTCGCCCCGCTCAATGCGCCGGAGCTGACGCTGGTTGCACACCTGCCGCAAGGGGCGTCGCCGGAGCCGGGAGCCGAAGTTGAATTGTTCGGATGTCGTCCTGTGATCCTGACCGATCCCGCAGGTGGCGCGGAGGTCGCAGCATGACACGTATTCCGCCGCAAGACTGGTATCGTCAACGCGCCGCAGGCGATGGCATTACCTGGATCGATGAACCTCATATTCAGGAATTCTACCGTTGTAATATCTGGCATGTGCGGGGCCGTGATCGCGACCTGATGGTCGACAGCGGTATGGGGGTCGTATCGCTTCGCCAATGGGTGCCGCTGGTCAGCGAGCGGCCGCTGGATGCCGTCGCCAGCCACACACATTTCGATCACATCGGCTGCCATCACGAATTCCCCTGTCGCTTGTGCCATAGCGCCGAGGCAGATATCCTGGCCGATCCGACGCGGATCAACACGCTGGCCGACCCCTATGTCACCGACGAGATCTTCGACGCGCTGCCGGATGTGCCTTACAGCTCCACCAGCTATGCGGTGAAAGCCGCCCCTGCTACGCGGGTGCTGGAAGATGGGGATGTCATAGATCTGGGGGATCGGGTGTTTGAAGTGATCCACACGCCGGGCCACAGCCCGGGCGGGATCGCCCTGTGGGAGGCCGCAAGCGGTGTCCTGATTTCGGGGGATCTGGTCTATGATGGCCCGCTGATCGAAGACACCTACCACGCCGATGCGGCAGGCTACATCCGCTCGATGCAACGCCTTGCAGCGCTGCCGGTGCGCATCGTGCATGGCGGGCATTTCCCGTCATTCTCCGGTGCGCGTCTGACCGAAATCATCACCACATGGTTGAAAGAAAAGGGCCTTTGATGGACCACAAGACATTCTACATCGACGGCGCATGGGTTGCGCCGGTCACGCCGCAGACCTTTGCCGTCGAAAATCCCGCCACCGAAGACATCGTCACCGAGATCAGCCTCGGCAGCGCGGCCGATGTCGACCGGGCCGTCGCTGCAGCCAAGGCTGCCTTCCCGGTATGGTCGGCAACCCCGCTGGCGGACAGACGGGCTTGTGTCGAGCGTCTTCTGGAGATCTACAAATCCCGGTATGAAGAGATGGCACAGGCGATCACCAGCGAAATGGGCGCGCCGATTTCCATGTCCCGCGAACAGCAGGCGGACACGGGCGTGGGCCATGTCGAAGGCTTTCTTGATGCGTTGGATGCTATGGAATGGGAATGGGAGCTGCCGAACGGTGACACGCTCATGCGTGAGCCGATCGGTGTGGTCGGGCTGATCACGCCCTGGAACTGGCCGATGAACCAGATCGCTCTCAAGGTCATTCCTGCGCTTCTGACCGGATGTACCTGCGTGTTGAAACCTTCGGAAATTGCGCCGCTTTCGGCCATGCTCTATGCTGAAATGATCGATGAGGCCGGATTTCCCGCCGGGGTCTTCAACCTTGTGAACGGCAATGGACCAGAGGTCGGTTCTGCTCTGTCGCGCCACCCGGATATCGCTATGATGTCCTTCACCGGCTCCACCCGCGCAGGCACGGCGGTCACGCGGGATGCGGCCGCGACGGTCAAACGGGTGACACTGGAACTGGGCGGTAAAAGCCCAAACCTCGTGTTTGCCGATTGCGATCTGGACACACAGGTCGCGGCCTCGGTCGCGGAATGCATGAACAACACCGGTCAGAGTTGTGATGCGCCAACACGGCTGATTGTTGAACGTTCTGTCTATGACGAGGTGGTTGCTCTGGCGCAGGTCGCAGCGGAAGCGACTGTGGTCGGCGATCCCGCTGAAGAGGGCGAACATATCGGACCGTTGGTCTCGGCGCTGCAATGGGACCGGGTGCAGGCGCTCATTCAGGCCGGCATTGATGATGGTGCGCGCCTGATTGCGGGCGGTCCCGGCAAGCCCGAAGGCATCAATCGTGGTCACTATGCCCGTCCGACGATCTTTGCCGATGTGACCCCGGACATGCGGCTGTGGCGCGAAGAGGTCTTCGGACCCGTGCTGGTCATCACCCCCTTTGAAGATGAGGCGGAGGCCATCGCGCTTGGCAATGACACGTCCTATGGTCTGGCGGCCTATGTTCAGACCGGCGATCCGGCACGGGCACGGCGCGTGGCCAAAGGCCTGAGGGCTGGCATGGTGCATCTGAACGGGGCGCCGCACAATTACGGTAGCCCCTTCGGTGGATATGGCCAGTCCGGCAACGGGCGCGAAGGCGGGCTGCTGGGGCTTGAGGATTTCACCGAAGTCAAAGCGGTGCACGGGCTATGAGCCGTACAGAGATCACCGTCGCGCTGTGGCAGGCATCATCTGTCGCCGGAGACCGGGAGGCGGCGTTTGACCAGATTGCCCGCGCGACCGCTGCCGCCGGTGCTGCAGGGGCCGAAGTGGTCGTCTTTCCCGAGCTGTTTCTGACCGGCTACGAACGCCCCGATCTTGCAGAGCTGGCCTGTGACGCTGATGCATTGCAGGCGCGCCTTGCCCCGATTGCCCGTGAAGCCGGATGTGCGATTTGCGTGGGATATCCGGAGCGGGCCGGGGAACGGCTTTACAACGCCGCCCTGTGTCTGTCGCCTGAGGGGCAGATCCTCGGCAATCACCGCAAAATTCAACTGTACGGTGAGACAGAGCCCAAGCGCTTTGCTCCCGGGGACAGCTATACGATGTTTGAACTGGCCGGGCGCAAAACGGCGATCCTGATCTGTTACGATGTCGAATTCGCACCGCATGTCGCGGCGCTGAAACGGCAGGGGGTCGAGCTGATCCTTGCGCCAACCGCGGCCATGGATCCCTTTGCCCATGTCGGCAATCATGTCGTCCCGGCAATGGCCGCCAATCATGGGATGACAATCGTCTACGCCAATCTATGCGGAGAAGAAGGCCCTCTGAGCTATTTCGGCGGCTCGGTGATCGCTGCGGCAGACGGTGGCAGTCTTGCCCGCGCCGGACGCGGCGCAGCCATGCTTCTCGCGACTTTGCCCGCGTGGTATGATGCGGCGAGGCTGTCCACGCAGGACAGCGATTTCAGGCCCATCAGACACGAGGTGTAATGCAGCTTTCCGGTGCCGATATCCGACTGATGCGCGTGTTCGACGCGGTGGTGCGCCATCGCGGCTTTGCCGCGGCTCAGGCCGAGCTGAATGTCAGCCAGTCCACCATTTCCACCCAGATCACGGCCTTTGAAGACCGTCTGGGGCTGACGCTGTGCCGCCGTGGACGTGCCGGGTTTCGCCTGACGCAGAAAGGGGAGGTTGTGCACGCGGCCGTGGTCCGCTTTCTGGCGGCCTCTGAGGAATTTGTGTCTGAGACTGCCATTTTGCGTGGCGCGCTGTCCGGCACCCTCAGGATTGGCGTGGTGGATCACGTTGTGACCGATCCCAATTTTCGCCTACCTGAGGCCATCGGTGGCTTGGAAAAACGCGCCACCTCGCTGCGATTTGAATTGGCACAATGCAGCCCGCAAGACCTGCAGGCTCGTGTGCGCGATGGCTCTTTGCATCTGGGGATCGGGTCGTTTCCGCATAAGGTCTCGGGGCTTGACTATAAGCCGCTCTATTCCGAGACCAACTATCTTTACTGCGCCTCGAACCATTTGCTCTGGAATGTGCCGGACGATCAGCTGACGCCGGAGTTTGTGGCCAGCATGCGCACTGTCGGGCGCAGTTATTGGCGCGACGATCACTGGAACAATCGGGATTTCCCGAATTCGCCGGCGATGGCGCAGGGGCTGGAACAACAGCTGATCATGATCCTGTCGGGGGCCTATATCGGCTATCTGCCCGAACATGCCGTGACTTCATGGGTGCGCAGCGGCCGTTTGAAGCGCGTGCTTGCGGACCGTTTCATCTATCGCTGCAGTTTCGAGGCCATCACCCGGCCTGATGTCGATGCCTCGCCTCTGGCGCAAGAAATGCTCAAGGAGCTGTCGCGGATCTATGATGCGCTGGCTCAGAACAACGTGCCTGCTGAAAAAAGTGGCGCGGAGATATCTTAACTTTGATTTTTATCAAACAAAACATCTTAATCGCGATATTTATCGGATGAAGATTTCGGTTCATTCTCCTCCTGAATTAAGGAGAAAGCCGATGAGTGAACATCGTTTTAATCAACCCCTCAGTGGCAATGAGATGCCCCGTACCGGCGGGCTGGCCTCGATGATGCGTCTGCCGGTCGCGCAAAGCGCCGAGGGCCTCGACGCCTGTTTTCTGGGAATTCCGATGGACATTGGTACCTCGAACCGTCCGGGGACACGCCTGGGCCCGCGCCAGATCCGTGACGAAAGCAGGATGATCCGCCCCTACAATATGGCGACCGGGGCGGCGCCCTTCGAGCATCTGCAGGTGGCTGACATCGGCGACGTGCCGGTAAACCTCTATGATCTCAAGAAATCCGTCGAAATCATCGCAGGGCATTATCGTGGTGTTCTGGCGCAGGGGGCCATCCCGCTGACGCTGGGCGGCGACCACACGTTGACATGGCCGATCCTGCGCGCGGTTGCGGAAAAACACGGGCCCGTTGCGCTGATCCACGTCGATGCGCATTCCGACACCAATGAAGACATGTTCGGCGAAAAAGAAGCCCATGGCTGCCCGTTCCGCCGGGCGTGGGAAGAAGGCTGCCTGCAAAACGACAAGGTGTTCCAGATCGGTCTGCGTGGCACCGGTTACAGCAAGGCGGATTTCGACTGGGGCCGGGAGCAGGGCTGGACCTGTATCCAGGCCGAGGAATGCTGGCATAAATCGCTGACTCCGCTGATGGCCGAGATCCGCGCCAAAATTGGCGACGCGCCGGTCTATCTGTCCTATGATATCGACAGTCTGGATCCGGCATTTGCCCCGGGCACGGGCACGGTCGAGGTCGGCGGTCTGACCACGATGCAGGGTCTTGAAATCATTCGCGGCACGGCGGGACTGAACCTTGTCGGGTGCGATCTTGTCGAGGTGTCGCCGCCCTACGATCCGGCGGGCAACACCGCCGTGATCGCTGCAAATTTTTTGTTTGAAATGCTCTGCGCGCTTCCCGGCGTGCCGCAGGGTCGCTGATCAAAAGCCGGAGTTTCAGGGAGTTATCCACCATGCAAAGACGTCAGTTTCTTAAGGCGAGTGCCGCGACGGTCGCCGCGCTTTCCGCCCCTTCCGTTCTCAGGGCGGCGAATTCCGCGCTCAAGGTCGGCACCTACGGGGGCTATTTCCAGGAGAGTTTCGACAAATACATCTATCCGGACTTCACCGCCGCCACCGGCATTGAAGTCGAAAGTATCGCAGAGCCGACCGGCGAAGCCTGGCTTGTGCAGCTGTCGCAGGCAGCGCGTGCCGGTCAGGCCCCGGCGGATGTGTCAATGATGGTGCAGCTTGCGCGCATCAAAGGCGAACGCTCCGGTCTGTGGGCGCCGCTCGACGAGGCGGCTTTGAGCAATCTGGGCAATTTGCCGGATCATTTTGTGCACCGCTATGAAGACGGCAAGGTCTACGGCACGGGCGCGGTGAGCTGGTACATCACTCTGGTGACCAATACCGACACTTTTGCCGAGGCGCCGACCTCATGGACGGCGCTTTGGGATGCGGCCAATGCCGACAAACTGGGCCTCATGTCCATGGCGACAAATTCCTTCCTGCTGGAAATCACCGCGACGACCTATTTCGGGGGTACAGATATCCTCAAAACCGACGAGGGTGTGCTGCAGGTAATGGATAAACTGGCCGAAGTGAAACCCAACGTCCGCCTGTGGTATCGCGACGAAGGCCAGTTCCAGCAAGCACTGGAAACCGGTGAGATCCCGATTGGTCAGTATTATCACGACGTGACCGGCCTTGCGGCGTCGCAGGGCAAGCCGGTGCGTTCGACCTTCCCGAACGAAGGTGCGGTGCTCGACAGCGGGTCTTGGGTGGTGTCGAAAGCCTCGAAGGCGATCGAGCCGGCGCAGGAATTCATCAACTACATGGCGCAGCCAGAAATTCAGGCGAAACTGTCGCGCTTTGTCGGCACCGCGCCGACGGTCGCGCGCGAACTGACCGATCTCACGGACGAAGAATTTGCCGCCGTGTCTTCGGATCAGACGCCGATCCTGCCGCTCAACGAGATCTACGTCGATCGCGGTGACTGGATCAATCAGATGTGGTCGGAGAAAATCACCGGCTAATTTCCCTTCCCCGACGCGCCGCGGTTAACCTCTTGCCGCGGCGCGATTTTTGACGACAGGACAGCTGACATGACCGAATTGCGCATCGAGGGTCTGAGTAAGGACTTCGGCACATTCCGAGCACTCGACACCGTGTCGCTCGACATTCCCAGTGGCAAATTCGTCTGCCTGCTTGGCCCATCCGGCTGTGGCAAGACGACGCTCTTGCGGGTGATTGCCGGGTTGGAAACACCGAGCGAAGGGCGCGTCCATGTTGGCGGCTCCGACCACACCGAGGTGCCGACCCACAAACGCGGCATGGGCATGGTGTTCCAGTCGCTTGCACTTTTCCCGCATCTCGATGTTG
Organism: uncultured Celeribacter sp.; assembly: GCF_963675965.1. Taxonomy (NCBI): domain Bacteria; kingdom Pseudomonadati; phylum Pseudomonadota; class Alphaproteobacteria; order Rhodobacterales; family Roseobacteraceae; genus Celeribacter; species uncultured Celeribacter sp. The sequence continues at coordinate 1,375,324 of NZ_OY780935.1, read as the reverse complement.
CGGACAACATTGCCTATCCGCTGGCCATTCGCGGGGTCGACAAGGCGACCCGACGCGCACGGGCGGAAGAGCTGTTGGAGCTGGTCCGTTTGCCCGGTCTGGGGGCACGCCGCATTCATCAGCTGTCGGGCGGGCAGCGTCAGCGCGTAGCGATCGCCCGGGGGCTGTCGATCAACCCGCAGGTCTTTTTGCTTGATGAACCGCTTTCCGCGCTCGACGCCAGCCTGCGCGAACATATGCAGATCGAACTGCGCCAGATTCAACAACGCCTTGGCGTGACCACTGTTGTTGTGACCCATGACCAGAAAGAAGCCCTGACCATGGCCGATCTTGTGATCGTCATGAAAGACGGGGTGATCCAACAGGCGGGCGCGCCGATGGAGCTGTATCATACGCCGGCGAATGCTTTCGTTGCCGGGTTCATCGGCACCACCAACCTGATGCCCTGTGAGGTGGCGGATGGTGCGGTTTCGATTCTGGGGCACCGGTTTGCGATCACCGAGGGCGACCGCATTGCCATTCCTTCGGGTCAGGCCCAGCTTTCGGTGCGCCCCGAACATGTCGTGCTGTGCGCCCCCGAAGACGGGCTGTCCGCAGAGATCAGTTTCCTGCGGGATCTGGGCGAAAGCCTGCATGTGCTGATGCTGGTCGGCGATCAGGAAATCACCGCGCATCTGCCGCCAGGACATGGTCATGATCTGCGCATCGGGCAAACGGTCGGCGTGCAGTTCCGGGATGGTGAAAAGGTGGTGGTGCAATGAGTGCCCCAGCCCCAGAGACCGCCACACCGCGCTGGCTCGGGCTTTGGCCCGCCGCCATGCTGACACTGTTTTTCCTCGTGCCCTTCGGCATCATGCTGGCGGTTTCCGTCGCGCATCGCGATGTCAGCGGGTTTTACGAATGGGCCTTTGAGTGGGACAGCTATGCGCGGTTCCTGTCGGGCTTTTTCGGCAAGGTCATGGCGGTGTCGATTTCCGTATCGCTGAGCGCAGCGGCGATCTGTGTTGCGCTGGGCTTTCCCTTTACCGTTTTCCTGTCTGGCATGGGCCATAAGGCGCAGACGCGCATTCTGGTGGCTTTGCTCTCGGCTCTGGCGTTGTCCGAGGTGATCATCGGCTTTTCGCTGTCCACGCTCTTGTCGCAGACCGCCGGCATCGGCAATCTGTTTCACTGGCTGGGGCTGATAGATGAGCCGCGCGCCTATACACCCTCGCTGTTCGCCCTGATCACTGGCCTGTGTTACATCGGTTTCCCCTTTGCCGTTCTGGTGCTCTATCCGCCGGTCTCTAGGCTCGATCCCGAAATCGTGGAAGCGGCGCGGGTCATGGGCGCGTCGGGGCCGCGTGCCTTCTTTGGCATCATCGTGCCGAATCTGCGCGGGGCCATCGTTGGCGCGTTCATCCTCGTTTTCGTCTTCACGCTTGGCTCTTATCTGTTGCCGCAGCTTCTTGGGCGGTCTGAGCACTGGACCCTGTCCGTCCACATCACCGATCAGGCGATTTACCAATCCAACCTGCCTTTCGCTGCCGCCATGTCGGTGTTCCTGATGCTGGTTGCGCTGGCGCTTGTGGGTCTGGCCTCGCTGGCCGGGCGTGAAAGGGGGAGCGCATGACACGGTCGCTCAAGACAGTTTACGTTCTGGTGATCCTTGCGCTTTTGATCGCCCCGCTCGTGGTCGTAGCCGCAGTATCGCTGAACGGGCCGCAAACCCTGCGGTTTCCGCCGGTGAATCCGTCTCTGCGCTGGTATGCCGAGCTGTTCCAGCAAAGCGAATGGCTGGTCCCGTTGCGCAATTCTCTGGTCATTGCGGCCTGTGCGGCGGCTCTGGCGGTGGCAATCGCCTTGCCGCTTGCGCTTTACGTATGGGAACGCAAGGGCCTCGCCGCCCGCGCGCTGACCGGCATGGGGCTGGCGCCTTTTGCCCTGCCGCCGGTGATTTCCGCGCTGGGGTTCATGATTTTCTGGATGACGCTGGGCGGCTACGGGCAGATGTATGCGACGATCCTGTCCCACGGGATCTTTCTGGTCACCCTGCCGCTGGTCACGATCTCGCTGGGCCTCAAGGGCATCGACAAATCTCTCATCGAGGCGGCCCGGGTCATGGGGGGCGGTCGTGGCGTGGTGTTCCGCACGGTCATCCTGCCGCTGCTGATCCCCTATATGGTGTCGGGGTATGCCTTCGCCTTCGTGCTCAGCCTCAACGAATATATCATTGCCTACATGGTTGCGGGTTTCACCGTGGAAACGCTTCCAATCAAGATTTTCAACGCCCTGCGCTATGGCTACACACCGATCCTTGCCGTGGTCTCTGTGATCTTTGCTGCCCTATCTGCGCTGATCTTTGGCCTCATAGGTCGGTTCGGCAACTTGCCGCGTCTGCTGGGGGCCGAAAGGAGCCAACATGACTGATCTTCCCAAGACGATGAAAGCGGCGCTGTGCGACGCACCGGGGTCGGCACTGCGGATCGCCGAGGTGCCCGTACCGGTGCCGGGGCCGGGGCAATATCTGGTCCGGGTCGAAGCCTGCGGCATCTGCCATTCTGATCTGCATGTGCAACGCGGTGAGGAACCGATGCCGCCCGAAGCCTTTCCCCTGATCCTTGGGCATGAAGGCATTGGCCGGATCGTGGCGGGTGAGGGGCCTTTGGCGGCGGGCACGCGGATCGGTCTGCCGTGGCTCTATGACACCTGTCAACATTGCGATCCCTGTCTGACTGGGCATGAAACCTTTTGCCAAAGTCAGAAGGCGCGCGGCCTTGATGCCTATGGTGCCTTCGCGGAATATGCGATTGTCGAGGCTGCGTTTGCCACCGAAATCCCTGACGAGATCGACCCGGTTGCGGGCGGCCCGCTCTTGTGCGCCGGGCTGACCGCATGGTCGGCGCTTGAACGCTGTGAGGTGCAGGCCGGAAAGCGGCTCGTGATTATCGGTGCCGGGGGGCTGGGGCAATATGCGATTGCCATCGGGCTGGCGCGCGGGCTTGAGGTGGCCGTGGTCGATCTTGATCCCGCCAAACGTGCCGAGGCGCTTCGCCACGGGGCTAGCCTCGCCGTTTCTCCGGATGAGGCGGATGCGATTCGAGCCTGGGGCGGGGCGGATATCACCCTGAACTTTGCGCCGACGCCCAAGGTCTGGGACCTGATTGCCGACGTGGTGAACCCGCTGAGCCAGATCGTTGCCGTTGCGCTGGTCCATGATCCCGTGCCGCTGTCGATGATGTGGCTGATCAACGGCGGGCATCGTGTCATGGGCTCCTCTGTTGGAACCCGTGCCGAATTGCGTGCCTTTCTGGCCTTTGCTGCACGGCACATGCCACCGGTCGAGATCGAGACCCTGCCGTTCGAAGAGGTCGGCGCGGGGCTGGAACGCCTGGCGGCAGGTGATGTGAAAGGGCGGCTTGTCCTGGAAATGCCAGTGCCTGAGGGAGCTTGACTAAAGCGCTAGAGCGTCGCGGGCATGGTGCTTGCAGCGTCTCTCAGGTCGCGCTTCAGCTTGTCGGTTAAGACCATTTTGCACGGGGCGGAACTCTGTGTCGCGGCACCACCAGCGGCCCTCTCAGAAGATCGGTCAGCGCTACCTGATCCTGACGTACGAAAGGGCGGTCCGGCGCGCAGATCATCCCCAATGGCGATGTGACGGCATGCAGCACCTCGGCGCGCACGTGATCCTGCAGATCGAAAGCCAAAACCACATCTGCGTCCTTGGCGAAGAGCTCGGCTGTGATCTTGTGGTTGTCGCCTGAAATCACCGTGTAATCGACCAGAGGATAGCGCCGCTGCAGTTCGACGAAGCTTATCGAATTAAAATTCCGCATGATTATAATTATGAGAATGAATTTGAATTATAAAATGGTTCTGGTGTTTCCTTGAGTCAAGCTCGCAAAGGAACGCACTATGACCCAGACCAACCTTGCTGAGGCGCCTTACGCCTTAGATCCCGCTACGCCGGATTTCTCGAAGCTGACAGAAACTTTGGAATTCAAGCATCTTCTGGAGGTTGTGGCCGCCCGACAGGAGGAATTCGAAGCCAAGCGCCATGTGCCGCGCGATGTCATCGATCTGATGAAAAAGGCGCGGATTTTCCGCGCGGCGACGCCGACGCGTTTCGGTGGGGATGCAATGGCGCCACATTATTTTTTGAAAATGGTGGATGCGCTCGGGACGGTGGACGGATCGGCGGCTTGGGTGGCGGCGTTCGGGTCGGCCAATACCTATACCGCAGCCTTGCCCGTGGCGGCGCAGGAAATCATGTATGCCGATGGCCCCGATCAGGTCTTTGCGGGCGGGTTGCACCCGGTGCAAAAGGCCGAGCGGGTTGATGGCGGCTGGCAGGTCTCGGGGCGTTGGAAATTCGCCTCGGGCTGCATGGGCGCCGATTGGATCGGGGTCGGAATTGCGGGCCAGCCGCAAGGGGCCGAACCCGAAGCGCCGCCCAAAGTGATGATGGCCGTGGCCCCCGCCAATGAGGTCGAGATCGTCGAAACCTGGGATGTGTCGGGCATGCAGGGCACCGGTAGCCATGACACCACCGTCACGGATAAATTCTATTCCGACACATGGATCTGCGAACGCGGTGCGCCGGGGATTTTTGACGAGCCGCTCTATCGCTATCCGGCGCTGGCCTATCAGGCTCAGGTGCATGCGGCGTGCAATCTGGGTCTGGCACGCGCGGCGATTGAGCAGGCCAAATCCGTGTCGGGGGCGGCCAAGCTGATGGTTGGGCAATCGCGCCTGTGTGAACGCGGCTATTTCCAACTGGGGCTGGCGCAGGCCGAAGCGAAGCTGCGCAGCGCGCGGGCCTTTTTCTATGAAGCTGCGGAGGAAGCCTGGGAGATGTTGCTGAAGGGCGACCCGGTGTCGCTGGAGCAGACGACCCTGTTGCGGATTTCAGCCACCAATGCGGCGCAGTCCGGTGCCGAGGTGGTGCAGGATTGCTACCGGATTGCGGGCATGGGAGTGATTGCCAAATCCAACCCGATGCAGCGCTACCTGCGCGACGCGATGGTGGTCACGCAGCACGCCGCAGTGACGGCACTGACGATGGAAAGCGCGGGCAAAATTCTGGCCGGTATGGATGCGCCGCGCGGGTTCCCTTGAGGCCGGAGCCGTCCGTGCATTGCCATAGGACAGCTTTATGCGGCATGGTGGCAGCATGAAGCAAACTCATTCCAGCCGTTTCGATCTGAACCTTGTCAAAGTGTTCCTGGCCATCTGGGACATGCGCAGCCTGACCGGGGCGGGCAGCCGTCTGGGGCTGACCCAGCCTGCTGTCAGTCACGCCCTGCGACGCTTGCGCGACCAGTTTTCCGATCCGCTGTTTCAGCGCGTGGGCAATCAGATGGAGCCGACCGAAACCGCAACTCGGCTGCGCGAACCCTTTGAACGGGCGGTCGAGCTTTTGGAACAGACGATCCATGACACCCAGCGCTTTGAACCCGGCACGACCGCGCGCCGGTTTCGGGTCGCCATGACCGACACGGGCGAATTCTATGCCATGCCGCGCATTCTGGGTGCGTTGGAGCGTGCGGCCCCTCAGGCCGGTTTGACCTCGGTGCGGGTGACCATGTCGGATATGGAAAGCGCGCTGCGCAGCGGTCAGGTCGATCTGGCGCTGGGCTATCTGCCGGATCTGGAGACGGCGCGCTGTCAGGGCCGATTGCTGTTTCCGGATCGAATGGTGTGCCTGATGCGCAGCGGTCATCCCGCCCTGTCCGGCGACTGGACGGTCGAACGCTTTTCCGCCCTGTCGTTTCTGGATGTCAGCCAGGCGGCAACCGGGTTCCAGATGACGCGCAGCCTGTTGCTTCAGCAGGGGCTTACTCTGGCCGCCACGGCGCGGCTCGAACATTTCACCGTGGTGCCGGAAGTGGTTCGGCAAACTGACTTCGTGACGATTTTTCCGCATTCAATCTATCGGCGGCTCAAGGCGCGGGGTGGCTTGGAAATCCGGGAATTGCCAATCGATGTGCCAAGCTATGACATCAAACTGTGGCGGCACGAAAGCTTTGCGACGGATCCGGGGCTGATCTGGTTGCAGGATATGATCTGCACGGCTTTGAAAGACGAGGACATGATCTGACATGAGTATTTCAACCGATGAGTTTCGTCAGTCTATGGCTCTGTTTCCGGGGGCGGTGACCCTGATCACGGTCGGACAGGGCGCGGCGCGGCGCGGGATCACGGCCACCGCGGTCTGTTCGGTGACCGACCGGCCGCCGAGTCTTCTGGCCTGTGTCAATCGCGACACCGCGACCTGTGAGGAGATCATGCGCCTGGACCGCTTCAGCGTGCAGCTTCTGGGGGCCTCGGATCAGGATCTGGCGCTGCGGTTTGCCGGTGCGGGCGGCGTGCGCGGTGCAGAGAAGTTTCTGGCGGGCAACTGGTCTGCCACACAGACCGGCGTGCCACGCCTGCAAACGGCACTGGCGTCTTTGGCCTGTCGGGTGACGTCCCATAGCACGCAGGGTAGCCATCAGGTCTTTATCGGCCAGATCGAAGAGGCCTTTCTGGCCGAGGCAGCCCGCGACCTTGCGGCGCTGGTCTATGCCCGTTCACAGTTTCGGGCTGTGGGCTGACTTTTCCAGGAAACCAGGTGATGAAAAAGCCCGTCGGGAACGGCGGGCTTCTGTCTGTCGTTTGTCAACAGGCGCTTACAGCGGGGCAAAGGCCGCATCTGCAGCCTGTGACAGAAGCATGACGTCAGAGCCTTCGATGAGAAAGGCCAGACGTTTGAACCAGGCGGAGCTGGCGCAGCGGTCCGCGGTGAAAATCCCGGCGGGCACCCCGGCCTTCTCTGCGGCTTGCAAGGTGCTGTCGATGAGTTCTTCCAACGTGTCAGTGATCCCCGGGCATGTGGCCAAATCGACGCCAAGATCGCCGGGGCCGATAAAGGCCAAATCGATACCGGGCACGGCCAGGATGTCGGCGGCGGCGGTGACGGCTTCGACGGTTTCGATCTGCACGGCCACAACGGTGTCCCGCCGTGCCGTCTCTAGCATGCCGGGAATGTCACGGATGTAGCGGGCCGCGCGGGCCGGACCAGCCCCGCGGTTGCCTTCAGGAGGAAAGCGGGCGGCCCGCACGGCGGCGGCTGCGGTGGCGGCAGAGGCGACATGTGGCACCAAAATGCCCGCAGCCCCCGCGTCGAGCGCCGCGGCGATCTCCGCCACCTCAGACGACCGCACCCGGACCAGTGCTGGCATGCCGCAAAGGTCTGCCGCGCGGATCATATCGGTTAGTAGCCCCGGGCCAATCGGACTGTGTTCCGTGTCGATGCACAGGAAATCCGGCCGGGTGCTACCGGGCTTGGCCCCGGCAACGATTTCAATGGCCATGGCGCTTGGCAGGGCCATGAAAATGCCGCGCTGAGGTGCGCGCATTCGGATTTTGTCGCGCAGGCTCATGCGGGGCGCTCCTTATCAAACCCTTTTCCAGGGTTAAGAATGCCATTGGGGTCCATCAAATCCTTGATCGCCCGCATCAGGTCAATTTCTGCGGTGCTGCGTGAGTAGGACAGATAATCCCGCTTGATCGCGCCGATGCCATGTTCCGCCGAAATCGTACCGCCAAGGCCGCGCACGATGTCATAGACGAAGGCTTTGACCGCGCTGTCGGGCTGGTCCGTGCCGAATTCGGGCACATTGACGACGAGGTGCAGGTTGGAATCGCCGATATGACCGTACGAAAGCGCGCGGGCGCTGGGATAGAGCTCCTTGATCCCGGCTTCGAGTGTCTCCACCGCCTCGCCCATCCGGGCAATCGGGATGCCGACATCAAAGGGAATAACCGGCCCCAGCACGGTTTCATATTCCGCCGGGCTTTCGCGCACGGCCCAAAGCGCGCGCTCTTCCTTGACCGAGTTGGCCAGAACACCGTCTTCGACCAGCCCGTCTTCAAAGGCGGATTCAAAGAGGGTTTCCATCGCCGCGCGGGTGCCGTCGGTGTCAAAGCCGGTGGCCTCAATGATCACATAGGCGCCATGGCGGCCCTCAAGCGGGGAGCCGAGCCCTGTGGCCTCGGACATGTAGTGAAAAAAGCTGGGCCACATGACCTCGAAGCTCGACAGCATCGGGCCAAGGCGACCCCGGGCATGGCGGAGCAGAGCGATGGCCGATGCCGTGTCCGCGCAGCCGACAAAGGCGGTGGCTTTCGCGGGCGGCAGCGGGTGCAGGCGCAGCACGCAGCGGGTGATGATCCCCAGAAGGCCCTCGCTGCCGATGAACATCTGTTTCAGGTCGAGACCCGCGTTGTTTTTCAACATGGTGTTCATGCCGTCGATCACAGTGCCGTCGGCCAGAACGACCTCCAGCCCCAGAACATGATCGCGTGCCATGCCGTAGCGGATCACGGTATTGCCGCCAGCATTGGTGGCCAGCACCCCGCCCAATTGGCAGGATCCGCGGGCGCCGATGTCGATGCCTAGCATCAGCCCGTTGTCTTCGGCGGCCGCTTGCGCGGTTTCCAAGATCACACCAGCCCCGGCAGTCATCGTGCCTGCGTCGGCGTTGATGTCTTCGATGGTGTTGAACCGTTCCAGACTGAGCACGACCGAGCCTTTGTCCGGCTGGGCGGCGCCGGAAATGCCGGTCAGCCCGCCCTGCGGCACAACTGCGATCCCCTGTGCGTTGCAAAATGCCATCAGCGCGGCCACCTCTTCGGTGGTTGACGGGCGCGCCAGGGCCAGCGGCTGTGCCGGGGGCAGCCCGGCCCAGTCATGGTGGTATTTTTCAGGAATATCGGCACCGATCAGGATCATCGCGGGGCCAAAGCGGTCCAGAAGGCTCTGGGAAAGGTCGGTTTCTGCGGACATGGTTCAGACCTCCTTGGGCTGCGCAATAAAGTGGCACGTGCTGGCGCCGGTGGCGGCACAGGCGGTTTCACGCACGGTGGTGGGTGTGCCGAAAATCAGGCCGGACACCGCGCGCAGCATGCCCCGGATCGGCGCACAGACCGGGGTCTCCGACGGGCCATGGCCATAGACAAAGGGCGAGTTTTCGACATCGAGGCTCAGGGCCGTGTCACTGAGCGTCAGCTTCCAGCGCCCCCAGCCGAGCTGCCCGGCGGTTTCTCCGATCACCTCAAGCAGCGCCTGGGCGGCTTTCGCCCCCTGACCCTGATAGGTCTGGGCGGATTTGCCCCCGGCCACAAAGACGCTTTCGGCCATGGCCTCAAGCACCTGCGGGCGGGTTTCGGGGGGCACTTCCTTGAGGATGCCCATCAGGGCTTCGGGTTTGAGGAACATGTAGCGCATGGCGCCGTCGTGATAGGTGCCTTCTTTGGGATCGAAGACGAGCCGGTCTCTGAAGCTCATGGTCTGGGTCTTTCTTTGGGAATTTGCCTGCGCGCCCGGGGGAAGAGAGCGAAAATGCGGGTGCGCAGGCCTACGGTCACATCAGTGACGGCAAGAAGGTGGCAAGTGACGGGAAGAGGATCACAAGGCCGATCAGGATGAACACGCACAGGATGTAGGGCAGGGCTGCGCGGGCGACTTCGGGCAGGGTTGTGCCCGGTGGGCTGACGCCATGCATGACAAAGAGCAACAGCCCAAAGGGTGGCGTGGTGAAGCTGACTTCGAGCATCAGCAGCATGATGAGTCCCCACCAGACCATGTCAAACTGCAGAGACAGGGCCAGCGGCACAAAGATCGGCAGGGTGATCAGCATCATCGACACCTGATCCATGAACATGCCCAGCACCAGCAGGATCAGCGCCATGATCAAGAGGGTTTCGGTCGGCCCCATCTCCAGCGATGTTGCCCAACGCACCAGACCGGAGGATGCCCCGGAAAAGGCCAGAAGCTGCGCGAATGTCGATGAGGCGGTGATCAGCAGAAAGGTCATGCCGGTGACCCGTGCCGCGTCTTGTACCGCATCGGTCACGGCTTTCCAGTCGAGCGCCTTGAACAGCAGTGCCAGGATCGCCACGGCGACGATGCCAAGCGCGCCGCTTTCTGTCGGTGTGGCAATCCCTGTCAGGATCGAGCCGACAACGGCCATGACGATCACCACCATGGGCATCACGTCACGGGCAAAGATGCCAAGGCGTTTCAGAAGCGGTACGGGCTCGTAATCATAGTTCGGTGCGGCCTCGGGATCGATCTTGGCCTGAGCAAAGATCAAGATGGCATAGAGCAGCGCCAGCACCACGCCGGGCAGCAGACCGGCGATCAACAGCGCGCCGATGTCGATGCGCGCCAGCGAGCCAAAGAGTACGGCAAGGGTTGAGGGCGGAATGATCACCGCAAGGCCGCCGGAGCCAAGGATCGGCCCGATCGCCATATGTTTTTTGTAGCCGCGCTTCATCATCTCGGGGACCATGAGCGATCCCAGCATCCCGGTGTTGGCCAGCGAAGAACCCGAGAGCGCCGCAAAGACTGTGCCGGAGGTCACGGTGAGATAAGACAACCGTGCGGGCAATCGTCCGATCAGCACGTCGATCGCATCAAGCACCCGGCGCGCAAGCCCCGAATGAAAAAACAACGAGCCCATGACCAGAAACAGCGGCACAGGCGCCAGCGAATAGGTCGACACGGCCATGGTTGCGTTTGAAATCATCTGGTCGATGCCCCGCGCGCCGCCCATAAACAGGAAGACGCCGACCACATTGATCAGAAAGAACCCAAGTGCCACGGGCAGGCCGATCCCCATCGAGACGATCAGCCCGCCGATCAGGATCGCGATTGAAGCAGTCCAGTCCATCATCTGTCTGTCTCCTTACAGGCCGGCATGGGCGTCGGGCGAGGCGCCATAGAAGCTTTCGCCACGCGGGAAAAAGGACAGGAACTGCAGCGCGCCAAGACCAAAGCCCAAGGGCATCGAGGCATATAGCATCCACATCGGTGCATCGAAGGCCCGGACCTCATAAGAGCCGTCGCCGATCACTTTGATCAGCGATTGTGCGCTGTGTACGGTGAGATAGGCGCAGATCACGGCCGCGAGGATCTGCAGGGCCGCTTGCCAGAGGCTGCGCAGCCCAGATGGCAGATAGCTGAGCACCACTTCAACGCAGACATGGCCGCGCGTGCGCACAAGTTGGGGGAAGCACAGGAAGGTGATATGCAGCATCCCGTATTCGACCGAGTTCACCGCCCAGACGGCAGTCGGCAGGCCGAGATTTCGTGAGGCGACATCATAGGTCACGACGCAAACGATCATCACCACCAAAAGGCAGGCGATCCAGAACATCAGCTTGGATAGGGCATCCAGCAGGGAGAGGGCGACAGACATGGCAGTCCTCGGTCTGAAAGGGAAAGGGGCCTTGCCCAGGCGCCGGTCGGGCGGGCAAGGCGGACGCACCGCAGGGTGCGCCTGGCAATGCGAAGCTTATTCGATCTCTTCGAAGAAGAGCGCCTTGAGCTCGTCGTGATGGGTCGGATCACGTTCTTTCAGCCGCGACCACGCGATGTCATAGGCCGTCTTCAGGAACAGGGTTTCCTGTTCGCCGGTCAGGGTGATCGTTTCGATCCCTTCGTCGGCTAGGGCTTCGCCTTCGCTGACGTTCATCGCGACATTGGCCTCATAGGAGCTGGCCTCATGTTCGATGGCGGCTTGCGAAACGATGCCTTTAGCTTCTTCGGACAGACCTTCCCAGGCGTCGAGGTTCATTGTCACCAGAACGTCGGTCTGGAAGAAGCTCGGGTCGAGACGGTATTTCAGGAACTTGTTCCAGCCGTAGTCGCGCAGCCCGGTGATCGGGTAGCCGGTACCGTCGACGACACCGCGCTCCAGTGATGTGTAGACTTCCGCAGCGGGCTGAACGACGATGGTGGCACCCAGTGTTTCAAGGAAGGCCCGGTAGAGGGGGGAGGAGCGCAGGCGAATGCCGCTCAGATCGACCTGACCGTCTTCGGTGATCTCTGGCTTTTTGGTCAACCAGAGGTGGAAACCTGCGCCGCCATCGACATGGGCCAGCACATGGGCATTGGCTTTTTCGTGGAAGATTTCGTTGATGGCATCAATGCCACCATCCGCACGCACCGACATCGGGTCGCGGTTGGAGCCGGCAAAGGCTTCGCCTTCCGGCACGATGTTGAGATACAGGCCAGCCGGGAGCAGGAACATATCGGCGATGCCGTTCTGCTGCGCTTCGCCCATGCGTGGCTGCGGGATGGTTTCGGGGCCGCCGATCACTTGGATCTGGACGACGCCTTCGCCGCGTTCATTCACGAGGTCGACGAATTTCTGGAAGTTCTGCGAGAACGACACCTGAGCGGGGGTGAAGGTCACGGCGCGAATGATGTCTTCGGCCTGGGCCGCAACGGCAGTCATGCTCATCAGCGCGGCTGTGGCGAGGCCTTTGAGAAGGGTGGATTTGGACATGATATCCTCACTGTTGGTCTGCGTGGGCAGGAGTTGTTGGTAATCGTTTGCCGATTTTTATTTTTGATCGGTGTGTCCCGCGTCTTCTGCGCGGGACGGGGAGACGGGATGAAGTCGTTGCTCTTCATCCGCGCGTTGGAAAAAGGTGAACGCATCGGCGATGAATTCCGCCATGGCGCGCTGGGCGGCCGCTGTGTCACGGGCCAGATAGGCTGCGGCCAGACGGGCTGCGCCATCGCGGGCCGTGTCCCGCGCTGCCTGCGAATAGAGCGTGGCTGCGCGCACGATGTTCACCTGCATCTCAAAACGTTTCAGGGTTTCGCGCAGACGGCGGTTGGTGATCCGATCCATCCAAAACCCGCGAAACGCGATGTTGGCCCGGACAGCTGCGGGCATGGTGTCGGCCTGTTGCAGATCGGCCAGGGCAGCCCGCAGTTCGGCGTCGCCGCTGCCGTCCGCGTCGCGCACGACATTGGCGAAGGCCAGCGGCTCCAGCGCCTTGCGGATCTCAAAGATTTCGCGGATGTCTTCGATCGAGGGGGTGATGATGGCATATCCCCCCGGCTTGGCTTCGGTGATCAGCCCGTCGGTGGCCAGTCGCCGCAGGGCCTCACGCACCGGCGTGCGGGAGACATCCATTTCGCGCGCAATCTCTGCCTCAACCAAACGATCCCCGGCACCGCGCCGCCGCGTCGACATGTCGTCCAGCAGGCCCTGATAGACCTTCAGGGCAAGCGGGCTGGCATTTTTCCGGGAACGTGGATGCATGAGATTTCTCCGTCGTTGCTCGGTATACCTTTAAGTGTAAAATAAAATAATCAAGGAAAAACTTATGTCACCTCTATGTCCGGCCTTCTGATTTGGAGGTTATTCTTATAAATACATTTAAAAACATTAGGTTAAATCTGTCCTTTTCCTGTGACGACTTTTTGGGCGCGGCTTGATGGGTGAAGGATATCTATACACCCTATGAAATATATGCATGCAGGCGCGGCTCTTTGCGCGAATGTAGGGCAGGCAAAAACCGCACAAGAATTTTTCACGGCATGCCTGCAGGAGCAGCGCGCCTTTCGCCCGGGCGATTCTCTACCTGCTTGCGCCAAAGAAAACGCCCCGCCGAAAGGGCGGGGCGTCTGTCGCGCAATGCTGTGAGGAAGAAGCGTTACTCTGCCCATTCCCACGGGTTGGTGAACCGTCCAAGCACCTGTCCCACTTGTTCTGCCTCTGTCTTGGCCGAGGGGTCGAGGCGCGCCACGAGGCCGCGTTTCTTGTCGTCAAGCACCTCAATCACCCGTGCCGACAGCCCGTCTTTTTCGAGCGCCGCATTGTAGACGCGGGTGATCGCACGTTTGCGCAGATCGGGTTTGAAGACCTTGCCGACGGCCGTTTTCGGCAGTTCGTCCATGATCTCAAGATGCTTGGGGATCGCGGCACGTTCGTGGATGTGGATCTTGGCATAGGCCATGAGATCCTCTTCGGTCACGTTGGCCCCGTCGACCAGTTCGACATAGGCGCAGGGGATTTCCCCGGCATGGGCATCCGGCTGGCCAATCGCGCCGACAAAGGCGATGGCTTCGTGACCGGACAGGGCCTCTTCGATTTCGGCGGGGTCGATGTTGTGACCGCCGCGAATGATCAGATCTTTGGCCCGGCCGGTGATCCACAGGTAGCCGTCCTCGTCGATGCGGCCCAGATCGCCGGTGCGCAGGTAGACATCGTGGTGGAACAGGTCGTGGTTCTTGTCCTCTTCGGTGTAGGTCGATCCTTCGAAGACGCCGGGGTTGTCGATGCAGATCTCGCCGACTTCATCGACGCCGCATTCCACGGGACCTTCGGCCGTCTGGCGCAGGATTTTGACATCGGTGTGCGGGAAGGGGATGCCGACAGATCCGATCTTCTTCAGTCCGCCAATCGGGTTGACAGAGACCAGACAGGTGGCCTCGGTCAGCCCGTAGCCCTCGATGATCTCGACACCAGCAGCCTTTTCAAACCGTTTGTACAGCTCCACGGGCAGGGGTGAAGACCCGGAGAAGGCCATTTTCACCGAAGAAATGTCGGCATCGACCTTGCGCTGCATCAGCGCAGAGATTGCGGTGGGCACGGTGATGACGAAGGAAATCTTCCAGCGTTCGCAAAGCTTCCAGAAGTTATCGAACACGCCGTCGCCGCGATAGCCGGCTGGGGTCGGATAGACACCCTGCGCCCCGGAGGCCAACTGGCTCATCACGATCACCTGGCAGGCGAAGACGTGAAACAGCGGCAGCGGGCACATGATGTTGTCTTTTTCATTGAACAACAGGCTGGCCCCGAGCCACCCGTTGTAAATCATGCCGGAATACTTGTGCTGTGCCACCTTGGGCATGCCGGTGGTGCCACCGGTGTGGAAATAGGCCGCAACGCGGTCTTCGGTGGCGTCGGGGAAGCCCAGCTTGTCGCCCGGATATTTTGCCAGTTCCGTATTGAAATCCAGCAGGTCGGCGTGATGCGCCTGCGCCGAGGGGTTTTTCGGACGGATGAAGGGTACGATCCACTTTTTCGGTGGCGTCAGATAGCGCAGAAGGTCTACTTCGAGCACCGTGTTGACCTTGGGCGCGTGTCGCACGGCCTCGGCCACTTTCTGAGCGACGTCGGTTTTCGGGAAGGCTTTCAGGGTCACAACGACTTTGGCACCGGTTTCACGCAGAATGGCCGCGATCTGTTCCGGCTCCAGCAGCGGGTTGATCGGGTTCACGATGCCCGCGACCATCCCACCCAGAAAGGCCAGAACGGTTTCATTGGCGTTGGGCATGATATAGGCCACAACGTCCTTTTCGCCGATCCCAAGGGCGCGAAACATATTCGCGGTCTGCGTTACCTTGAAATGGGTTTCCGCCCAGGTCATGGTTTGTGCATGATCCTTCGGACCGGATGTAATCTGATAGGTGAACGCCGGGCGTTCGCCAAAACTTTGTGCCGTTTTGGTCAGACGCTCGTAAATGGTGGTGGGCACATCGCGTGCCTCCCATGGCATTTCGGCATCAATGGAATTGCGCGCAGCTAGCGAGCTGAAATCCTGTGGCATCCTCTCCTCCCCTTCGTGCCCGGGTTTTGGCCGGGGTCTTTATTCCTCACGGGCCATGATGGGGGGAAAGCCGGGGGCGCGCAAGAGAGCCTGCACGGCATGAAACGCAGCGTCATCGCGACAATGATGTCGGCGGACGCTACGTCAGCCTCCGCAGTTTTGTGAATTCACAAGGTGGACGCGGACGTCTTGCGGGACTAGGTTGCCTTCACTTTGAAGGGTTAAGATGGAGTGAACCTTTGCGGCAAGTTGTGTTGAGCGGAACCGGGGTCTTTACGCCGCCTCATGTCATCACCAATGACGAACTGGTGGCGTCCTTTAATGCCTATGTGGACCTCTACAATGCCGAACACGCTGACGAGATTGCCGCAGGTACGCTTGAGGCCAAAGCCCATTCTTCGGCAGAATTCATCACGTCGGCCTCGGGTATCGAAGCCCGCTATGTGATGGAAAAAGAAGGGGTTCTTGATCCGACCCGCATGTGCCCGCGCTATGAACCGCGCAGTGATGATGCACCGTCACTGATGGCGGAAATGGCTCTGGATGCGGCAAAACAGGCGCTGGCCATGGGCGGCGTTGCGCCGGAGGACATCGACCTGGTGATCTGCGCCGCCTCTAATATGGAACGGGCCTATCCAGCGATGGGCGTTGAGATTCAGGACCTGTTGGGAGCGGGCGGTTTTGCCTTCGATATGAATGTGGCCTGTTCCTCGGCAACCTTCGGCATTCAGACGGCTGCGGATATGATCCGGGCAGGCTCCGTCAAACGCGCGCTGGTGATCTGTCCCGAGGTGACCTCTGGTCATATCGAATGGCGCGACCGTGACTGCCATTTCATCTTTGGCGATGTGGCAACCGCCGTGCTTCTGGAAGCGGCGGATGTGGCCAGCCGTCCGCAGTTCAAGGTTCTGTCCACCCGCTGCGCGTCGCAGTTCTCCAATAATATTCGTAACAACAACGGCTTTTTGCGGCGCGCCCATGACCAGATGGAAGACCGTCGCGATATGCAGTTCATGCAGAACGGTCGCAAGGTGTTCAAAGAGGTTCTGCCGCTCGTGTCCAAACACATCGCCGGACATATGGAAGAGGAAGGCCTTGATCCCACCACGCTTAAGCGTCTGTGGCTGCATCAGGCCAACAAGGCCATGAACGACTATATCGGCAAGAAGGTTCTGGGTCGCGTTCCGCAGGCGGGCGAACAGCCCAACATTCTGCAGGATTATGCCAATACCTCGTCAGCGGGTTCGATCATTGCCTTTGCCAAGCACAATGACGGGATGGAGACCGGGGATCTGGGGCTGATCTGTTCGTTCGGGGCCGGGTATTCTGTGGGCTCCGTCGTGCTCGAGAAGCTGTAAGCCGCGCCAGCGCCGCCCTTGCGGGTCTCACCCCGGGCGGGTTGTGCGCAGGCGCTCTTTCTCAATCTCCAGTGTCAGCGCGCGTTCGGAATAGTCGAGCGCGCGTTTTGCCATCTCTTCTGCTGCCTTGGCCATCTGGGCTTCGGGCGCGGAGCAGAGCGCCAGCAGGGCCTGACGCAACTGTAGGGCCACCTCAATGGTGCCAGCACCATCGCGCGCCGTGGCGCCGAAGGCCGCTTCGATCAGTTGAGCATCACTGGGTGGTTTCAGAAAGACCTGAGTGTAACGCGGGGCTTCCGGCGCGCTTTTCACCGTGCCTTTTGCCCAGAGCAATGCTGTCACCCGGGCGATGGCTTCAATCGCCGTGCCCGGGTCGTTGATGCCGGGGGAGAGCGCCTTGGACGCGATTTCCGACAGGGTCAGAAGGCCGAACTCCGGATCTTCTTCGGCTGTGCGCTTGGGACCTATGACAAAACAGCCGGCCATTGTGCGCAGGGACTCGGCGCTGTGACCGGAGCCGGACACACGCGCCACCGGCTGACCGGCCAGCACATAGCGCCCGGGCTCGCGGCAGACATAGATGAAATGGTCCGGTCCTGCGCAGCCATTCAGTCCGGCCACATCGATGATCTGGACATAGCCCGACTTCGCCGCCGGGATGTCGGTCAGCGTTTCGGGCAGGATAATGTCATCGCTCAGCGGCAGCGCGCCTTTGGCAGGTGTTCTGGACAGGCGTTTGAGAGCGGGGCGGGCCTGATCCTGTGCCAGTTGCAGGCTTTCGTCGAGACTGCCCAACGTGCTGAGCTGGTCGATCCAGCGCAGCATCGCGATGATCACCAGCACCACCACCACCACGGTGACCGCCATGACCACGATCAATGTGTTTTCCGCGTAGAACCCGGCCTGAAACAGGATCAGCGTGGTCAGGGCATAGACAAACGCCCCGATGAAGGTGGCCAGAACCGATTGGGTGGTGGTGTCGTCCAGCAACAGCCGGTTGATCCGCGGCGTCGCGTTGCTTGCTGCACTGCGATGGGCTGAGACCATGACATTGAGCGAAAAGGTCGAGACCGCGAGCATTGATGAGGCCAGAATGGTCAGGATCGGCTGGATCGCGTCGCCGCCGAATTCTCCGGACAGATCGGGCGGCAGATAGCGGCGGATCAGCGCTGTGCCGATCGCAACGACAAGAGACAGCAGCGCATAGAGCGTTATGCGCAGCCAGAGTGCGCGATAGTAGCGATGGAACAGCAGCACAGGCAGACGCAGAAAGGCAGGCATGTCGGGCGTCCTTGTCTGGCGGGTGATGCGGGCCGCTTGGGTCCGCACCACGGGGTGGAATGGCTCAGGCCTCAAGATCCTGCGGGATGCGCAGCATCTGGCCGGGATAGATCTTGTCCGGGTGGGACAGCATCGGCTTGTTGGCCTCGAAAATCTCGGTGTAGCGTGCGCCATTGCCAAGGGTCTCTGCGGCGATGGCCCAAAGCGTATCGCCTTTCTTGACCTCATGGAACACTGGATCTGCGCCGGGCACGCTGTCTTCGACCGAGGCGATGCCTTCGACATTGCCGACCGCCATGATCACCTTTTCCTTGGCGTCCTGCGAGGCCGCTTCGCCCGACACGGTCACCTTGTCGCCGTCGACGTCGACCTTCAGCCCTTCGGCCTCAAGGCCCAGAGCCTTGATTTCGGCCAGAAGATCATCGGCATTCGGTGTGTCGTCTTCTTTCTTGAAGACCTTTTTGCCGGCGCCTTTCACAAAGTTCCAAAGTCCCATCTTTAACTCTCCTGATCTGACGGAATGGTTGTGCAGACTATCGGGCAGGGCACGTCAAAAGGGAACGGGAAATGTCGGCGCTTATTCCCCATTGGTGAATTGCAGTCTGGCAAGCCGGGCATAAAGACCGTCTTCGGCGACCAGCGTGTCATGGGTGCCCGTGGCAACGATCTGGCCGTGTTCGAAGACGAGAATGCGGTCGGCTTTCTTTACCGTGGCCAGACGGTGCGCCACGATCAGGGTCGTACGGCTTTGCGCCATATCGTCGACCGCGCGTTGCACGGCCTGTTCCGATTCTGAATCGAGCGCTGAGGTCGCCTCATCGAGCAACAGGATCGGCGCATCGCGCAGGATCGCGCGGGCGATGGCCACACGTTGCTTTTGCCCGCCCGACAGCATGATGCCGCGTTCCCCGAGGTAGCTGTCATAGCCTTCGGGCAAGGCCGTCAGAAAACTGTCAGCGGCAGCGGCGTGGGCGGCGGCTTTGACCTCATCAAGGGTGGCGTCGGGGCGGCCAAAGCGGATGTTTTCTGCAGCGGAGGCGGCAAAGATCACCGGGTCTTGCGGCACAAGCGCGATGTTGCGCCGAAACTCTGCGCGCTGCATCTCGGCAATCGGTGCGCCATCCATGGTGATGGTGCCGCTTTGCGGGTCGTAGAACCGTTGCAGCAGTTGGATAATCGTCGACTTTCCGGCGCCGGACGGTCCGACAAGGGCGACGGTTTCCCCGGGCTGGATGTCAAAGGACACATCGTTGAGCGCTGGGGCGTTCGGGCGCGAGGGGTAGGAGAACCTGACATGATCAAACCGGATTTCCCCGCGCATCGGTGTTGGACAGGGCAGGGGCGCGTCGGGGTCCTTGACCGGATCGTCGGCGCCCAGCAGTTCGACCAGCCGTTCCGTGGCTCCGGCGGCGCGTTGCAATTCGCCCCATATTTCCGACAGCGCGCCCGAGGCGCCTGCGACCATGATGGCGTAGATCACGAATTGCACCAACTCGCCGATGGTCATGCTGCCGCCACGCACATCGCGGGCCCCGATCCACAACACACCGACCACCCCGGCAAAAATCAGTGCGATCACGATCACGGTCATCACCGCGCGGGTCTTGATGCGGGTATGTGCGGCGACAAAGCTTTTCTCGGTGACGGCGGCAAACTGCGCGGCCTGCGGGTCTTCGGCGGTGAAGGCCTGAACGGTCTGGGCGGAAAGGAGCGCTTCGGAGGCGGTGCCCGAGGAGGAGGCGATCCATTCCTGATTTTCTCGCGACAGCTTGCGAAGGCGGCGCCCCAACACCACGATCGGCACGATTACGACCGGGACGATCAGCAGCACCAGCCCGGTGAGTTTGGCCGATGTGAACAGCATCAGGATCAGCCCGCCCAGCATGATCAGCATGTTGCGCAGTGCGACCGAGATGGATGAACCGATGACCGACAGGATCAGCGTCGTGTCGGTGGTGATGCGGGACAGCACCTCGCCCGTCATAATGTTTTCGAAAAAGGCTGGCGACATGCGGATCATGCGGTTGAACACGGCGGTGCGGATGTCAGCCACAACCCGTTCGCCCAGCCGGGTCACCAGATAATAGCGCAGCCCCGTGCCCAAAGCCAAAAGCCCGGCGATGACCAGCGCGGCCACGAAGTATTTGTCCAGCAACATCAGCCCGGCTTCGCCAAAACCGTCAACGACGCGCCGCACCGCAACCGGCAGGATCAGCGAAATGCAGGCCGTGGCGACGAGCGCGACAATGGCAAGGCTCATCAGCCGTTTGTAGGGCCGGATAAAGGGCCAGAGCTCGGCCAGTGCCCCGATCCGTTTGGATTTTTCACGTTCTGCGGCGTCCTGGAGCGTGCGGTCGGTGGCCATGGGGTGTCCTGCTGTTTTGATCTGTCGTTTCGACTGATAGACCCCGGATGGCTGTGCTGCAACTCTCGTGGGAGGCGGCTTTGCCATCACTATCGCCATTGGAGGCCGCAAATGGCGCTCTACGCGGCGTTTCCGGGGCTGCATCGCCCTATCGGGTTGCATCACGCGACGTGATGTGTTCGATTATGCCCATGCTCCGCCGGATCGTGCCTCGGACAGTCGTTGTTTGTGTATGGCATTGGGTTTTGGATCAGGTATCCGGGGTGCTCTTGGTCCGCAGTTAGGGGGCCGAGGGCCGCGACTTGATCGTGCGGAGAAATCGCCCAATTCGGGGTGGTGACCGGCTGAGGGGATGTCAGGGACATCAAGCCGGAGTACACACACGAAGTAAGCGGGAGACCCCCTTATGAAAACGACTAAACTTGTTGCTGCCAGCGCTCTGGCTCTTGTGGCTGTTACCGGCGGCGCTTTCGCTGCTGATGAATGTGGCGATCTGAAAATTGCAGAATTCAACTGGGCGTCGGGTGAATTGATGGCCAATGTGGATGGCATCATTCTCGAAGAAGGCTTCGGCTGCGATGTCGAGCTGATCAATGGGGGCACCAACACGCTCTTTGCCTCGATGAACGAAAAGGGCGAACCGCAGATCGCGCCCGAGCTCTGGGCGAACGCGGTGCGTGAGCCGCTGGCCAAAGCCATTGAAGAAGGCCGCATGGTCAAGCTGCTCGACGGTCCGATCACCGGTCTGGGCGAAGGCTGGTGGGTAACACCTGCGTTTGCGAAAGATCACCCGGAACTGGACACGGTCGAGAAGGTTCTCGAACATCCGGAATTCTTCCCCTACGTGGAAGACGAAAGCAAAGGCGCCTTCATGGGCTGCCCGGCGGGTTGGGGCTGTCAGCCTGCAAACGCCAATATGTTCCGCGCCTTCGATATGGAAGACAAAGGCTGGACGCTGGTCGATCCGGGCTCTGCCGCCGGTCTTGAGGGTGCGATCGCAAAAGCCACGGAACGTGACGAATACTGGTTCGGCTATTACTGGAGCCCGACCGCTGTGATCGGCAAATACAAACTCGTATCCCTGCCGTTCGAAACCGAATGGGCCGGGACCGAGAACTGGGACGGTTGCATGGTGAAATCCGTTGATGAATGCGTTGATCCGCAGCCGTCGCGCTGGACCAAGTCCGAGGTCAGCACGGTCATCACCGCTGATGTCGAAGAGATCGCCCCGGCAGGCGTGGTCGAGTATCTGAAATCCCGCGTCTTCCCGGGGGAGGTGATGAACGAGATGCTGGTCTACATGACCGACAATCAGGCCATCGGCGAAGATGCCGCTTATGAGTTCCTGGCAACGCATGAAGACATCTGGACCCAGTGGGTGAGCCCGGAAGTGGCCGAGAAGGTCAAGGACGCGCTCTGAGCGAACGATTTGTACAGGGGAGGGCTCGCAACGGAGGTTGCGGGCCCTTCTCCCGTAAATAAGGAACAATACTATGCTGGAGTTTCTCACAGAGTTCCCGTCTCTCGGACGGCGTGACCTGTCGGCTTTCAAGCAGGGGATTGACGAGGGGTTTCGGACCTTTTCGCGCGCCTATGGCGAAGCCATAGAAGCCTTTTTCAATCCTCTTCTGAAGTTTCTCGTCTGGTTTGAGGACGTTCTGACCCATGCGCCATGGCCCGTGGTCATTCTGGTGATTGCACTTTTGACCTGGCTCGGGGCCCGCAGTTGGAAAATCACGCTGGGGGCGGTGGTCTCGCTCGTGCTGATCGGCGTGTTCGGCATGTGGGAAGACACGATGGCGACGCTTGCGATGATTTCCGTTGCGACGCTTGTCTGTATCGCGGTCGGCATCCCGATCGGGATTTTCATGTCTCGCAGTGATCGGGCGCAGGCCATTGTGACCCCGATTCTGGACGTGATGCAGACCATTCCGTCTTTCGTCTATCTTATCCCGGTGGTCATGCTGCTGGGCATTGGTAAGGTGCCGGGGCTGATCGCGGTCTGCATCTATGCAATCCCGCCGATCGTGCGCCTGACCAATCTGGGGATCCGTCTTGTCGACAAGGACGTGATGGAAGCGGCAGAGGCCTTTGGGGCGTCGAACCGAGAAAAGCTTTTCGGGGTACAGATCCCGCTGGCTCTGCCCAATATTTTTGCCGGTGTGAATCAGACGATCATGATGGCATTGTCTATGGTGGTGATTGCCTCGATGATCGGGGTGAAAGGGCTTGGCACCCAGGTGCTGCGCGCCATCGGCAACCAGTACCTCGCGCTTGGCCTGATGAACGGTCTCGCCATCGTTGCCCTGGCCATCATCTTTGACCGCGTCAGCCAGACCTATGGCAAACGCCTGCAAGCCTATCGGGAGACCGGCCATGACTGAGGAT
Organism: uncultured Celeribacter sp.; assembly: GCF_963675965.1. Lineage (NCBI taxonomy): Bacteria > Pseudomonadati > Pseudomonadota > Alphaproteobacteria > Rhodobacterales > Roseobacteraceae > Celeribacter > uncultured Celeribacter sp. Next base: position 1,352,554 of record NZ_OY780935.1, on the reverse strand, counting down.
ATCAAGGTATCGATCAAGAACCTCTACAAGGTGTTTGGCGAGGATCCCTCCGGG